>DASXUZ010000138.1:0-27353 GCA_036504555.1 Prolixibacteraceae bacterium | reverse complement strand
CCTCATCGAAGTTTGTAACCCGCCTTGGAGGCCGTGTTGAATATTCTGATTACCTGGATAGGTACACCTTGTCACCCCGCTTGTCGGCTGCCTACAAAATAACGGACAAAAGCCAGTTCTCGGCAGCCTACGGTTGGTTCTATCAGAATCCAGTGGACGATTATCTCCTTTATACCAGCCAATTGAAGCCCGAACGTGCCGATCATTATACCTTTAGCTTTCAGTCCTCCGCCAATAGCCGCACTATCCGCGTTGAGCTGTATTACAAGGATTACAAGGATCTGGTGAAACTCAATGGCGGTGAATTTTACCTGCCTTCCAGTTACAATAACAACGGAAAGGGCTATGCCAAAGGGCTGGATTTATTCTTGCGCGACAAAAAGTCAATTAAAAATGGCGACTATTGGATATCCTATTCCTATTTGGATACCAGGCGCAATTACCGTAATTTTCCTGAAGAAGCCATCCCGACTTTTGCCAGCAAACACAATTTGTCGGTGGTTTACAAGCATTGGCTGGGTGGCCTACGCTCCCTTGCAGGAGTCAATTTTAGGTATTCTTCACCACGCGTTTACAATGATCCCAATTCTGCGATATTTAATGGTGAAAAGATGTTGCCTTACCGAAGTCTTGATTTTAGCTGGAGTTTTCTGTACCGTCAAAACATTATTTTTTATGGGGCTGTGACCAATGTGCTGGACTTTAAAAACGAATTCGGTCAATCCTACAGCAACAATCCCGATACCAACGGTCGATATCAGGGAGCCGCCATCAAGCCCAGTTCGAATCAATTTTATGTACTGGGCTGCTTCATTACCCTGACCCGAAAAGGTGAGGCCAATCAGCTGGAGAAGATTGATTAGCCTGGGGCAGGAGAAAATGAGAATGGGAGAAAATGAGAAAAGGGAGAAAATGAGAAAATGAGAAATGAGAAATATTGAAATGCCGGTTATCCCGACCAGACCTGGAACCTGAACTTGGAACTTTGAACTTTAAACTTTAAATACATTATTATGAAAAAAATTATTTTATCTCTTGCACTTGCCTTTGTTAGTCTGGTATCTATGTCACAGAAACCTGAGTATGTACAAACAATGGGCGAAACGCTCGGTGAATTTTCAACCGTTCAAACTGTGGCTGATGCGCAGGCTTTGGGGAACAAATTCCAGGTGATCGCCAATGTTGAAAAAGGTGAATGGCTGCCTTTGTATTACCATGCACAATGTTACATCTTAATGAGTTTTATGGAGCAGGGCGATGCCGCTAAAAAGGACAGTTACCTTGATGTGGCTGAAAAATCGGTCACCAAGCTGTTGGAAATGGCGCCCAACGAATCTGAAGTCTATGTCATTCAGGCCTTTTATTTAACAGGCCGTTTGGTAGTTAATCCCATGGAGCGGGGACAGGAGTATAGCGGATTGACCCAACAAGCCATCGCCAAAGCCTTGGCATTGGATGCCTCCAATCCAAGGGCCCAATTCCTAAAGATTCAGATGGACATGGGAGCGGCTCCCTACATGGGATTGGAAGCAAGTTCGTTTTGTCCGCAAGCCAGGGAGCTGCTGGCAAATTGGGATAATTTTAAACCCAAATCCCCGATCTATCCTTCATGGGGAAAAGACCAGCTGGCCGGAATCGTGAAAGGATGTCAATAACAGGGAGCGAGGAGCGTGGGGCATGGAGCAGAGTGCCACACGCCCCATGCCCCATGCTGAATCTTTGACAGCTTCTTTTGGAAAATTGTTCCTTTTTTCTTTTTATATTTGAACAACTAAAACAACTATCCATGAGCAAGCTACTTAACCGACGAAATTTTCTTACTCAGGTGTCAACCGCAACCTTGGCAGCTGGCCTGTCCACATTTCCTTTCAGCCTTCAGGCTCGTCCTTCAAGTGAGGAGAAAAAGCTGGGCATTGCCCTGATCGGTTTGGGCTCCTATTCAATAGGACAGCTGATGCCGGCACTTGAAAAAACCAGCCATGTTAAACTGGCCGGCCTGGTGACTGGAACTCCTGCCAAGGCCAAACAGTACGGAGAGAAATATAATATCCCGAAAGAGAATATTTATAATTACGACAATTTTGATGAGATTGCCCGCAATCCGGCCATTGACGTGGTGTATGTCGTTCTGCCCAACAGTATGCACAAGGAGTATGTGATCCGTGCCGCAAAGGCCGGAAAACATGTGATCTGCGAAAAGCCGATGGCCTTGAATGCTGCCGAATGTCGTGAAATGATCGATGCCTGCAAAAAAGCCAATGTATCGCTGTCCATCGGATACCGCTTGCATTACGAACCCTATACCCAGCGGATCATGCAAATGGCCAAAGAACAGCCTTATGGTCCGATCTATACGGTTCATGCTTCGGCTGGCTGGCGCATGAACAGACCGACCGATCAATGGAAGGCCAAAAGCGAATTGGGCGGAGGTGCCATCATGGACATGGGGCCATACCCCCTGCAGGCTGCACGTTATTCCACCGGGCTGGAACCCATAGCCGTGACTGCCCAAATGTTTAATTCAGATCCAACAGTTTTCCAGGGGGTGGATGAGACCACCACTTTCCAGCTGGAGTTTCCCGGCAATATCCTGGCCAGTTGCCTGACTACCTTTGCCAGCAATGCCCATTTTCTGAATATCAATTGCCAAAAGGGTGAATATGGACTGAAGCCTTTTAGCGGATATGGTGGCATCCATGGCTATCTGCCCAACGGGCAAACCTTTGATTTCCCTGCCATGAACCAGCAAGCCGCCCAAATGGATGAAATGTGCCTTTCCATCCTGGAAAAACGGCCATCGCTAACTACCGGTGAAGAAGGCCTTCGCGACATGATCATCATCGATGCCATACGTGAGTCGGTCCGTAAGGGAGGTGCAAGGATCGCTCTTTAAATATCTAGGTTTACTCAGCTGGTGCCTTCAGGTCACCTGCTGAGTAATACCCTCTACTTAAATATTCTCTCTAACAGAAGAATTTTTCTTAGAATTCACTGATTTAGTCTGACTTCCAATTTTTTTCTTTCTTCCTGTTGATTTATAATGAGCAATTATCTCGCTAATTTCTCTTTTGTCCTTCTCCGTCAGTGGTTTTGAATCTACAAAAAAATCAACACCCTCGGGTTCTTTTATGTGTCCCATGATTTATGTACTATAATATTATTTAATTAATTTTAGAGCAGAATCAGGGAAGATCACCATTTTGTGTCCTCCAACATGAACAGTTCCAATAGTTTTTTCATAATGCTCTATCAATTTGGTCTTGGAGGTAAATGACACGAACCCATCGTATCCTTTTTCCCAGGAAATCTTACAGATAAAGGCAAATAAATTGCCTGGAACTCCTTGATATAGCTTATGTTTTCCTAAATTGAATGGAGCGCTTTCAATCAAGTGCAAATAATAATGGTCTTTATTATCACTGATACTCATTAATCCTTGGATAATCTTAGGCTTGTCCTTAATTGTCAATTTGTAAATCAATCTATCCGCTAATTTAAATTCTGATGTCCAATCAAATAACCAACCTTTTGCTTTAGTTACAGCCCCACGCTATTCTTTACACCACTATCCCCCCAGCAAACCCACTGTCCGATATCATCGTCTGATTGGCATTCTGAAAGGCGATATAACATTGAACTTCTTCCCCTGTAAATATTGAAGGAAGGCTGATCAGCTGGGTTCCACCTGCACGGTTGGTATCCCCCAAAGAAGTAACTATCCATCCCTTTTGAGGGCAATACACCACCAGTAAAGCCCTGTCATTGCCCAATGCACCGTTGTCCAAAGAATTGTCCTCCCAGCTGAACTCCACCTGGCAGCTTTCGGGGCTGCTAACCTGTGGATTTAATGCCCCTGGAAGATTGCCCTGGCTGAGCCTTACTTTTGAATAATCGATCTCGTAATCGGGATAAGCGCCCCTGATCGCATGGGCCAGGTTGTATGAGGTGGCGGCATTGAATGCCGACATTTTGATGGCCTGCTTTTTAAAGCCCACTCTCAAAAAGGCCTTGAGAGGACTTAGGAATTGGATCATGGCCCCCATCCTTACCCGCTGGTCCTGCTGAGCGGCCGTTCTTGGATTGGCAATATGGGCCGGGACCCCGCGCATAAAGTCAATGCCGTTCCAGTTGCCCCCGATTACTGTTCCGACCTTGCCGGAAAAGCCACCTAAAATACCTTGTTCATTGGTTGCCATGATTGATCCTATTTTAAAGGTAATTAATTCAACCTGGTGATTGACTGTTTACAAAGTGAGAACCTTTTTATGTCTCACCTGAAAGTAGAAAACCTTTTATGTCTATAACTCGGTTTTGATCTCCATAACAGGTGAACTTCACGTTGGAATCATCTATAATGAAATCGCATGGAAATGACTTTGATCCGATTGACTGAAACGGTATAGACTATTCGGTGTTCATCGTTGATCCGCCTGCTCCAATATCCGGCTAGTTCATACTTTAAAGCTTCAGGCCTTCCTATTCCTACGTATGGAGTTCTACGGATGCTTTCCAGCAATTTCGTAATCCTTGACTGAATTGCTTTGTTTCCTGATTTCTTCCAAAAATCAATATCTTCTATTGCTTTATCTTGAAAGTCTATTTCCACAAATCAGATGGTTCTATAGTTTTACCTTTTTTACCTTCTTTGACTTGACCGATACCCTCCAACAATGCTTCCTTGTTTGCTTTTGATGAAAGCAAATATTCAGTTTCATCCAAAAAATGAATTGAATTGTCATTTTCTATCTTTGACAAAGCTTTTAGCATTGTCAAAACATTTTTCCCGATTTTTGTCTTTTCGTTAATTTGAATTGTTTTCATAGCAATGATTTATACAAATATATTATTTATTTTTCATTGTTATTTACTTTCATAATTTACTTTAAATTGTACATAAATGCACTTAGGATGACAAGCGATTTGCAATTGCTTTTTTGCAACTTCTTTAAACATTGCTATTTTTAAGCCTCCTGTATATAAATTCCATCACTTATTAAATCTGTGCGCGATTGCAAATCGCGGGTCCCACCCTTACACTTCAAAGCATACGCTCTCCGAATAGTCCCTGTGGTCTAGGGAGCCAAAAAAAAGGTAGATGTGCGTGGCTCCAACAGGTAGCACGGGCAATTCAAACTTGCCTCCAAGGGCATTTCTTTCAATGCCTGTGCCCGTAATTTTTGAATACTGGCCATCTGCAGCACTGATGACCATCAGCTCATCCCTGAGTTGGACGCCTCCCACATTCAAATACTTTGGCCATTTCACTTCAATCGTATTGGCATCCCCTTCCGACCGTTGGGCTTCTAACCCTTCAGGCCAGGGCAGTTTTCCTGTTGAGAACCGAAGTTTCTGGACATCCCCCAAACTGCCATCGGGTGCAAAGGCGGCCATGTTGGATTTGAGGAAATAAGCATAGCCGCTCATCCTCTGAGCCGCCCCGTTCCAGATCTGCGGAATGACCGAATATTTGAACTGGGCGCAAAAACTGTTGACCTCCTTAAAGCGCTGTTGATTAAGCAACATGCCCGGGGTCCATGAGTCCTTTTTGTGCTTGGGTGCCTTGCGCGAAATGGTTTGGCCATTCAACTGTACATAGACCAATCCTTCCACTTTTCCGGAAAGCATAGAACCGATACCGCCTTTTACAATTGCCATGATGATTCAATATTAAGTTCATATTCATTCAATATTCCATATATACAAAGTCAATGGTAAACAGGTTGACAATAGGTAGTAAACAGGTTGAAAACAGGTTCAGGAACCTATTAAGAACCTATTTACCCCCTATTAACTACCTATTAACACCCTATTTATTATTGATTCTGTATTGACTTTATATTGAGTTTGTATTGACTTTATTTATGGGAAATTTACTATAAGTACGGCAAGGGCAAGTATATGGTTACATTCTGGAATGAAAAAATAATAAAATAAATTATAGATGGAATGGGTTTTGGCGTGAGGGAAGATCAAAGGTGCAAGTGTATTAACTGCCAATGACTTGGAGGGGTAAAAAGATTTGTAAATACGCTGAATGTTTTGTAAATAAGCTTTGAAATAAAAATATAAAATGGTAGATTTGGGTCAAATATGCAATTTACATACAAGCGGTCATGAGAAAATTGATTTTATCAGCCTTGGTATTCATTCCGATGATTGCACTTTCACAAAACAACAGCGTTATAGACTGGGATGCGGATTTAAATTTTCTGAAAGTCGAATTGCCGAAAAACCACATTAATCTTTATCATCTAAAGAGTGAAAAGGATTTTTTTGATGGCATCGATCAAATATCGAAAGAAAAGAATCAGCTTTCGAATCTTGAGATCGCCATTCAGTTGCAACAATTGATCGCTTCCTTTGGCGATTCACACACCATGGTCGGTTGGGGGCAATTTCTTGACAATAATAAAATCCTGCCCTTGAATCTCATGTGGTTTAAGGATGGACTTTATGTGATGAATTCAACGGAAGAAAATCAAAGCATTTTGGGAGATAAAATTCTAAAGATCAATGGCCAGCCATTGGCTGTGATTGCTGATTCCTTAAAGTCTTTAATGACTGTTGATAACAATGCGGTCATCAAAAATAGCCTGCCTGGGCTGATTCGGTATGCCCAGGTTCTGCAGCATTTTGGTTTTATCAAAACAGACACGATTGACTTGTTACTTGAAAATCAAAGCGGTGAAGTGTTGAATTACGTCCTCAAACCGGGTGTCCTGACCAGGCAGAACAGGAAATCTTTTGTACCAGATTCAATTGCCTTGTGTTATAAAAATGGGAAATCCTTGTTCGTGGACAGCATCCTGAGAAAAGACAATGCCTATTACATTCAATACAATCTCTGCAACAGCCGCGAATTTCCCCCTCAAGGATTCAAAGGGAATCCGGAGCTGTTGCCTTCCTTTAATGATTTCAAGAAAAAAGTCATTGAAAACATCAATAGCCATGATTTTGATAAGTTCATTTTTGATATTCGTTTCAATGGGGGTGGAAATTCAGCACCCGGCACAGAATTGATACGTGAATTGTCGGCCATCAAAAGTATCAATCAAAAGGGGAAAATATATGTCGTCATTGGAGGCCAAACTTTCTCCTCTGCCATCATCAATGCCATGGATTTTAAAAATATGACTGCCGCCATTTTTGTAGGCGAGGAAACTTCGGGCAAGCCAAATCATTTTGGTGAAATCAAGCAACTGGGGCTTCCTGGTTCGGGTTTGAAAATATATTATTCGACCAAGTATTTTCATGACTCCGCCCAAGACCTAAAAACGATCACTCCGGATCAGATCATCGAACCCAGTTTTAAAGACTTTAAAAACGGGACGGACCCTATATACGACTGGATAGTCAAACAATAAATGCGAGGACAAATAATTGACAAATATACGTATGAAGTTTCCTCCAGTGAAACTTTATGCGTATATTTGTCATTAGTATATGAAAGTACATTTGATTAAGAAACAATCCATTGAGGATTATATCCTTAAAAATGCTCGCAGCAGAGCATCTTTTGAGATATGGCTAGCGATTGTAAGAAGAATGGATTGGAGTGTACCAAATGAAATAATATCAACTTTTAATAGTGCGGATATACTTGGAAAGGGTTCTGACAGAGTGGTTTTTAACATAGGAGGGAATAACTATAGATTGATCTGCAAGTATCATTTTGGAAATATGAAAGTTCACTTATTCGTCAAGTGGATGGGAACTCATGCCGAATATACAAAACTTTGCAATGAGGGAAAGCAGTTTGATATTGATATCTATTGATTGATAATTAAAAGGTGATTGAAATGGAAACTTTAAAATTCACAATAATTAAGAGCAGGGAGCAATATGATAATTATTGTAATATCCTTGAAGAGTTGGTCACTCAAGACACGAACAATGTTCAGGATGAGATTGATTTGCTCACCCTATTGATCGAGAAGTGGGATAACGAACATACTACAATAAATGACGCCGACCCCATAGAAATACTAAAATCATTGATGGCTGAGCGGGACTTGAAGTCAAAAGATTTGGTTAACCTATTGGGGTTATCAAAAGGAACCATCTCTAAGATTTTGAATTATAACAAGGGTCTTTCCAAAGAGACCATCAGGAACCTTTCTGATTATTTCAAGGTCTCACAGGAGACATTTAATCGGCCTTACCGACTGATCAATGAGGTTAATAAGCATTTTAGAAATGCAAGACTCATGAATACAAAGAAAAATATGGTCGAAGCAAGATAATGGTAGGGATAAGGCCATATTCAAATATTAAATCCTGTAGATAAAAGTTTAATAATGGTATTTGCAAGACCTAATTTCGATTGCACTTTCAGAAACAGAATAAACCAACCGATGCTCCTGATTAATTTTTCTGGACCAGCAGCCTTTCAATTCATGCTTCAATAATTCAGGTTTCCCAATTCCCCTTCCAGGGTCTCTGGATGCATCCCGGATGAGATCAGTAATTTTTAGGAATATTTTTCGATCTATTTCAAGCCAATTGACATATTCGGCATAAGCATCAGGAGTAAAGGTTATCTTTCTCATGATCCATGAGTTATTTTGATTGCTTCAGGAGATTTTCAACGTGTTCATCAAACTCTCCGGCAGTAAAGCCAATGGTTGGTTCGGCAGCGATATTATCCAACAGATGCTTTTTGTTGGCCGGATTTTTGGTCAGATAGGTTGTTTCGTCGTCATCAGTTGTGATGGTGATGGTTATTTCTTTTCCACGGAACAGCTTTTTGATGGTATCCATTAAATTTGGATCGATCTCTTTTGCCTTTAGTTTATAAATTGCTTCCATGATTTTGTATTTTAATATACAAAGATAGTGTATTTAAAGTCAGATAGAAAATGGAAATATTCTTCTTTTCAAAAGCCAAAACAACCATCGAGAAAAATGGTTTTGATTGAAAGATTAAGTGCTGTGCAGGAATACTTCGGCGGGAATTCTAAAATAGTTCTTTAATTTTTGAGCCATCTTTAAAGTGATTTCCCGCTTTCCCGAAAGAATGGTAGAGACGTGGCCCTTGCTGCCGATAATGGGTTCAAGGTCTTTTGCCTTCAAGCCCATTTCCTGCATTTTATATTTGATCACTTCCAAAGCATCCAGTTCAGGTAATTGGTAATGTTTGTCATCGTAATCTTTTACCAAAACAATCAATAAATCCAACTCGTCAACTTCGGGTGTATTGGGTTCTGCCTGGAAGATTTCCACCATTCTCATGGAAGCATTGTTGTAATCTTCTTCTGTTTTTAATACATTCCAGTTCATATGTACTATTTTTTATCAGAACAAAATTATTTTCATTACAACAATGTTCATTCAATAAATATTGCAAAAAGTTTTTAATTTGCAAACTGTAATAAGGCTTAAAATAATATGCACTAAGATAGTAAAGAAAAGGGTAATTTTAGAAGACCACATTCATTCAATTAAAGATTCGTATATTTGTAGTAAAGTTTTGATTATGACAACAAAAGAGTATATACTTTCTACCATCCAGACTCATAAACCAGAGCTCTTTAAACTTGGAATTCGTGACATTGGTCTTTTTGGCTCTTATGTCAGAGGCGAACAATCAGATAAAAGTGATATTGATATTCTAATTGATTTTGAACCTGACAAAGAGAATTATGACAATTATATGGATGTTTATGACATTATAGAACAGCTATTTAAGAATGAACGAATAGAGATTGTAACTAAGAATGGATTAAGCCCCTATATTGGACCAAAGATCTTAAACGAAGTTGTGTATGTCTAAGGAACCTATTGAGTACTTGAAACATATTCGGGATGAGAGTTTGTATATCATCTCTGTTATTCATACTGATTTGACAAAAGATGATTTCTTACGTGATGAGCTCTTTAAAAAGAGCTGTCGTAAGAAGCCTCGAAATAATTGGAGAAGCTACAAAGAAGATTCCTGCTGATTTCAAAATAAAATGGGATTCGATTAAATGGAAAAACATGGCCGGAATGCGCGATAGATTGATTCATGATTATATGGGCGTTAATTATTCTATTGTATGGGATGTGGTTAAAAATAAGATCCCAGAATTGTATGACCAAATAGAAGGAGTAATCGAAAAGGAATAAAAAACTAATGACTTCTGATTACCCCCAATAAAAAATGCCCGGCTAGCCGGGCATTTTCATTCTATATCAGTTATTGAATAACTTCTTAACGACGGTCACGGTTACCACCACGATCATCACGACGATCACCTGCACGGTGGCCACCACGATCACCACCACGGTCTCCTCCGCCACGGTTGTCATCACGACGAGGTGGACGGTCATCAGCCGAGCGTTCTGGACGATCGGGCATGCCTTCTGGTTTTGGAAGCAACACGCGGCGAGACAATTTCATCTTGCCATCACGGTCCATATCCAACAGTTTCACTTCAATTTCCTGGCCTTCCTGTAGGGCTTCTTCCACTGTATTCAGTCGTTCCCAGCTGATTTCAGAAATGTGAAGCAATCCTTCTTTGCCTGGCATGATTTCAACAAATGCACCAAAAGAAGTGATCGATTTGATCTTGCCTTTGTAGATGGCTCCCTTTTCAGGGATGGCAACGATTAGTTTGATACGCATCTTGGCAGCTTCGAGGTTTTCGCGGTTGATACTTGAAATCTCCACATAGCCAATATCGTCACGTTCTTCAATAGAAATAACGGTTTTGGTTTCTTCCTGAAGTTTCTGGATGTTCTTTCCGCCTGGCCCAATGATTGGTCCAATGAATTCTTTAGGCACCTGGATCACTTCAACACGTGGTACGTTTGGTTTGTAGTCCTCACGTGGCACTGAAATAACCTTTAGGATTTCGCCCAGAATATGTTCGCGGCCTTGTTTGGCCTGATTCAATGCACTCGAAAGGATCTCATAAGAAAGACCGCCTACCTTGATGTCCATCTGGGTGGCTGTGATTCCTTTTGAAGTTCCGGTTACCTTGAAGTCCATGTCACCCAGGTGATCTTCGTCACCAAGGATATCAGAAAGGACAGCAAATTTATTGTTGGCAGGATCGGTAATCAGACCCATGGCGATACCAGAAACTGGACGTTTCATATGCATACCTGCATCCAACATACACATTGTTCCGGCACAAACTGTTGCCATTGATGACGAACCGTTTGATTCCAGGATATCAGATACAACCCTTACTACATAAGGGAAATCTTCTGGTATCATTTTCTTTAAAGCACGGAAAGCTAAATTTCCATGACCGATTTCGCGGCGTCCGGTTCCTCTTGGCACTTTGGCTTCACCTACCGAGAAGGGAGGGAAGTTATAGTGAAGCAAGAAGCGTTCAGTTCCCTGGAAGGTGACACTGTCAATTTTCTTGACATCCATCTTTGTTCCGAGGGTAATTGATGAAAGCGACTGTGTTTCACCACGGGTGAAGATCGCCGATCCATGTGATCCTGGTAAGTAATCCACTTCGCCCCAGATAGGACGAATCTGAGTGGTTGAGCGGCCATCCAAACGGATACCGTCATCAAGAATCATGCGGCGCATGGCTTCTTTTTCCACATCGTGGTAATATTTATTGATCATCTTAACGTGGGCGCCAAGATCGATTTCAGTATTTTCAGCATTGGCTACTTTGTACTCAGCAACGTATTCCTCAACGATGGCATGGAAACTTTCCATCCGTTGATGTTTGTCATTGATCATCTGTTTGGCCAGTGCATATGCCTTTGGAAGTAAATCTTCAGTCACTTTTGCTTTCAGTGCTGCATCGTTTACTTCATGGCAATAGGTACGTTTGGTTTTGCCAACCATTGCAGCCAGTTCTTCCTGGGCCTTGCAATGAATTTTGATGGCATCGTGGGCCACTTTAATGGCTTCGAGCATCACTTCTTCTGATACTTCATCCATTTCGCCTTCTACCATCATGATGTTGTCATACGAGGCCCCTACCATGATGTCCAAATCGGCTTTTGCCAATTGTGAATAGGTTGGGTTGACGATGAACTTGCCATCCAAACGGGCTACACGAACTTCAGAAATGTATGCTTCAAAAGGCACATCCGAAACTGCAAGGGCAGCAGATGCGGCCAGTCCTGCCAGTGAATCGGCCATCACTTCAGGATCTGAAGAAATCAGGGAGATCATCATGGCTGTTTCAGCATGGAAATCGGCAGGGAACAGTGGACGCAGTGCACGGTCTACCAGACGTGAAATCAGCACTTCATCGTCTGAAGGGCGAGACTCACGTTTGAGGAAGCCTCCTGGAAAGCGACCTGCGGCAGCAAATTTTTCACGGTAATCGACCTGAAGGGGCATAAAATCCACATCTTCTTTGGCTTCAACGGCAGATACTACAGTTGCCATCAACATCGTATCACCCATTCTAACAACCACCGCACCATCGGCTTGCTTGGCTAACCTTCCGGTTTCAATGGTAATGATACGACCATCGCCAATGTCAATTGTTTTAATAATTGCTTGATTCATAATTTTATTGAATAAATATTTTTTATATGGTACACTAAAATGGGCGTGGTGGGGTATTTTTATTCAGAAAAAACAGTTTTACTGAAGTGCCGCGATAAAAGATGGTACCTTCAAATTCTAAAGCGGGTATAAAAATAAGAAAAGGTCCAGATAAATCAGGACCTTTTCTTTAATAAATTATCGACGTAAATTGAGGTCTTTAATAATTGCGCGGTAACGCTCGATATCTTTTTTCTTCAAATAATCGAGCAGGCTTCTGCGTTTACCTACCAGGGTGATCAGGGCCCTTTGTGTGCTGAAATCTTTTTTGTTTAATTTCAGGTGATCGGTCAGGTGGCTGATGCGGTATGAGAACAACGCTACCTGTGCTTCAGACGATCCTGTGTTTGCTGCTGATTCCCCGTATTTTTCGAAGAATTCAATTTTCTTTTCCGGTGTTAAGTACATTTTAATGTTTCTTTTTTGGTTATACAATTTCTACTCCGCAGCATTGCTTTCAATTACAACAGGGTAGAATCATTTATAAAAGCTGGGCAAAAGTAATCAAATATCTCTGAAATTCAATAGGTCAGGTGATTATTTTGCTTGTTCAATTGGCAGATCAGGGATTAGCTCTTCTTTAGGCTTCTTGAACCGATATAAAAGCTGAGCCGGGTGTAGTTGGAGGCATTGAAATTGGAGAGTTCCCTTTTGGTCCACAGATAACTTACCGCAAGGCATAAAGTAATTCTTTGGGTAATGTTGGATTCAAAGAGACGGGCCTTGATTCCATAAGAAGGCTGGCTAAAATAAGCACGACTGAAGCCTTTTTCAATGATTGTTCCTGAACTGGGAGGATTGGGAAAGCTCGTTTTGTATGAATTTTTCAGATTGTTTTTTTCAATTAAAAGGATTTCTGCTTCTGGACCTATACTGAAAACCAGTTTACGGTCAATGCGCAAGTGAGCCATCAGTGCACCATTGGCAAAGAGGCTGACCATGTTGCCTGAGAAGTAATTGTCTCTTTCCAAATTGCCGATCCCATATCTAACATTCAAATATTGCAAGTTAAGACCCAATTCTTTCCTGAGCGAAATCCAATGCTCGTTGTTGTACCAGCTTTTTGTTACGTTGAATATCGGATTATTTGGCATATAGGTTACCGAAAATTCGTCCTGATCGTAGTGAGTTGGGCTGTTGACACCTATGGAAAAGCCCGTTTCACTTACTTGCTGGCCAAAGGAACTTAGGCTGATTGAAAATAAAATGCAGGCAATTGATAGAATATTTTTCAAGGCGATGGATGTGTAAATCTATGCGATGATGAATGAATTGTTGAGAAAGTTATTAAATAAATAAGTCAGCCAAATTGTATTTAATAAAATGAGTACTGCCAGCAAACGAATTTTAACTGGCATTTTCATTCTGTCAAAGAAAATAAAATAGGCCATAGTGACCACCAGATAAAAATAGCCCATGTCTAAATATGAAATGCCGTGTTGATAGGGGCCATGGATCAGAGACAAAAAACCGATAATGACCATAGGAATAAGTATCCGTAATTGAATTTTCAGATCAATGGTTTTTAGTTTGGAGGCCATCATAAACATGAAAATATAAAAGAATGGCGATACCAGGATATAGCGGTGCAAGCCATTGAGGTTGCCCCCCTGGGTAAGGAATACGAATAAGAAGTTTCCGATAAAGTAAATGATGGAAAAATTAAACAGGTACTCTTTCATGGTGAGGGATGAAAATAAGCTCACCGATGGACTGAACTTCTCTTTTCGATGTTTGAGCCACTTGGTAAAAAGCAGGATACTTGCCGGGAATACAATGCAAACAATTGAAAAGATACTCATGCCATATCCTTCAAGGGACCAGTCGGTGATGGTAGTAGGAATTTGAAAATTATGATTCCAAAAGAGGCTATGGACTTCAAACATCTTAAAGAAACTTCCGCTGCTCAGGTATTGGATATAAAAAGTAATCAGCATCCCAGTAATAATTGGAAACAGTTTCCAGGCCAGTTCTTTCAGAAATGACTTCTTGTCTTTATTCAGGATCAGAAAATAGAGATCGGTAGCAATGAAGGCAAGTCCAACGATCATAAACGATGGACGGCTTAATGCAAATAACACCATTCCAAGATAGAACAGCCACCTTTTATTTTTGAATAAGCCCCACAATGCAATGCTCATGGTAAAGATAAAGGTTGATTCGCAGTAAGGGATATAAAATGAAAATACCGATGGTAAGGTCAATGCCAGGGCAAAGAAACAGAGGATGTCGGTTTTACTGAAATCTTTTGAGGATAAAAAGAGCGATGAGAGGATGACGATTGAAAAGGCAAACATCAAATAATTCAGGATGCTCATGTAAGGTGCCGGTAAATGAGATAGTTTCCAGATAAAAGGGAACAAGGGAGAAAAGGCGTAAGTGCCGATTCCAGGCCAGGTATTCTCTTTCCCATAGCCGGTTTCCTTCATATATTTATAAAACCCTACATCCCAATGGATAAAATTAGAATCATTCAAAGTAGTGTATGGCCTTTCAGTCTTGACGATGTCAAGATCCTGGACAAAGTCAGTTGGCTTACCTACGTGCTGGTTGGTAAATGTAATTACCCCCAGGGTATATTTGAAAACAGTCTGGTTTTGAAGACCTTTGAAGATGATCAGTCCCAACAGGAATACGGAAATAAGAATGACGATTTTTAGTTGAAAAATAGTTCTCATAACAGTTGGATATGATTATTGGTAACCGAAAAATAAGACGATTAAGATGGTCAGCAACTACATTCAACAAATCAGTGTAGTTGAGTATTCTAAACTCCTAATTTAGATAATATAGTTGAATGTACAAAGAAAAAGGCGATGCAATTCGTAAGGCTTTCAAGTTTTAGAAACCATTACCGTTTTTTTGCAACTACAAACAGGGAGCTACCCACGGGAAATACAATTCCTAGTTTGATGCATCCGTTTTCGAGCCTTCCATAATTGAGTAACAAGGTGTTCAACCAAGAGGGAAGTTTTTTTAGATCAGATTCAGATTCATCTGTCTTACTTTTAGAACGTAACAGCTTTGCTATTAAAATGATAAAATACAGGAGCGGCATCCGATAGCTGGAATGAAGGATGGTAAACCCGATTTGTTTTAAATCCTTCTCGAAGGCGATTCTCCGATACCTTTTTTTCGTGTGGACAACCCTGTCGTGGGGCCTTTTTAAGTAGTCAAAAGCAGGCAGGTTGATGATCAGAAGACCCTTGTCTTTCAATGTGTGATAGAACTTTTCAACTACTGCCAGGTCATTCTGGATGGCTGAATGGTAGAGGACATCCAGGCAAACAACCACGTCATAGTGGTCATTTTCAAACTTGTAATCATTTAAATCTCCCAGGGCAATGTTGTTCAGGCCTCTTTCATGGGCGAAATAAATGGCATCAGGTGAAAAATCAATTCCTGAAACCCTGCCGTAGCTCTGGCAGATTTCCATCATTCGACCCGTTCCGCAGCCTGCATCAAGGATGCTGATCTCTCCCGAAGGCTTGTTTTTTCGGAGGGCCCAATCGACCAATTCATGCAGCACCCGGTACCACCAAAAGCTTGATTCCAGGGTATACATTTGCTGGTATTCACTTTTGTCCATTGGCAGTCATTTCGTTAAAGGATTTGCGGATCGAGTACTGGGGCTTTTTATTGTTGGACATAAAGATGCGCCCCAGGTATTCGCCCACCATTCCAATTGCAATCAATTGAACACCGGCATAGATGGAGATGATAACCACCATGAAGGTATATCCCAAAGGAACGTTGGGGTTGTAGAATTTTTCGATAATGGCATCGATTCCAATCAGAAAGCCAATAATCGAAAAGATGAAGCCTGCAATGATAGAAAGCCGTAAAGGCAGGATCGAAAAGTTGGTAAACATGTTCATCCACAAGGAAACCAGCTTGCGCAAGGTGTAATTCGATTTCCCGGTTTGGCGGCTGTTGTGGCTGACTTCTATTTTTCCGATGTTGCTCGTTGTCCTTAGGATTAATCCATCAATATAGGGGTAGGGCAGGTTGTATTTGATAACCTCATCGATCAGAAAACGATTGATGATTTTAAAGCTGGAGAGGTAAAGATTTTTAGGTTTTTTGAGCATCACGTTGGCCACCTTGTCATTAAACCGGCTTCCCAGGTTCCTGAACCACGAATGCTTCTTTTCCTTGTACCAGGTGTAAACGACATCGTAATCGGTGCTGATCATGTAGCTGATCACCTTGCTGACTTCACTGACAGGGTTCTGAAAATCATCGTCAATGATGATGGCATAGTCGCCGGTGGCCTTGTTTAAACCTGCCATGACCGTATTGTGTTCACCTACATTCATGGACAGGCTGTAAAATGAAACAAATGCCGGGTGTTTTTTGGTAATCCCGATACAGACCTCCTCAGAGTTGTCGGGAGAACAGTCGTTGACCAATACTATTTCAATCCGAAACAGGGGCGAAAGCTGGGCAATCAGTTCATCGACCAATCTGCCAATGGAGGGGGCTCCGTTATAGACCGGTATAATGATGGACGTTTTTGGAGGATTAGCATTTAAATTCATTGACGGTCTGTATGATTTGATCAAGATGTTGTTTCGATAAACCCGGGTAGATGGGTAAGCTTAAGATGCTGTCAGCAAACGAGTATGCGTTTTCAAAGACTTCGTCTTTTTGCCAGGGGAAGGCATTTTGCCTGTTGACCGGGATGGGGTAATGGATCAATGTCTGTATCCCTTTTTCCAGAAGGTACCCCGACAATTGATCGCGGCGGGTTGATTTTACCACGAACAAATGATTGACCTGTTTCCCATACGATTCTTCGGTCAGGCATTCAACGGTTTGCAAATGTTGCCTGTAATATTGGGCAATTTCAGCCCGTTGAAGGTTCCCCTGTTCCAGGTACTTCAGCTTTACATTTAAGATGGCTGCCTGGATTTCATCCAGCCTGCTATTGATTCCCGGTGATTCGTGGTGATATCTTTTGGTCTGCCCATAATTACGTAAGGCAAGTAATTTGGTATAAACCGCCTCATCATTGGTGGTAATGGCCCCGCCATCGCCATAGGCTCCCAGGTTTTTGGTGGGGTAAAATGAAAAAGCGCCGCAATGACCTATGGAGCCGCACTTTTGGCCTTGAAACGTTGCCCCGCTCGATTGAGCACAGTCTTCAATCACTTGAAGGTTATTTCTCTGGGCAATATTTTTTATTTCCTCCAGCTGACAGCTTTGACCGTACAAGTGAACTGGTACAATCGCCTTGGTTTTTGGACTGATCTTTTCTTCAATTTTACGGTAATCAATCAATCCTGTGTCGCCAAAGATATCCACAACCACCGGTTGTGCTCCCGATTGGAGGATGCCCGTGATGGTGGGATAAGCGGTCATGTTAGTGGTGATCACCTCATCGCCTTCGCCAATGCCATAAGCCATTAAAGCCAGGGCGATGGCTTCGGTACCCGATGCAACCCCAATACAATACCTGGTGCCGATATACCGGGCAAAGGCAGATTCAAATGATTCCAATTCTTTTCCCAGGATAAACCATCCGCTGTCCACTACTTTTTGAATGGCCTGTTGTATCTCCTGTTTAATATGTGGAGGTTCTAAGCTAAAATCATTGAATAAGATCATCGGTATAAGGTTGACAAGCTATTTACTATTTAAAATATTTACTATTAGATGATTTACGATTTACAATTTAACTCCGTTCAATGGCAATAGTAAATAGAAAATCGTCTAATAGTCAATCCTCTAATTTACTTATATGTAATATTGGTAATTATTTTTGAAATAGTCAAGAGTTTTCTTCATTCCGGCGCGGTTTCTAACCTGGGGGTTCCAGCCCAGCAAGTTCTTTATCTTGCTGAAATCACTGTAGAAATCGCCAATGTCGATCTTCTTCAAATCATCAGGGAATGCCTGGTAGATGAAATTACCTGCACCATTCTCCTCAATCATCATTTCAGCTGTGGTTTGCAGGGAGATGGGTTCATCATTTCCCAGGTTGAAAATCGAACCGTTCCATTGATCTGAGGCAGCGACCACTAAAAATGCATCGACCACGTCGTCGATGTAGTTGTAATCCCTTAGTTGGCATCCATCTCCATAAATGGTGAGGGGTTTGTTTTCGATCAGGTTCCGAACCCAAATGCCTAAAAAGGTCTGGCGGGCATCCTTAATCCGCATGCGCGGGCCAAATGTATTGGTAAGCCTGAGGACTGCTGTTTTGATATCGTACACATGGTTGTAAACAATGTGGTACCATTCGCCCGATAGTTTGTTGATGCCGTTTACATCTACCGGGTACAAGGGATGTTTTTCATCCACTGGCAGGTATTGAGGCTTTCCGTAGATTTGGCGGGTGCTTGCAAAAACAATCCTGATCCCTGGGTTGTATTTTTTACAGGCTTCCAGGATCGAAAGTTGCGCCTTCGAATTGATCTCCAGGTCGGTAAATGGGTTCTGCATCGAATCGAGGTGACTGGTCTGCCCGGCAAGGTTGAAGAAATAGTCCTGCCCCTGGATTAATTGATGCATCGAATGTTCATCCCGAACATCAGAGATGTTGATTTTGACCTGGTCCCTGATCGGTTCGATGTTCCATAAATTTCCACCATATTCGGGTATCAAGCTATCAATGATGGTTACCACAGCACCGCAATCAACCAGCTTAATGGCCAGATTGGAACCAATGAATCCCAATCCTCCCGATATCAATACATTCTTACCGAAGAAAACATCCGTATTCAAGTTCATAGTTTAAAGGTTCTTAATTTAGCAGAGATCAACCAAGGTTCCATATGAATGATTGGTTTCTGAAAAGCCCTTTGTGCTGGTTGAATATTAAACTCTGCCCCATCCATTTATTTTCTGTCTATAAATCTAACCATAAAATATGAAGTTGAATAATTTTTATACAAATATCTGTTTTTAAAGTGATGGGAGTAGGGAATCCGGATGATGCCAGCTCAAATTCCTGGGGCTAGAGTATTTTTTCGGAGGGATGAGTTGAAGTAATTATTTTTGCTCCCAACTGGCAATTTAGGCACTTTTTCTGATCGCAATAGTTGTTCTTGAGCTGAAGCAAGGCCTGCGTTTCGAATGCTGTGCGGCTTTCGATGCCCGCTTCGTTCCATTTTCGGATGATTTGATTATCTTCTGCATCCAGCTTTTCGAGTAGGAGTAAGGCACGGTCTTTCATCCCCTGATCCATGTGCTGGTCGCCCCAGACAAACAACATTGGGACAATGGCATTGATGACCAGGTTATTGAAGGCCAATTCTCCCAATGCTTTTGGACGGCTTTCCCCTGAAGGTTTGTTGAAACGGTAATGGGTGTCCCAATACGATGATGCTGTAACCTTGAATAATTGACGCAATTCATCGAGGTTTTCAGTTTCCAGGATGTGGGAAAACAAAGCTGAGGAGTGATGAAGTAACCTGGCCAATTGGGCGATGCGGATCGTTGGAAAGTTGATGGGCCTCAGCCGCATGAATTTCCACAAGTGAGATTCCATGCCCGACAACCCGTATTTCTTGTACATAAATGAATATTCTTTCCGAAGGGATAAGTAGTAATCATCGCCGAGCAATGTTTCATTTAGCAAGCCGGATTGACCGAACAGCAAGGCTTCAATTTGAAAAAGGTCATTGTTGTGTTTTGAAAGTAAGTTGAGGGAAAGCGATTTGGCCAACAGTTCGAAAGGAAGCGCATTGGTTTTCATCCCAAAGTTGCGGGCCAGAAGCTGGTAGAAAGTTTCATTCCAATTGTTTTTGTTCTGTTCGAGCAGCTTAACGATCTCTCCTGTTTTCGATTCCAGCCGTTCAATCATCAGGGCGCTGAACCAAAATCGTAGGATAAAGGGATCTACTTGCGGCAATCGCTCCTGGCAGGCAATCCAATGGTTCGATTTCAGCAAGTGCTCGTAATTGTTCAGTATTTCATCCCGATAGGATAAAATGAAGGTCGGTAATCGATGGCTTTTTACCTGCACGTTTTTGTCGTGCACTTCAACCACGTGCAGGATCACATTGTCATAAGCGGCATCTGAATCATGTTTGTGTTGGTACCAGTGCGATGACTTTTGATGAATTTCGATGTTCCCAGCCCAGGAGGTTTGTCCAATCCTGACTCTTGCATTAAAAAAGTCGGGACCTGAATCATAGTTTGACTGTCCGGGTGAAATGATTTCGATCGGTTCTCCATCGGTTGTTTCCAGCTTGTCTGTCAGATAGAGCCCATGTTTCCAGATAAATTGCAAAAAATCTTCTTTCATCGGTTCGGTGTATGGCTTTTAGGGATATATTCCCCAAGCAGTCATTAAATTTAACGAAACAGATTCAGAATAACAGATTTTAAGGCAACTATTTAAGAGACATTGATCACATTGTTTGACTAAAGAATAGTTCACCCATTTAACCTGATTTACCGGATGTAAAGATCCCATACTTCATACCGCCATACCGCCAATTTAGGGAAATGGCGAATTGGCGAAATGAAGTATGGGATCTTTACAATTACTCTGTCGGTTTGAAATTGTACCACCCAGTTCCACGGGCTGGGCGGGGCGTAGGTTGAATGGTGTAATAAAGAATATCTTCCGCTTTTTCACCATAGGGTGCCAGCAACTTTTTTGTGCCATCAGGACCGATGATCATGGAACATCCGATACATTTCCAGTTTTTCCAGGGGCCTTCAGTAACTGGCCCAACATTGCTCGCTGAGGCAATCCACATTGAAAATTCTCGGGCAACAGGCATATAAGCATCCAGCCAGGTTTTACCGTAGGGATCTTTCAGGTTGTCATGATCCGGGGGCACCGCCCAACTTGAAGGGGATAAGATCACATCTGCTCCCATGTAGCCAAGCGAGCGGGTAAGCACGTGATCTTTGGCAGTGGCGTCGGCACAGATCATCAAGCCGAAAGTGCCCCATGGAGTGGAGCAGACTCCCAGCCGGTCTCCTTGGGCATATAGGTTGTGGGCGATGTCAAGTTCATTCAGTTTCCTGTGTTTGATCAGTACACTCCCTTTGTTATCGATGATTACAGCTGAATTGTAAGTTTTGGAACCATCGTTTTCAACGATCCCGCAGCAGATATATACATTGTTAGTCCTGGCCATTTTACAGATTTTCCTACAGGTTAGGCCACCGGGAATCGAATAGGCCAATTTCTCAGACGAGGGATGGGTCCAGCCAAGATCCATGACTTCAGGAAGCAAAACCACTTCAGCCTTGTTGGAGACTGCCTTGTGGATGAGTTGGGCTGCATGTTCCAGATTCTTTTCCAGGTTGCCCGGTTCAACAGCCATCTGGACGAGTGCAATCTTAAATTCCCTGGTGGCTGTTTGAGAAAAGGAAATGACAACGAAATGAATCAAACAGAAGGTGATGGTTAATTTTAGAAGATAAGGTAACCTGACGTTCATGGTTGCGAGTTTATGGGTTTGTTAATCTTTACTCATTTCAAAATGCGACCTTTAAACATGTTACCTACTCAATGGCAAGTTGTTAAAAAACAATCCGGTAGCCTTCTCTTTCAATTGTTTTCCATGCCAGGATCAGGCTTTGCTCATCAGAAATACGGATGCGGTTTTTTCTGAGTACTTTCTTCACTGGTTTCTGATCAACAGCACTGAATTTTTCCAGCAGGGCATTCCGGTTTAACCGGACCATTGTGTAACCTTTCTCCGGGGAATAGAAATAGAATTGATTAGCACTGATATAAGCCTGGTCTTTCATGATTTTACTCTCATCCTTATACTGCAGCACATTGGTCAGGATCATCCTTCGCCAAACCAGTAAGTCGGTTTCTCCCACTGAAAGGACCTCGAAAAAATGATCGCCTTTCATATACCCATTGTAATATTGTTTTCTGAATAGACGCGTGTTCCCATCCAGGGCTGTGAATGAAAATCCGTTGATGCTTGCTTTATCAATGACAATCTGTATCGAAAGGGCCTTGTTGTAATACAGCAATTCATCTTTGAACGAACTGTATCTCAGAAATAAACTATCGATTGATTCTCCATTGGTAAATTCAATTTTTCCCGGAACCCAGGTATCTGTCAGGAAGGGAAATCCGTTGTAGGTGGGATAAGCAACATAACGGACCCCTTTAATCTTTTGACCTTCCCAATTGCGGTTTACAGCCTCCTGGGCAGCAACATTTGCGGCATTACTGAAGAGCAGTACAAAAAGCAATATCTGTATGATTCTTGTTGTCATGTTATTTTACCTCAAAGTTTTGTTCCGAATAGATCAAAGTTCCGTCTTTTAGTCTTCCCCTTACCAGTAATTTAAATGGCCCTTCAATGGTTGAGGCATTGCATTTGACCAAAAGATTTTGAGTGGGTACCGTTGATGGATTCCAGTATAGCAACTGCCGCAAGTCCGGAACAGTTGCCTCGCGTTCAGTTGGTTCAGCCAGCGCAGAAGGCAGTTGGATGGTTTCAACCTTTAAGCGGATCAGCTGACTGGATTCAGGAAGCCTGGAATAGTCGGCTTTTGTGGTGTAGATTGCAACGACTCCGGGAAATCGCAAGTCGCCGTAAAAACGTTCACTCTGACAAATATCTATCCGATCGATGTCTTCGGTTCCCATATCTTTAATCACATTCAAATCTTGAATTGGGATGCCATCCATCAGGATCAGCGGTTTTCCCTCGAAATAAGAGTGAGTTGTACTGTTAATTACCTGAAGGCTTGGTTCATTGTTGTAATTTCTGAATTTCACACCTGGCAATAGTTCTCTCGATATTTCAGTAAAATCGGGCAGGTCAATAAAGCGATGCGGATCGACCGTTTGAGTGGCTTTGCCGTAATAGGGGTATGATTCCAGTCTCTTTTTAGGAGGTATCAATGTTTTTAATGCATCCTGGCCAAAAACCTTTCGGAAGGTGGCTGCTGAAATGTTTCGGGTAATGTTATTTTTAAATTCCTCAGTAACAGGTGCTATCGTGAATTCTGGTAATATTCCTGATTCAGCAAAGAAATCATCCAGATGGATGTTGAGCCGTTGCGAGGGCACATTGGCAAAGCATTGTATAACTACCTGAATTGATCCATAATACTTATCGAGCAAAAAATAAAATCGGCCATCTTTTTGGGTTTTATAATACTGAAATCCAGGAATTGAGTCCGGGATTGTCAGGTAAACTGTCATATCATTGACTGGTTCTGTTGTTTTTTTGTCGGTAACTGTTCCTGATATAATGACTCCTTTATTTTCAATGATTCCTTTTTTTGCCGACTCATCCTGCATTGAGAAACATACAGAAGAGAATGATGGATCTATTTGAGCCACGCTGACCAGCAGGTTTCCATCCAATTCTTTCAGCAGCGATTCATCCAGGCTTACCTGGGCCTCAATCTGGCTGTTCGTATTATATTTGGGTTCAACTTTAGATATTTTTATTTGGTTGGTTCGTTGATCCTGAACGGGAGAGAAGCCCACCACACGTTTCATCTGAATGGTTGTTCCCATTGCATCGAAGCGGTTAGAGATCCATATTTCCCGGATGGTTTTGAGTTTGGCGGCATTGTATTTCTGGTAGGTTCTAACCAGGTAAATTCCAGAACTGAGTGAATCGGGCAATTGCAGGTAGCCCTCCGCTTCATTGTTCTGGATTGAAAGCGAAGCGCCCGTGATCCGGGTCCCTTGCTGATTGACAAGATCAAGGCTGAGGATACTCGATGGAGTCCCATCGGGTAAATAAATTTTGGCCATAAGCGTTTCCCCGCTCACGTACACATCACGATCGGTATAAAAGCCGTAATTCGACTTTCGCTGAGCAAGCCCCGCCATCGTAATGGTGAAGAGTCCTATGAATAGAAAAATAATTTTTTTCATCTTTTATAATTGGTTTCCCAGAATATCGGAGGTTCATCTCTTGTAAATCCACGGTCAGGGATATCAAAGAATTGGTCTAAGGGACGCAGTATAACTGTCCTGTCGAGGCCAGTTCCCACATTTAGGTAATATCGGTATTGCCTGTGGGAAGTCAAATCAAAAAAGCCAAGGACTATTTTTTCAGGATCCGTAATACATTTGACGTTCCCGAATACCTGTGTCATTACCGGATCGAACAGACTTCCATCAGAAGAGAACTGGCGGTTTAGCTTTTCATGAAAATCATAGGATGCTTTAGGGATACCATATTGGTCAAGAATGAAGATCCAGTTCCGAGGCTCTTCAGTTATTGAGTCAAGATATTCTGCGGGGTTGTATGCCAGCAGGACAATAGGGTGTTTGGCAATCCCTCCGGAGGCACTAAATTCTTTTGGTCCGGCCAGGTTAAATAACCCCTTGTCGAATCTCGAAACCCAGCCGTAGAGTATATGATTGGAGGTGTCTTCTCCAATGGGAATAGGAAGGGTCCAGGCTGATTTCAAAACAGGCTGTCGTGGATTCCTGGCATGGATGACCGGGCTGATTGAATCATAAGCTGTCATTGGATTGAAAACCCATTGCATAACGGCACGGTAGTTGAACCGGTAATATTGAAGCTCTGGGGTGACTGGTGCATCAATGTAAATCTGGCGTCCCGGCTTATCAAACAACTCAGGAACATTATAGGCATTGGTCTTGTAGACTTTGGCTATCTCGTCACGGGTATACAATGAGTCGATGGCTGGAATGGGTGGCATCACGATATATTCCGATTCATAAATATCTTTTGAATAAGTTATGCGCAGCTTGTATCTCAGGCCAGGAACCGGTGTTGAAGGAAAAACATAATCGCCAGGAGCATCTTCGCGTGCCTTCACGACATGGAAGTTATCTTGAACAAGTTCAACGAGTGCTCCGCTGACCCACTCCACAGCGCTGGTGCTGTAAAAGGTCCTGGCTTTTGAAATGTGTAGGAAATTCTGTAGCGGATCATTCGTTATACGCGAATCAACCACCATCACCCTGGGAACTTCCTCCAGGGCAGGAGTGTAATACTCTTCGCATGATACCAGGATCACCAAAGACAAAACCACACCAATGAAAAATATATAAGTTCTCTGTTTCATGTATTAATTAGATTCCCAAAATTTAGGTTTTGCAATTGTATCACCAGATGCCGGAATATGAGGATAAGTATTGAGTTTTCGCAGAACGACCGTACTTTTCTCACTGAGACCCAGGTTTAGATAATACCGGTATTGCCGGTATGAATTTACATCAAAATAACCCAATATAATCTTTGATGGGTTATTTTTACAATGAACATTTCCATAAACCTGTGATACCTGAGGTTCAAACAAACTGGCTTCTGCCGACAATTGCATGTTCAGTTTTTTGTGATATTTGTAGGATTTCTCAGAGATACCATACTGGTCGATGATCACAATCCAGTTGTCTGAAATGTAATCGGGAGAGTCAAGATATTTCTGACTGTTATAAGCCAGTGAAAATAGGGGATGATGGTTGATTTTATCGGAAATACTGTAATCCTGTCGGGCGCAAAGATTGAAATTTCCTTCATCATAGAATGATTTCCATCCGTATTTCGGAGGATTCGGCGGATAGGTTTTCCATAGTATAATTGTCCTCCAGGAAAAAAGGAAGTTTTGCAGTTCAGGTGATAGGGTTGCATCGATGGATATTTCCCGGCCAGGGATGGTAAAAAGCTCAGGAACTCCATATGCATTGGTCCGGTATACTTTATCATCCTTGTGCAAGGCATACAGTGCGTCGATTGTAGGCATCGGGGGCATGACTACCGGATCGGATTCAAAAATGTCATTCTGGTACGAGATTTTCAGCACATAGGCTTTTCCAGTAACCGGAGTTTCCTGAAAAGTGTAATATCCAGGCTGGATCTGGGATGCACTTGTGGTTTTTCCTTTCACTTCCATCAATTCAATCTTGGCAGAAGTGATCCATTCCACTGCGTCCGTGCTGTTGAAATTTCTTGTCATTGAAAGCCTTACGAAATTTTGTTTCGGGTCGTTGGTCAGGCGCGATTCAACCACCATCATGCCTGGAACTTGTTCCAGAACCGGGTGGTAATATTCTTCGCATGAAACGAAAAGCGTTACCATCAAAGCCAGGTATAGTGGTCTTGGTCGCATCAGAATTTGAAATTATACGTGATTGATGGAACAGGTACTCCAATGACTGATAGTTTATAAATCGCGTAAGGAAGCTTTTCTGTTAACTGTACCGAAGGATCTTTACGATAGAAAACCGAGTAGGGATTTTTGCGTCCATACAGATTGTACACCGAGAAAGTCCAGCTCCCTTTCCAACTGCGCGCTTTACGCAGGTTTTCATCCAGGGTAATGCTCACATCCATGCGGTGATAAGGGGGCATCCGGTATTTATTCCGATCTGAATAATAGACCACCTGGCGCTCATCAAAAATATATTTCTGTTCAGGCAAGGTAACGGGCCTTCCCGAAGAAAATACAAAATTGCTGGAAAACCTCCAGCGACGGCTGATCTTATAATTCATAACTGCCGACAAATCATGGGGCTTGTCATAAACGGAGGGATAATACTTTTTCCCATTGACAATGTCTTCGGGAAAATTGTTGTCCGTTTGCCGAAGGGTGCGTGAGTAGGTATAGCTCAACCAACCATTCAGCCTCCCCAGGTTCTTTTTGGCAAACAGCTCAAGCCCATACGAATATCCATTGGCATTCATCAGGTCGGTTTCAATGTGATGGTTCATAACCAACAGGGCACCGTTTTTATATTCCAGCAGATTCTGCAGTTTTTTATAATACACCTCAATGGATGTTTCAAACATTCCTTTCTCAGGAGTTTTGAAGATCCCGACAGCAAACTGGTCACTGATCAGGGGCCGGATGTGGGCGTCGGCCGATTTCCAGAAATCAGCCGGTGAAATCACCGAGGTATTCGAAATCTGGT
>DASXUZ010000137.1:0-8674 GCA_036504555.1 Prolixibacteraceae bacterium | reverse complement strand
CCGTGTTGTTGGTAATGGGGTCAATGAGGATAAAGGAGCCGGTGCTGCGGTTCTTTTTATAAGGATCGAAGTAGATGGCTTTGTTGGTGGTCATGACCACCCGCCCAATCTCATTCAGTTCAAAATGATCGACCGATGATTTTTGTAAGGTATTGACATCCACCTTGTATTGGATCTTATCGAACCTGACCCTGGTGGTATTGTTGGCATGTTTGATGAACAATTGTACGTTGGGGTCCATCGGCTTCTCATCCATCCAAACCAGCATGGCTTCAAAGTGACGTTCAATGCGGGGCAGGTTGTCAGGATAGACAATCATGTCGCCCCGTGAAATGTCAATCTCGTCTTCCAGTGTAATGGTAACCGATTGGGGAGGGAAGGCCTCATCCAGGTTGCCGTCGTAGGTGATGATCTCCTTGATGACAGATGTCTTG
Organism: Prolixibacteraceae bacterium; assembly: GCA_036504555.1. Classification (GTDB taxonomy): domain Bacteria; phylum Bacteroidota; class Bacteroidia; order Bacteroidales; family Prolixibacteraceae; genus Aquipluma. Next base: position 8,240 of record DASXUZ010000137.1, on the reverse strand, counting down.
CGTGATGGCAAGACCATGATCTTCTCTCCCTTGCGGATAATTCCTGAAGCCACACGGGCTGAGAATCCACGGAAGTCAAGATCGGGACGAAGTACATACTGGACAGGGAACCGCATATCGTCGAAGTTGCGGTCGCTGCTGATGTGCACCGATTCGAGGAACTCAAGCATGCTCTTCCCATGGTACCAGGGCATCAGGGTGGTAGGTTCTACCACGTTTTCACCCTTGAGGGCAGACAGGGGAATGAAGTTCACATCCGGCACATCCAGCTGGGTGATGAAGGCCTTGTATTCGGCGCATATTTCATCGAATACGGCCTGATCATAGTTCACCAGGTCCATCTTATTCACAGCCAGCACCACGTGTTTAATGCCCAGTAAGGACACCAGAAACGTATGCCGGCGCGTCTGGGTAATTACACCCTTGGAAGCGTCAATGAGGATGATGGCCAGGTTGGCCGTTGAGGCCCCTGTGACCATGTTGCGGGTATATTGCGTGTGCCCGGGGGTGTCGGCAATGATGAACTTGCGCTTGTTGGTCGAGAAATAGCGGTAGGCCACATCGATGGTGATTCCCTGTTCCCGTTCGGCTTTCAGGCCATCGAGCAGTAGGGCATAGTCGATCTCCTCGCCCGCATGGCCAACGCGCTTGCTGTCGCGTTCAAGGGCCGAGAGCTGATCTTCATATATTTTCTTGCTGTCGAACAGCAGGCGCCCGATCAGGGTCGATTTGCCATCGTCCACCGAACCGGCTGTCAGCAGGCGCAGCAGGTCTTTCTTCTCATCCTGATCGAGGTAGGTATTGATATCGAGCGTTCCCCTTGTCTCCCCATTGGGAGAATTGACGGTGGAGATATGTTGATTGATGTCTGTCATACTGATTTAATTTTTTTTTATTCCCACGGGTTGCACCCATGGCTATTCACATTCAACCCCACGGGTTGCACCCATGGCTATTCACATTCAACCCCTTCGGGGTTTTGGGGATGCGGCTAAAAATAGCCTTCCCGTTTTTTTTGTTCCATGGAGCCGTCCTGGTCAAAATCAATGACACGGGTGGTGCGTTCTGAAACTGTGACGGTCATCATTTCTTCCACGATCTTTTCGATGGTGTCGGCTTCTGATTCAACGGCTCCGGTTAGGGGGTAACAGCCCAGGGTACGGAAGCGGACCATTTGCATTTCAGCCTTGTCGGCCAGTTCTTTGGGCATGCGCTCATCGTCGACCATGATCAGGTTGCCGTCTACATTGACTACCGGTCTTGCCTTGGCAAAATAGAGCGGTACAATGGGTATCTTTTCCAGCCGGATGTATTGCCAGATGTCGAGCTCGGTCCAGTTGGAAATGGGAAATACCCGGATCGATTCGCCCTTGTGTACCCGGGCATTGTAGATGTCCCACAGTTCAGGGCGCTGGTTCTTGGGATCCCATTGGTGAAATTTATCCCTAAACGAGAAGATGCGTTCCTTGGCCCTGGATTTTTCCTCATCACGGCGGGCACCTCCAAAGGCGGCATCGAATTTATACTTGGTCAATCCTTCGAGCAGCGCCTGGGTCTTCATCACATCGGTATGCACCTTACTGCCGTGGGTAAAGGGTCCGACCCCAGCGTCGAAGGCTGCCTGGTTGGAATGTACAATCAGGTTCCAGCCATTGTCACGGGCGTAATTGTCGCGGAATTCAATCATCTCCTTGAACTTCCATTTCGAATCGATGTGCATCAGGGGGAATGGAACCTTACCGGGGTAGAAGGCTTTTTCGGCCAGGCGAACCATCACCGATGAATCTTTTCCGATGGAATAGAGCATGACCGGATTCTCAAATTCTGCGGCCACTTCACGGATGATGTGAATGGCTTCGGCCTCCAGTTCCTTTAAATGTGAAAGACTATATTCTGTCATCTTATAATTGTATTGTATTCATTTCTATTTTGAGTTGGCCAAATTAATACTTTCAACTCTTTTAATGGCTGTTCTTTAAACTTAGGAGCAAGAAATAACAACGATTTAAACTATCATTCCTTCTTTATCCATAAAAAGCATTAAACACATAGGCACATAGAAAACATAGATTAAAGAAAACATTGATTAAAATTTTTCTATGTATTCTATGTGCCTATGTGTTTATTTTCACTTTTATTTTCATGTTTCTATAATTTGGTACTAGAACTTCCAGAAAAATGGTATTAAGCTAATGGAAATCAAAAAAGCGATCAAATTAAATGGAAGCCCAACCTTCACAAAATCCTTGAATTTGTAATTTCCGATTCCCTGTACAATCAGGTTGGTCTGATACCCGATCGGCGTTGAAAAGCTCATGGAGGCGGCAATACAGATGGCCACAAAGAATGGTTTGGGACTCACGCCCATCTGGGCGGCAGCAGCCATTGCAATCGGAAAGGAGATGGCAGCAGCGGCATTGTTGGTAATCACTTCCGTAAAAATATTGGTCATCAAGTAAATGCAAGCCAACACCCCGATCGGGCCCCAGTTTTTTGCAAAGCCTATGGCCGTATGGGCTATTCCATCGGCTGCACCTGAATTTTGCATCGCCTTGCTGATCCCAAATGAACAGGCGATGGTAATCAGTAAATCCCAGCTGATGGCTTTGGTATATTTCTGATGCGGTACTATTTTTAACCAGACCATTAACATGGCGGCAATGGATGAAAAATAAAACATATCGGTTGATACATTGCCGAATTTGGGCAGGTAATCAGCAGCCGTGGCACCGGCAATCATCAGAACCAGAATGCTAAGCGCCAGCCATTTTTTTGCTTTCCCCGAAGTCAGCTCGTGATCCCCGATGTAGGTGGTGAGATAAAATATTTTTGAATCCCCCCAGTTCTTGATGAACCGGTCGGTGGTCAGTAAAACAAGGTTGTCACCCTCTTTCAATTTCAGACTGCTCAGGTTGGTGGTAAGCCGTTCTCCATTGCGGTGTACGGCAACGATGGCAGCCTGGTAATGTTCAAAAAAGTTGAATTCAACCATGGTTTTCCCGATCCCGGGAAACCGGGGAGCCAACACGGCTTCATATTGCTTCAGATCGCTGGTCTTAACCTGATCTTTCAATAAATCAATCCCTTTGAGACGAACACAGGTCAATTCCCTGATAATTTCCATGCCCGTTGATTTTCCGGCCACCAACAAATGGTCATTGGCTTCAAACTGCAAGCCCACGGTCTTCCCAGCAACTTTCGTCCCTTGCCGTTCCAGTTCAATGATGTCAAACCCTTTTAAATCCTTGTTGCGGCCATTTTTCAAGGTCTGACCCACCAGCGGACTGTCGCCTGGAACAATCAATTCATAGTAATAGTCCTTCTGATCGGAAAGCGGTTTGCGGATGAAATTTTTCTCTCCCGGAAGTAAATGAACCCCGATGTAACTCATGTAAATATATCCTGCAAATGACAAGGGGACGCCCACCATCCCCAGTTCAAACATGGAGAACCCGGCAAAGCCATTGTCAAGCATCAGCCCGTGAACAACCAGGTTGGTGGAAGTTCCAATCAAGGTACAAACGCCTCCCAGGATGGTGGCATACGACAGGGGAATCAGGAATTTCTGGGCCGACATGTTCAGGCTTTCCGCCCATTTTTTGACAATGGGGGCAAAAATGATCACAATGGGCGTATTGTTCAGAAAGGCGGAAATAAAGGAGATGGGAAACATCAACCTGAAAAACAACAGCCTGGGGTTGCCTCTTTTCCGGGGCAGAAAGGTGGTTGCCAGTTTATTCAATGCCCCCGACTGCTTGATTCCTTCGCTGACCACCAGCAAGATTGCCACGGTGATCATGCCCTTGTTGGAAAAGCCGGCCAGCACTTCGTTGCCATCGACAATCCCAAAGATCATCATGATAATCAAAGCCGAGAATAAAATCAAGCCTGGCCGCATCACCTCCTTGACTAGTGAAGCGATCATCAGAACGATAACGGCAAGTACAAAAAATCCTTGTGCTGTCATAAAACGATAAAGTATGGATTCATTAAATTTTCCTTGTTATAATGTAATTCTGTGTGCTGATCGGTCTGAAAAACATTTTTGCCTGCCGCCTTTACCAGGGCATGTCCGGCTGCGGTATCCCATTCCATGGTAGGTCCAAAGCGGGGATAAATATCAGCAGTTCCCTCGGCCAGCAGACAAAACTTCAGCGAACTTCCCTTTCTGATCAGTTGAAGATCAGGGTGAAGCTTTTTTAATTCTTCAATCAATGCCTGGGTTTGATCATCCAAATGACTGCGGCTTGCAGCCACGGTAAAGTCCTGTTTGGATTGGTGCAAAGGTAATTTTTTTCCATTGTCTGATATCCATTCCAGCGTACAATCAGGTTTTGGATCCACTGTCATCCAGGCGCCTGAACCCACCAGCCCCACATACAAGGCTTTGGATACGGGTAAATACACAAGTCCGGCAATGGGCTGGGTTTGATCAATCAGGGCGATGTTGACCGTAAATTCATCGTTCCGGCTAATGAATTCCTTGGTTCCGTCCAGCGGGTCAACCAACCAAAAAGTCTTCCACTGCGACCTTTCAGCATACGCCAGATGAACACCTTCCTCGCTCAGGACAGGAATGTGGGTCGATTCCAGCACCTGTGAAATCAGCTGATGGGCCCCCCGGTCAGCCAGGGTCAGGGGACTCAGGTCATCCTTGAGGGCAATTCCAAAATCGCCGGAGGCATATACCTCCATGATTTTCTCACCAGCCAGTAAGGCCGCCCTGATGGCTATATTGATCAGATCATTCGTTCCCATTTACCTCTTACACCTGCATGTTATTTTAAAAATCAGCAGGTTCCAAAAGTAAGTAACAATGCTGAGACGACTTTAGGCTTTTATACTTATATTAAAACTGGGAGAAAGGAGAAAGGAGAATAGAAAATTCTTCCGTAGGCTGAAGCGATCGGGTTAGAACTTTTGATTTGAACCTACCCAAATCACCTTTATCTAATTCGATTCATCTATCTTGGGTTAATAAAGGCATTTCTTACTTTATACTAATATTATTATTTATAACCATTTTAAATTGCAATAATCGTAATATTTCTGTATTTAATGTAAAAAAAAAGGAATATATTTACTTAGAACTTTTAGAAACTAATTTAGAAATTCAGAATTATTTCGATTACAGCTAGATTGATATTGAGTATAATATGGAAAACTGATTGAAATAATTCTAAAAGGAAGAATTTAATTAGAATTCAGCAATGAAATTTTAAAGGTTTTATAGTTTGTAAAAGGCGGTTTTTTTTGCTCTTCCAACGATAAGAGATCGCCTATAAAAAGTAAAGTGATAACACGGTCAAATGTGAGTTGCTGTAGGATTTACTATAGGTACAACCCAAGAATTAAGACCTTTGATGCTCAATTTTTCCACAATTCATTCCTTTTTCAATCTTATAGTTATTCTATTTGCCTTGGTTCCCCACAGGTCCACTATTCAAACATTGAGCTTCTTTTCTTCAGGCTTGATAGGATGTTTCTTTGATGGTCTATAATAGTAAAGGTTCTGTATCTCCTCCGAAAACATTCTAACAAGATATTGCCTGACTGGCCACTACCGGTCATTGCATCAGCTGCAAGTGGACTAAAAATCCTTTAGACATTATCATTCTTAAACTCTTAAAAAAATCTTCCTTATGAAAATTGAAAGCAAGCACCCGTCAACCCAGCAGGACGAAGAGATTGATCTCAAAAAAATAATATATCAATTGAAAAGTTACTGGCATTGGTTTCTGTTGTTTGGGGTTCTCGGATTAGGTGCAGCTTACGCCTATTCACATTTGACCAAACGTGTCTTTTCAATCAGCAGTTCTATTTTAATTCCTCAGGAGTCGAATGGTTTTGAAATGAAGGACTTGTTCAAGATGGATATGGAACAGAACTACACGGAGATTTACAACCAGATCGAGATTCTCAAATCCTCGTTCACCATTCGGAAGACCTTGTTAAAGCTCAACTGGCGTACCAGCTGGTATAAAAAGGAACTGTTTCTTTGGAACGGGATTTATCGCAAGGAACCATTTGAAGTCACTGAGCCTCAGAATGTGCTGAATCCTGCTGGAATCAAGCTCTATATCACTCCACATGACAAGCACTTTTATACAGTTTCCGCTATCGGAACCCTTATGGACAAGGGAATCGAAACAGAAATAAATTTCACAGAAAAAGGTGAATTTGGACGTCCCTTTAAGAATAAAACTTTTAATTTCACGATCGTTTACAATGAGGACGACTTCACTGCTACCGAAGGCAGTTACTATTTCGTATTTAATGACCTGCGTCAATCGGTCTTGTCCTACCAGAAAAAGTTGGATGCCATGCTGAAGGACAAGTTCAGCGACATTGTTATCTGCACCATTTTGGGGACGGAACTTGAAAAAGAAACATATTTTCTGAATCAACTCGTGGAGGTTTACATTCAACAGAAAATTGATTTTCAGACTGATGCGCAGCGCCGATCCCTAATATTCATAGACGCTCAACTTGCGGGCATTTCTGATTCGCTCAACCTGTCGGGCAACAAGTTTACCACCTTCCGTTCCAAAAACGACATCATTGACTTGGGCACTGAGGGAAATATGGTTATGAACAACCTGAAAGACATTGAATCGGAAAAGGCCAAAAGCCAGTTACAGCTCGATTATTTCCGCAATGTGTTGTCCTACCTAGAAAAGTCAGGAGACTTGACTAAGCTGGTCTCGCCCTCGGTGGTTGGTATTGAAGATGTTTCGCTGAACATGCTGGTCGTCAAATTAGGTGATTTGTTCAACCGTCGACAGGTTCTTTCGTTCACGGCCAAGGACACCAACCCCACCTTGGTGATGATCGACAATGAGTTGGCCCAGACGCGCAACCGACTGAATGAGAACTTGCGTAACCTAATTGAAAATGCTACCCAATCGATCAGCAGCATGGATCAAAGACGGGCAGAAATCACAGCCCGGATGAATAAGTTGCCGGCTAAAGAACAACAAATGATCAACATTCAACGGCAGTACAACCTAACAAACGACATTTACACCTACCTGCTACAGAAACGAGCAGAAACCAACATAGCATTGGCCTCGAGCGTTTCAGACATCCAGGTAATCGAGACAGCCAGTGTCGAAACGGCCACCCCCAAAGGCCTGTCCAGCAGAATGATGATGGCTATTGGTTTTATCTTAGGCCTGGGAATACCTGTTTTATTAACCGTAGCAATCAAATTTTTCGACAACCGTATTTTAACTCAGGAAGACATTGAAAACAACACCCAGCTTCCTATTGTAGGAAATATCATGCACAGCCTGGATTCCTCGGAGCTAGCAGTTTTCACCAATCCCCAATCGAACATTGCCGAATCGTTTCGCGACCTACGCACCAACTTGGAATTTATGCTCAACGGTTTACAGTGTAAGGTGATCTCCATCCACTCGACCAACCCGGGGGAAGGAAAATCATACAACTCGATCAACCTAGGCACCATATTGGCCATAAACGACAACAGAGTACTGCTCATCGGGGCTGACATGCGCAAACCAAAACTGCAAAAGATCTTTAACCTGGATGCTAAGCATGGTTTGAGCACTTACTTGATTGGGGTCCATACCTTCGAACAGGTTGTTTTTCCCACTGAGATCGAAAAACTTTGGGTATTGCCTTCCGGGCCGGTGCCGCCCAATCCGTCGGAGATGCTGGGCAAACCGGCAATGAAAGAATTGATTGAAAAGGCTCGAGGCCAATACGACTACATCATATTTGACAATGCTCCGGTAGCTATGGTAACCGATGGGATTATAGTTAGCCGGTTGTCGGATCTTAACCTATTCATACTGCGCTTTGGTATGTCGCACAAACAACAGCTGGAAATGATCAATCAGTATGCTGCCACTCAAAAGGTGAACGACATCGGACTGATAGTGAACGACATCAAAAATAACTCATTCAGCAATAGTTATTACAAATATTACCAGTACGAGGATTACAAGAACACTTATTATAGGGAGATGGACCAGGAGCCTCCATGCAAAAAGGCGCTTTAGAAAAAATGTCAAAACTTTAACAATCGAAAAAATGAAAAAAAACACTGAAGTAACCGGAGGGGAAATGGTACGTTTCACCATCATTTGGCTCTGGCTTCTTTACTTGGCAATGGTGGGAAATTACTATGGAGTCACTAAAATAGCTTCCGTGACCGGTGATTGGAGTAACAGTGCTACATGGGGCGGTTCCGATGTTCCCACGGTGGAGGACTA
>DASXUZ010000136.1:0-3740 GCA_036504555.1 Prolixibacteraceae bacterium | reverse complement strand
CTGATTACCTTACTGGTTGTCCTGAATGCCTTTCCACAATTTAGCCGTATCAATGCAGATTCAATACGTCAGACCCTTCATCCGGGGGAGAGCAAATATGTGGTCGAAACCTTTGTGGGTGACAGTGTTAGCAGTCGGCATATTATTGAAAAGAGTCAGGAATTGGGTGATGTAGAGGAAAAATATATCATCCGCTTTTCGGCTGAGCCCATCATGGGAAATACCTTGAAGAGCACAGCCAATACCCGTATTCTGGAAGGGGAACATGAGCAATTTAAGAAAGATTTCAGTGAACTGTTAAGCAAAAGCGGAGTCAACCAGCTTAAATCAACAGGTAGCCTGGTGCAGCGTGAATTTAAGACCCTCCTCAATGGAGTTGCAGTTACCATGTCGCCCAAGTTGGTTGTGGAAGTGAAAAAATTAAAATATGTGTCCAAAGTTGAGAAGGATCAACTTGTTGGGATCAACGATGAAGGATCAAATGAGGCCATTGAAGTGCCCAGGGTATGGAAAGAGCTGGGATACACAGGCAAAGGGGTTGTGATTGCCATTGTTGATACGGGTGTGGATACGGCACACGTCTGCTTTACTGGAAATAAATTTGTAAAAGGATATGATTTTGCCAACAATGATGACAATCCATATGATGATCATTTTCACGGCACCCATTGTGCCGGTATTGCTGCAGCCAATTCTGACAAAATAAGAGGCGTAGCTCCCAATGCCAGGATCATGCCTGTCAAGGTGATGAATAATGAGGGGTGGGGTAGAAATTCGGATATCATTGCCGGGATTGAATTTGCCGTTGATCCAGATCATGATCCCAGCACCAATGACGGGGCGCAAGTATTGAGCTTAAGTCTGGGTGGTACTGGATATCCGGATGATGCCATGTCGGTAGCCATCGATAATGCAGTACTCCATGGGGCTGTTTGTGTGGTTGCGGCCGGGAATGCAGGTAGTAATAACTATACCATCCAGTCTCCCGGGTGTTCCAGGAGAGCTTTGACAGTCGGTTCATGCAGCAACAGCGGGCTTACTTCCATGTTTAGTTCCAGAGGGCCAAGTCAGATCACCCAGGCAGTAAAACCTGAGGTTTCAGCTCCAGGAGAAAATATTTATTCATCCATTCCGGGTAACAAATATGAAAACCTTTCGGGAACTTCCATGGCAACACCGCATGTGGCAGGCCTTGCAGCTTTGATTTTACAAAAAAATCCCACATGGGAACCTGAGAATGTCAAATCGGCCATCATCCAATCGGCGCAGAAGAAAAGCGGCAAAGTCCTGGAGGAAGGTTACGGGATGGTCAATGCTTACAAGGCCTTGCAAAATGACCTTGTTATTGCTCCTTATGTACTTGACCTGGGAGTCATCGATGACAGCCAGGGAACTGTTTTAATCTCAAAAGAAGTCCAGATCATCAATCCATCGGCAACGGTCAAGGAAATCACTTTCTCTCCAGGAGAACCAATCAACGGCCTATTGATCAACTTATCAGTCAATAATCTCTTGCTTCAGCCGGGAGAAACCAAAACACTGACCATCTCCTTTGTGATTGACCCAAAGGCCTTGAGCAATATTGATTTAATTCCGATGATTTCAAGTGAAGTAATTGTGAATGAAGGTGAAAGTACTTATCGACTTCCCATCGTGAGTTTAATCGGTAAAACGATCAAGATTTCATTTGAAACGGCTCCTGATTATTGCGCCGTGTTTAATTCCGATTGGAGTTCCTCCTTCAATCTTCCTGTCAATGAGTCTGAACTGGAATTGGTTGTTGGAAAGAATAAAACCGATTTATTGGCTACATGCGATGGTTTTTCTCGTTATGTATTAAAGGAAAACATAGAACAAAGTACTGAGTTGGTGATCGATGCAAAAGAGGCCAAAAATCAAGTCCGGTTCAATGTCCAAAGCCCTGAGGGAGTGCCACTCAGTTTATGTGATGGCAACAATGAAGAATTTAGAAAAAAGGGAATGAAGTATAGTGGTTTTAGACTCATGAGGTTTATTTTTTTCATGAGTGCCCAAGATGAGTTGCCTGAGGTAAAAAAATACTTTTCCAATATTTCAAACGATTATGTGTATGAAAATTCATTATCGGCTTATCCGTCATTCAATAAGGACATCAGGCAAATAATCAATGTGCCGGTGGGCCTGAATGAAGGAATCAATGAGTCCAGAGAATTGGTAGTGAAAAGCAGTGATTACGAGAAATTGAAATTCAATCTTGATTTGGGTGACATCCATCAGAATATTTTCTACACCACAGATAATCGCAATTCCAGCCTGGTAATTTCTGATCCTTTTCTCAAAAGCCTTCATACCGTTAATCCCCGGTCTGCTTTTGAATATTATATGCTTCCATTGCCTTATGATGAATTTGCAATTGCTGATGGCACCCGTTTTACTTTCTGGAATAAAATGCCGGAATCCTATCCATTTGATCAGCCCATATTAGCAACGGGGTACTTTTCGTTGAATAGGAATGGTAAGTTTTATATCAGTGACTATGTCAGTTCTGACCGACTGGAAGTAGACAATTCTCCAATTTCACTGAATAAAAATTTCAAGGCACCCAATATTTTATTTCTGTCCAAGGAATTGTTGTATCCTACACTGTCCCTTTTTGGTAAATACAATGAAGCATACACGGATTCAGTATTTATAAAAATAGGGACAAATTCAGAAGTAAAATCAATAGATACCTTAATAAGCGGATTATCATATGATGTCCTTAAAGAAACAAAACTGAAAAATATAAGTCCCAATGATTCTGTTGTTATTTCTACCTCCTATCCGTTCAATGATTTGATCACAACAAAGGCTGACTTTAGTTTTAAAACGAGCACCAACGATAACACCTATTTTGCATTTCCCAGGCGAATCTCTTTAAATGGAAATTCAGTTCAAAACAGGTATTTATTACCCGGTGATATAAATACAATTTCTTTATCTACCTGGTTCAAGCCAAAAATATGGCTTAGAACACATGGCAGTGCTGAGTGGACCGAAATTGACCTTGATATGACAAACTATGTGTTTGGGCCAAATTATTGCACAAAGCCGTTGAGTGGATATGCCGGAGGATATTATGATTTGAAAGTGATCAGTGTAGAAAATAGCGGAACCCAATCCACGGCACAATGGTCTCCTGGTTTTTATATCTGTGATGAAATGCAGGCCGACTCCTTGTGTTTGGTCGAATTGTATAATCATACAGGGGGTGATAAATGGGTGAATCATTCGGGGTGGTTAACTGAACGCTTAAGCAATTGGCAGGGCATTACATTGAAAGCGGGTAGGGTATCCGAAATCAGCCTCGTCCATAATAATCTAATTGGAAGTATTCCGAAGGAAATTACCAAACTTTCGAATTTAATCCGCCTTGATGTCTCAGGCAATCACCTGGATTTTATTCCAGATTTGAGCAAATTGCAAAATTTGACAACCTTAAAGGTACAATCAAACAAACTTGATTTTTCAAGTATTGTTCCCAATATGACCATCTCCTTGTTTGATTTTTCATCTCAGGATTCTATCAGCATTGGCTGTAACAGGGACATTGTTGAAGGAGAATTGCAGCAGTTTAGTGTCAATAGCGAATTTGAAGGGAATCACTATCAGTGGTTTAAAGATAATCAATTGGTAAGTGAAACTGAAACTTCCAGTTTTACCATCGTCCCCATTCAAATGGACGATGCGGGAATTTATTACAGTCAGGTGTCGAACAAGGC
>DASXUZ010000135.1:0-26503 GCA_036504555.1 Prolixibacteraceae bacterium | reverse complement strand
GAAAATGGCCAGCAATACAATTCCCAAAACCAAGGGTAAGGCATTGATGATCATCGAATGCCGCTTGACAAGAAAATAAGCATTCAACACGATAAACAATGCTGAAACGATATAAAAAAGTGCAACTTTAATCCTGGCCTGGTACACCGGTTAGTCGTTTTTTTTGTTTTCTAACAATAAAATAGCCAATAGAGCTACAAAAAGGGCTGCCAATGTTGAAACCAAGACGATGAACATACGTGATGGATACGATTTTTTATCAGCAGGAACAGGGTTCTGAATTTTCAATCCATAAACAATTTTCTTAGTTGCATTGCTGATGGCCTCATCCAAGGTCTTTTTAAGATCATCTCTCTGAACGACCAAAAGTTTTTGTTGTTGGTCAAGAAGCACATATTCGCCACCTTTATCGATAAAATTATTCATCCATTTTTCAAGCCTTTTACCCCCGGAAGTGTTTGTTTTTTGTTCCGATATGGCTTTTACCATTCCTTTGGTCAGCTCCTTGGCCTGGGTACTGTAATCGATAATTTGGTACTCTTTGCGGAGATAATTTAATTTTTCTTCCACCGAGTCAATTTGATGGCTGAGGAAGGCATAATCCTTTCTGGCGATCTTGGCAACTTCTTCATATTTAATACGGTGTAAGGACCTTACTTTCTGATCAAGAAAAGAAATGATGGAGTCACACATCTGGCTGGCCCTTTTAGGATCGGTATCCAGTACTTGAATTTCAATGGTTTCGAACTCTGTCTTTTTAAAGTTGACATTGTCATTGAATTCAGATAACATGTAGGTTAGATATTGTGGTTCCTGCTTGCTGATCTTGTAAACTGTGGCCAGGTCAAAGGCATCGATCACGCGAAGTTTAATATCCAGGGCACTAATTATTTCAAGTAACTGCTCACTTTGAGACTCTTCACTGAATACATAGATGTTATTACTTGGATAAATTCGGGCTGTTGATTTGAACTTCGGTTTGATAAATACAGAAGAGGAGAAAATGATTGAAAAGCCAATTGCCAAAATACCAACAACAATCAAATGCTTTTTCCATTTCCATATTATTTCAAGCAGATTCTGATTATTAAAAAAATTTGTCATACAAGGATGGTCTTATGGTTGATTTTAAACGAAATAACAGCGCATTATTATTAAAAAGATACCTCCTGAATTCATTCAGCAACCAGGAGAAAATAATTCTTCTTTCCTTTTTGGATCAAGATATATTTCCCATCAATCAGGAATTCGGCGTTGATAACCGATTCAGGATCCGAAACTTTCTCCTTATTAATACTTAACCCGTTACCCTGAATTGTGCGGCGCAGTTCTCCTTTTGAAGGAAACACCATTGCTTTTTCAGCCAACAGGTCTACAACTTTGATACCTGCCTGCAGTTCGTCCCTTGAAATTTTGAATTGAGGGACTCCCTCAAAGACGGCCAGAAAGGTGTCCTTGTCGAGCTTTCTAACCAATTCTGCAGTGCCTTGTCCAAATAGGATTTGGGAAGCTTCAACAGCCATATCGTATTGATCCTGAGAATGTACCATGACCGTCACTTCTTCGGCAAGTCTCTTTTGCAGTAAACGTAAATGAGGTGCTTCCGCATGATCGGCAATCAGTTCGGCGATTTGTTCCTTTGAAAGAAGGGTAAATATTTTAATATATTTTTCTGCATCTTCATCCGAGGTGTTCAGCCAGAACTGGTAAAACTTATATGGGGAGGTCAGTTTTGGATCGAGCCAAACATTTCCTGATTCTGTTTTCCCGAATTTGGTGCCATCGGCTTTTTTGATCAGTGGGCAGGTCATTGCAAATGCTTCCCCGCCGGCAATTCTACGGATAAGCTCGGTGCCTGTTGTAATGTTTCCCCATTGATCAGATCCGCCCATTTGCAGTTTTACATTCTTTTCCTGGTATAGATGAAGAAAGTCTGTTCCCTGTACCAGCTGGTAGGTAAACTCTGTGAATGACATCCCGGCACTGTTGTCTGAATCGAGTCGTTTCTTGACCGAATCTTTTGACATCATGTAGTTGACTGTAATGTGTTTGCCAATGTCACGGATAAAATCCAGAAAGCTAAATTCTTTCATCCAGTCATAGTTGTTCACCATTTCGGCTGCATTGGCTGCATTGGATTCGAAATCCAGGAATTTGGACAATTGTTTTTTGAGGCATTCCTGGTTGTACCGCAGGGTCGATTCGTCCAATAAATTTCTTTCTTGCGACTTGCCAGATGGATCGCCAATCATACCGGTTGCACCCCCCACCAAGGCGATGGGTTTATGTCCGGCAATCTGGAAATGTTTCAACATCATAACTCCCACCAAATGACCAATGTGAAGCGAATCGGCAGTAGGGTCAATTCCTACATAGGCCGCTGTTAATTCTTTGTCCAGTTGTTCTTTGGTTCCGGGCATGATATCGTGGATCATGCCTCTCCATTTTAGTTCGTCAACAAAATTCATTGTATTTTTTTCTTGTGATCATTAAAATTACTCAAATAGTTCCGTAATCCAACCAGCATCACTGAACTACTTCTTAAAAATTTGCCCAAAGATATAAAATGAAACGAGCCATGCGTCTAATTATATCATTCAAGTGCATGATAATCTATGTAGACTTTCCCTGATTCATTTGCAAAGATAATTGGCCTAAAAAATAGATTCCTTTACCCATGACTGATGGCATGAACAGAGATCAGGCTGTTTTTTGTTCAGTTTTTGTTTCTTCCTTTTTCTTTTCATCCGAATTCCAGAGTTTGATAAAAGGGAATAAGGTAGGAACGATCTGTTTCATGGGGGTATATAATTTTGACTCCTCCTTTTGTTTGACAGGTAAAATATGGACATTTTCATCCACGTCATCAAACAACAGCAGCAGGATGCTCAGGATCACGGCTGCTTTCATAACTCCAAAGATGACGCCCGCCAGGCGGTTCAGGAAGCCCAGAAAAACCGCTTTGACAACCGTGTCGAGCATCTTGCCCAGGGTATGGACCAGGATAATAATGAGCACAAAAGTGATTAGAAAAGCAATGGTACTTAAATGGTCCGATTGGTAACCGGTGTGTTTGGTGATAAACTCGGCGGTGACATCCGAAAACTTGATTCCCCCCCAAATGCCCAGCACCAACGCTGCCAGTGAAGCCAATTCAACAATGAACCCTTTACGAAATCCCTGAATGGCAGCTATTATAAGCAAAATACCCAATACCAGATCAATATAATTCATGTGTTTATAATTATTTTTTAATGGACACCTGTAACCCACCATTGTTTATTCCACTTCCGATGTATGATATAAATTCTACTCCGGTTGGGTTCATCTTAAAATGGCCTTGAATGAATATAAAATTTCAGTAAAATTAATAAAATTAGATTTCAGCAAACATCAAGTTCATTTTACCAGCACAATTTTATAAACGAAAAATGGATGGACACAGAACCTCCACCGAGTCGGATTTTTTAATAAATTTGACCAAACCGAAAATAGACTTTCATGCCAGTCATTAATTCTATCGTTAAATGGATCAATTTTAAGCGGATATACGAAATCGAGCTGTTTAAAAAGCACCCCCACGAAGTTCAAAGCGAGGTTCTGTTTGAGCTTTTAGAGAAGGCTTCCAATACTGTAATGGGATTGAAATACAATTTTAAAAATATACGTTCTGAAAAAGAATTCCGTGCACATGTTCCAATTCAGGGATACGAGGACATCAAACCTATGGTTGAACGGATGATGCTGGGAGAAAAAAATCTGCTTTGGCCCGGAGAAACCCGATGGTTTGCAAAGTCCTCGGGAACCACCCATGATAAAAGTAAATTTATTCCTGTCAGTAAAGATTCCCTGGAAGGGGTCCACATTCGGGGTGGGCGCGATGTGTTAGCCCTTTATCTGAAAAATTATCCTGATTCTGATGTCTTATCCGGCAAATCACTGACCCTCGGGGGAAGCCACAAGGTTAACAATTGCAATAACAATAGTTATTATGGAGACCTTTCGGCCATCATCATCGAAAACATTCCCTTCTGGACCGAATTTTACAGAACCCCCTCCACTGAAATTTCCCTGCTTGAAGAATTTGAAGAAAAAATAGAGAAGATCATCGAGCATTCCTTGAGTGAGAACGTGACTTCGTTTGCCGGGGTCCCTTCCTGGTACCTGGTTTTGCTCAAACGGGTGTTGGAGGTGACAGGCAAAAGCAATATTTTGGAAGTATGGCCCAACCTGGAGGTTTTTACCCATGGGGGCGTGAAATTTGATCCCTACCGGGAGCAATACGAAAAACTGATTCCCAGCGATCAAATGCATTACATGGAAACATACAATGCTTCGGAAGGCTTTTTCGGCATTCAGGATGAACCCGATAAAAAGGATATGTTGCTCATGCTTGACTACGGCATTTATTACGAATTTATCCCCATGGAGGAATTCCGTTTCGACTATCCAAAGGTGGTTTCACTCCAGGAGGTGGAAATCGGGAAAAATTATGCCATGGTCATTACAACCAATGGCGGACTATGGCGGTACATGATCGGCGACACCATCCGGTTTACTTCCAGGCTTCCTTTTAAATTTCTCATTACCGGCCGTACCAAGCATTTTATCAATGCCTTTGGCGAAGAACTGATCATCGACAATGCTGAAAAGGCCTTTAAAATTGCCTGCGAGCGAACCGGTGCCACCATTTTAGAATACACGGGTGGCCCCATTTATATGAAAGATCACCAAAAAGGAGCCCATGAGTGGGTCATCGAGTTTGAAAATTTACCCAACGATCTGGATCATTTTATTTCCCTGTTTGACGGCGCCTTAAAAACCATCAATTCGGATTATGAAGCCAAGAGGCACAAAAACCTCAGCCTGGAGATGCCGCACGTGGTGATCGCCAGCAAAGGACTTTTTTACGAATGGATGAAAAACCGGGGCAAAACAGGCGGTCAGAATAAAATACCACGGCTGTCAAACGATCGTCAATACCTTGATGAGTTGATCGAACTCAATAAATCGATGTAATTTTTTTATCTATTATGTTTCGACATTTTATTTTATAATTTTAGTTCAAATTTAAAGAACCATTCACATGCACATTGCTATTGCCGGAAATATCGGAGCTGGAAAGACCACCTTGACGGAATTACTTTCGAAACACTATTTATGGGTTCCCCATTATGAAGATGTGGATGAAAACCCCTATTTAAATGACTTCTATGAAGACATGCAACGATGGTCGTTTAACCTTCAGATTTACTTCCTCAATAACCGGTTTAAACAGGTAGTCGACATCCGGAGTTCAGAAAAAACAGTGATTCAGGATCGGACCATTTATGAAGATGCAGAAATATTTGCACCCAATCTGCATGCCATGGGTCTGATGTCAACCCGCGATTTCAACAACTATCACGCTCTATTTCATATGATGACCAAGTTTGTACAGGCCCCCGATCTGCTGATCTATTTGCGCGCCTCGGTTCCTACTTTGGTCAACCAGATCCAGAAGCGGGGAAGGGATTACGAAAATTCCATCCGCATTGACTACCTTAAACAGCTGAACGAAAGATACGAAGCCTGGATCAATCGCTACAAGGCAGGTAAATTGTTGATCATTGATGTAGACCGTATTGATTTTACCAACAACCCCGAAGATTTGAGCAATGTGATCGACCGCATTGACGCTCAAATTCACGGACTTTTTTAATCACATCAAATACATCGGCATAGGTGTCCATGTGCTTAAAACTAAAAATATATGAAATTAGTATTTGCCACCAACAATCCCCATAAAATTCACGAGATCCAGGACTTGCTCGGCGACTCGATCGAGTTACTGAGCCTTCGTGACATTGGTTGTGAGGATGATATTCCTGAAAACCAGGATACCCTTGAAGGAAATGCGGCTGAAAAGTCGTTTTTCATCTACAATAAATACGGGGTCAATTGTTTTGCCGATGATACCGGTCTGGAGATTGATGCCCTGAACGGTGAGCCGGGTGTTTATTCAGCCCGTTATGCGGGTGAGCAAAGAAGCGCTGAGCACAATATGAACTTAGTTTTAGATAAATTGTCCATAATAAATAATCGAAAAGCACGTTTTAGAACTGTAATTTCGCTGGTGATCGATGGACAGGAAACACAATTCGAGGGCGTGGTTGAAGGTCATATTCTGAAAGAAAAACGGGGCACTACCGGTTTTGGATATGACCCTATCTTTCAGCCCGAAGAATCAAGTTTAACTTTTGCCCAAATGCCTTTGGATCAAAAGAACAAAATCAGTCACCGGGGAAGGGCTGTTCAAAAATTAGTTGAGTATCTAATCCAAATCAAGCCGGATGCTAAAGTTTAAAATCGTATTGACTTTTCTGTTGTTTTCAATGGCCATGCGCTCAGGATTCGCGCAACCTGTCATTGGACAGTGGACCGATTATCAATCCTATGCCCATGCCAAGAACGTGGTTGATACCGGTGATAAGATTTATTGCGTGGCCGAAGGTGGATTGTTTTCGTACCAGAAATCGGACAACAGCCTTCAGAAAATATCGGGCGTCAATGGTCTTTCTGATGTAGGTGTCCAACGGCTGGCCTACAGTAAAGAGAATAATTTACTACTGATCGCCTACCAGAATGCCAACATCGATTTATTAATTGGAACACAGGTATTCAACCTTTCCGATATTAAGCGCAAGCAAATTTCTGCTGATAAAACCATCAACAATGTATTATTTGACGGAAACCTGGTTTATCTTTCCTGTGGCTTCGGAATCGTTGTCATTAACCTGGACAGAAAAGAAATAAAAGATACCTATTTCATTGGCCGGGAAGGCGCCTATCTCAATGTGAATGATATGACTGCAGATGGCACTTATCTATATGCAGCCACCAATAATGGAATCTACAAGGCTTTTAAATCGGATCCCAATCTTCAGAATTATAACAATTGGATCCTTCAGACCAGTATTCCTCATTCGGATAAGAAATTCAGTAAAATAGAAATTTTTAAAGGCAGGATCATTGCCAATTATACCACTGACGATGATCAATGGTCCGGGGATGAAATGTATCAACTACAGGGAAATAGCTGGACCCCTTTCCTTCCCCAAATCGCCTATCTGTATGATGTTACCTCCACGGAGAATTACCTGGTTTTTTCCAGCCGGGAATTCGTATACCTCTACAATGATCAATTCGAATTGGTGAAGACGGTTCCAAGAGACCTGTTTGGTACAAAAGTAGAAGAATTCCTCTCCCCAAGAAGTGCTGTAATTGACGATCAGAATGTGATTTGGATTGCAGACATGAAGTATGGATTGATCAAACAAGGGACAGAAACAGAAACAATCGTTCCCGATGGGCCTGTGGATAGCAAAGTATTTTCGATGACAGCCAACGGAAACGATCTATGGGTGGCTGCCGGAGGCTGGTCCGACGATTGGAATAATCTGAATGTTCCGCCCCAGTTTCAACTCAAGCGGGAAGGTAAATGGTCGGTTTTCGACAGCAAAGATTTCCCTGTTCCCAATAATTTTCATGACATCGTTTGTATCGCTGTTGATCCAAAGAACCCGGATCATGTTTTTGCAGGTTCCTGGGGTGGGGGCGTCCTTGAATTCTTGGACGGAACGTTTGTCAATCGCTATGACAATACGAACAGCAGCCTGCAAATACAGGATGCAACCGATCTGACTGCGGCTTTTGTGCGCATCGGTGGAATGGATTTCGATTCAAAGGGAAACCTTTGGGTTACCAATACAGGGGTGGCCAATGTGCTTTCGGTTTTTAATCTTAGTACCGATAGAACATGGCAGTCGTTTGAATTAAAAAATATTGCCAATCAGTTTTCCATCGGCAAAGTGATCGTTACCCAAAATGACGACAAATGGGTGATGGTTCCCCGGCCCAAAGAACATGAATTGTATGCCCTGAACAGCACCAATGAGGTGGCAAAGGAACTGAGGCTGAAAGCCTATTTCTCCAACGGCCGGGAAGAACTCTATACCCCAATGTCCGATCTCTATTCGCTGGCCGAAGATCAGAATGGTGAATTGTGGGTGGGCACCTCTGCCGGAGTGGCCGTTTTAACGAATCCCCAGAAAATATGGGATGATGCCCCCATGTATGCCACCAGGCCGGGGCTAAACCTGAACGATGGGGTATTCCATCCACTGCTTGAAAAAGAAACCGTTACTGCCATTGCCATCGATGGAGCCAACCGTAAATGGCTGGGTACCAAAAATTCAGGGGTGTTCCTGATCTCTGCAGATGGCGAGACAGAGATTGAACATTTCGATACCGAGAACAGTCCACTGCCCCGCAACGACATTTCGGATATCGCCATTAACCAAAACTCGGGTGAAGTATATATTGGAACCAGCGCCGGCTTAATTTCATACATGGGCCAGGCTACCAAGGCCAATGATGTATTCACTGATGTATACGTGTATCCCAACCCGGTGAGGGAAACTTATGATGGACCCATTGTGGTCAAAGGACTGGTGGATAATACAGATGTTAAAATCACCGATATCACCGGCAATCTGGTCTACAAAACCACTTCACTGGGAGGACAGGCTATCTGGGATGGCAAAAACCTCAATGGGAACCGTTGCAAGACCGGGGTGTACCTGGTTTTCATGAACGACCCTACGGGAGATCAAACCAAGGTGACTAAACTTTTATTTATACATTAATATACAGTGCTCGAAACAACGCGGGGCATCTTTTTGCGGTCAGTCAAATATTCTGAAACCAGCATGATCGCCGTTATTTATACGGAAGCCTATGGCCGCCAGTCGTTCATGGTCAATGCAACAAGAAGTAAAAAGTCGGTCACCAAGGCCGTTGCTTTTCAACCTTTGTACCTGCTTGACCTTGAAATTTACTACCATGCAGGGCGTGAAATCCATCGCCTGAAAGAGGTCCGTATGTCCAATCCTTTTGCAACTATCCCGTTCGATATCCGCAAAAGTTCGCAGGTAATGTTCCTGGCCGAAATTCTTTACAAATGCTTAAAGGAGGAAGAACCCAACAGCGGCTTATTCGATTTTATTTACAATTCATTGAGCTTTCTGGATTTGTCAGACCAGGGAATCAGTAATTTCCACCTTTGGTTTCTGTTTAAACTTACCCAGTTCCTGGGGATCTATCCCACTGGCGACCATGCCCTGATCAGCCACTTTTTCGACCTGCAGAATGCCCGGTTTGTAAGCCATGAGCCGCTTCACAATCAATTTACCGACAAGCATGAAACGCTGTTGTTTTCACGACTTTTTGAAGTGGGCATTACCTCGCTCGAAAAGTTGGAATACACCCACCATGACCGACGCCTGGTCCTGGACAGACTGCTGGAATATTATCGGATCCATTTTGATAATTTGGGTGAAATCCGATCTTTGGAGGTGTTGAAAGAAGTTTTAAAATGAGCAATGTGATAAATAATTCACTATATTTAAATACTGAAGCAAGCACAGGTAAGAGAATAGCATATTTTTTTAACTTTGTAGACCAATAGCTATGACAATGTTGCAACCGAAACTCCAAAATATCAAGGGAAGTATTTTTTCCGCCGTGAATAAACTGGTCACTGAGACCGGTGCTATTGATCTGGCCTTGGGAAAAACAGATTTTCCATGTCCTGAAAAGCTGGCTGAACTGGCCGCTACCTATATCCGTTCGGGTTATAATAACTATGCTCCCAATGAGGGAATCTCCGAATTACGGGAAGTAATTTCTGCCCGTGTAAAGAGAATGTATCAGCATACGTATAATCCTGAAACCGAAATTACCATCACCGCCGGTCATGTTCAGGCCATCATGACGGCCATCAATTCAGTGGTGAAGGATGAAGATGAAGTCATTCTATTCGAACCTGCTTACGAAACCTACGCTTCGGCCATCGCTAGTACGGGTGCACGCCCGATCTATGTAGCCTTGAAGTTGCCTGACTTTCATATCGACTGGGAAGAAATACGCAAGATGATTTCTTCCAAAACGCGCATGATCATTGTCAATTCTCCTCACAATCCAACAGGCTCAGTGTTGACCGAATCTGATCTTATTCAATTGCAGCGCCTGATCATCGGAACCAACATTGTGGTATTGAGCGACGAGGTCTTTGAATCAATCATGTTCGACAATAGTACGCACCAGAGTGTGGCCAAATTTGACAAGCTGGCAGAGCGCAGTTTTGTGGTTTCTTCCTTTGGTCCTGTATTCAATATCAATGGATGGGGTCTGGCCTACATTATGGCCCCCGAACGCTTGATGAATGAATTCCGCAGGATTCAGCAATTCCAGATTTCCAACGTGAATACCCCCCTTCAATATGCCCTTTCAGAATATTTACTGACTGAAGATGCAAAAAAAGACATATCCGAACTTTACAATGGCAAGCGAAATTATTTTAACCGCCTGCTGGGAGGAAGTTTGTTTAAAGTGATTCCTTCACAGGGAAGTTATTTTGAGATACTTGACTATTCAGCCATCTCGGATGAATCGGATGCCGATTTTACTTACCGGCTGGCCACAGACTACGGAGTCGGAGTCATCCCGGTTTCTGCCTTCCTGCACGAAAAAAACAAAATGAAAATGGTGCGCATTTGTTTTGCAAAAAACAATGAAACCCTCGAGTTGGCTGCCGAACGCCTGCGATTGGTACCCTCCTTGAAATAACATAGATTCTCCTGTTGGAATCAAAAGCCCGGTTAAGTCTGAAGAAGTCTTGACCGGGCTTTTTTTATGGACATCCAGCCCGGATTTCTTGTTTGTTGTCCTTCTGTCAGGAATTCAGGACCTGCTTAAAAGCCTTTATTTGCTTGATCACAAGAGATTTGTAACCTAATTTTATTAAAATTGGGTGCAAATTAAAGTGGTAAAGTACTCCCAAAATCCTGCAGCCAGGAAGCTTGGAATCTTTCCCCCTTAATCTTTCATTTACCCTGTATAGGGGCTCTGTGTCCTACCTGTCATCTTTAACTCATCTGATACTCATCTGATACTTTTCTGATACCTTTCTGTAACCTCAGGTTACAGAAAGGTATCAGAAAAGTATCAGAAAGGTATCAGAAAGGAATGACTTGAGGGGTAGCAAATGGCTCTCCTGTGACAGGCGAAAAGCAGTGAGCCAAGGTAAGTAGGGTCTTTTCCTGGAATGAAGCAGTTGGAAAAATTATTTACAAAATAATTTGGATATGTAATTAAAATAGTTTCTCTTTGTGTCATACATTACTATGACACTAAACACCTATGCCATGATTGCAATTCATCAATTGACTTTTCATTACAAAAAACAACCCGCTTTGTTTTCCGATTTGTCATTTCAGCAGGAGAACGGAAGCATCACCGGACTGCTGGGTAAAAACGGCGCCGGTAAATCAACGCTTTTGAAATTGATGGCAGGCTTGCTGAAACCCCAGCAGGGCCAGTTGACCATCAACAGTTATGAACCTTTTGATCGCCTGCCCGACTTTCTGGCCGATGTGTTCCTGGTACCCGAGGAATTTTCGTTTCCACCGGTAAGTATCGATTGTTATGTAAAGGCAACGGCTCCGCTGTACCCCAATTTTGGAAGCGAAAAAATGGACGGGATTTTAAAGGAATTTGAACTCGATGGCAAGAAAAACCTCAACCGCCTGTCGCATGGTCAGCGTAAAAAGTTTTTGATTGCTTTTGCCCTTGCCACCAATTGCAGGCTGCTTATTTTGGATGAACCCACCAATGGGCTGGACATTCCTTCCAAAAGTTTGTTCCGCAAAATATTGGTCAGCTCAGTCACCGAGGAACAGTTGGTACTGATTTCAACCCACCAGGTGAAGGACATTGAAACAATTATTGACAAAATCGTGATGCTCGATGAGGGCGAAATCGTTTTCAACGAGGACGTGATGAGTATCAGCCAAAAATGGCAATTTAAATCAGTTGCCAGTCTATCAGGAATCGCGGAGCCGATTTACCACGAAAAGTGCCCCGGAGGATACCGCATGATTTGCCCTGCAGGGGATGAGGAGGAATCGGATATTGACATCGAATTGCTTTTTAATGCCATAGTAAACAAAGCCCAATTAAATTAGTAAGTATATGAAACAGAATAAATATTTCAGCCTTGGACGTTTCGCCCAATTATTACGAAACGATTGGTTAATCAATCAAAAATCATACCTCTATACCCTTGTTGGAATGAGTATTGTGGTTTACGCGATTACCTATTTATCGATGATAAGACCCGTTAATTTTCCCTTTACCAATTATATTCCCTTGTTTATTTTTTACATGCTTGGAATTGGGGCAATCATTGGTTCTGCATTTCCGGTTTTAAAAGATCACATTAAAACAACCAATTACCTGATGCTACCTGGATCAATGTTTGAAAAATTCATGGTTCAGATTTTTGTCAGAATGGTACTATTGATCCCCCTTTCGTTGTTCATCTTCTGGATTGGTGTTCACCTGGCCAAAGTAACCGCGGTTCATGAGGGTCAGATGATTGCAGATTTTACATTCAGTGAATTATTTGGACATATAATAAAATTAAGAGACCAGTTCTTAATAATCGTTTCTATTTTTTCAATGGCCACCCTATTATTTGCCGGCTCCGTTTATTTCAACCGGTTTTCGTTGGTTAAAACATCCATTGTTTTCTTTTTAATGATCGGGATAGTAGTATTGACTTTTGTGTTGTTTTCACATCTATTTTATCCAGCCGAGACACATGGGTTCCACATTCAATTACAGAACTATAAAATTACGGAAGATCTTTACAATACACAACTTGCAGGCTATTTATTAGGCGCATTGTCCTGGTTGTTTTTCTTGCCATTGGCTTATTTCAAATTAAAAGAAAAAGAGGTATAAGATGGACTTTAAATCATCCAAAGGAATATTTCTTCAAATCGCCGACAACCTTTGCCACCAGGTGCTGGAAGGACAACTCAAGCCGGGTGACCGAGTACCTTCGGTGCGTGATCTGGCTGCCGAATTTGAAGTGAACCGCAACACGGTCATGCGCACCTACACCATTTTACAGGAATCAGGCATTTTTGACAACAAACGCGGTATCGGCTTTTTCATTGCTGAGAATGCCGCCGGGCTGGTTCGTGCCAGTGAAAAGGCCAACTTCTTCAGTCACGACTATCCTGAATTTATTCAGAAAGTCAAACTGCTTAAACTGAATTCCAACGATTTAACCGACTTAATCATCGAAATCAAAAACAATGACCACCATGAAAACCAGTAATTATATTCTTATCGCATTTTTCACATTTCTCTTTGGGGGAATTTTTGCACTCTTCATTGCAGCGAAAACCAATTCAAATTTCAATGAAAATACAATCCTAGATAGGATTGAGCAACCCCTTGGCTCCTTTTCGGTGGTCGTAGCAAAGGCAGGCGCAAAAATTGAATTAACAAAAGGTACAGCTTCCAAAATTATGAAAGTTAAACCCAAGGACAAGGCCAGTAAGTTCCCTGAATTTATTGTTAGAAATGACACGCTATTTGTAAGTGCGATTGCCATTCAGGATGATTACCCAACATCTCAGATTACTTACCAAAAAATCAATGCGGTTTTGGGAGAAATAAATAGCCAGATTAATCTTGATCAGTTTGTTACTGACACTTTTAACATTACCATGCGAGCTGGAAAGTTGTATTATTTTCCACAAAATCCAACCCTTGTTAAGAGTATTTTGAACATCCAGGCGTCCCAGGGAGCCAATATTCAAATCAACACTTTTAAAATTCGGAACTTAAATTTATCGGCTGATGGTAATTCTGTAATAGATATTCAGAATACGATCATCGATCAATTATCGGGCACCTTGAAAAACTGGTCTAGACTTACGAATTATGCAGGGGTATCCAGGTTAAACCTTGAAGTAGATTCGACCAGCACATACTATATCAATAAAAGGTAATTTTTAAAGCAATTATCTTTGCCCGCAAATAAACTTAAGATGACCAATTGGCTGAATGTTTCATCCCCTCATTCAGCCAATTGATCGTTAATAATGGCACACTGGTCGAAAATAAGATGTCAATATATTGATTTTTGTAACTTAGAGCCGAATAGGTGATTAAACCTATTGCGAAAAATCAAGTCATAGTAGCGTACCCTAATTCTAGAACCCTTTACTTTCGGATGAAGATAACGATTGAGCACCTCAACAAAGTATATCCCAACGGGAACCATGCGCTGAAGGATGTGAACCTGGAGATCAATACGGGCATGTTCGGGCTGCTGGGACCCAACGGAGCAGGCAAATCGAGCCTGATGCGCATTCTGGTCACCCTGATGCAACCTTCATCGGGAATCATCAAAGTAAATGGGTACGATTTAAGCAAGGACCGTGAGCAGATTCGCTCCATGCTGGGGTATCTACCACAGGATTTCCGCTTTTTCTCGCACCTGAAGACCTATGAATTTTTGGACTATGCCGCCCGGCTAGCGGGTATGAAAGATTCGAAAACACGTAAACTTGCGGTTGATAAGATGCTGGAGGAGGTCGGGTTGTTTGAAGCCCGTGACCGACAGGCCAACAAGCTTTCAGGAGGGATGAAACGCCGCCTCGGGATAGCCCAGGCACTGATCAATGAACCCAAGATCATCATTGTGGATGAACCAACCACAGGGCTCGATCCTGAAGAACGTATCCGTTTTAGAAATTTACTCTCGACCATTTCCACCCAGGATGTCATCATCATACTGTCCACCCATATCGTTGGCGATATTTCCAGTTCGTGTACCGACATGGCACTGCTAAACCAGGGTGGACTGGCATTTACAGGCTCTCCCGACGAATTGGTAACCCGCGCCGAAGGCAAAGTGTGGCTGATACAGGCCACGGAAGCTGAATACCTGGAGATCAATGAAAAGTTCCCGGTCATTTCCAATGTTCCCAACAGTGAAGGCTGGGAAATACAGGTAGTGGCCGACTCCATCAATGGCTACGAGGGGTATAACATACCGCCAAACCTGGAACACGCGTATGTTTATTTTATGGAAAACAATTTAAACCAATGGACCGCCATCTAAGTATTTACTATTAAACCATTTACTATTTACTATTATATGCGTCTTAAAATTTAAATAACACTTTTAGAAGAATCAAATGATCAAAAATAGAAATAGCACCATTACCATTAAATTACAAAAATTAAATACAGGAGTCTACTCCGAAAAGGAGTAGGATTAAACCTGGAACTTTAAACTATTGAGTAAATTGTAAATCTATAAATTGTAAATGATCTAATGATTTCAGTTCATAACATCACATCGATTGCCAAATATGAAGTAACCACCCTTTTGCGAAGTTGGTTTTTCAGAATTTTTGCTTTGATAGCCATGGTTTTCCTGTTCTTCTTCAACATGGGTACCTTGGTCATTAACACGGGGTTTAATTGGGAAATAAGAGCCATCTCATCGGCTGTTCCTTATGCCAACCTCTTGTTGCTCAATACCGTTCAGGCCATCATTGCCATCTTCCTGGCTTCCGATTTTTTGAAAAGGGATAAAAAACTCGATACCACTGATGTCATTTACATTCGTTCGATGTCGAATGGTGAATATGTAGCGGGTAAGACCCTTGGCAACCTGATGGTTTTCATCATCCTGAACCTGATCATACTTTCAGAGGCGCTGATTATGAACTCTATCTCGGAAACCGTTTCGGTTAACTGGTTGGCGTATATGGAATATTTTTTGATCATCAGCCTTCCTACCCTGATTTTTATTCTCGGTCTTTCTTTTTTCGTGATGAGCATTCTGAAAAATCAAGCCATCACATTCATCATCCTTTTAGGTTATGTGGCCATCACCATTTTCTATATTCATAAAAGATATTACTATCTTTTTGATTACATGGCCTACAGCATGCCCTTACTGCGCTCCGATTTCATCGGATTTGGAAACATACATGCCATCATGATTCATCGTGGAATGTACACCTGCTTTGGCATAGCCTTTATTTTCCTCACCATTACTTTGCTCAAACGCCTGCCTCAAAGCCCCTTTAGCAATAAAGTGACATTGATCCCTGCCTTGATGTTTTTTGTTGCAGGACTGTATTTGGGCAAAATGCACGTTTCCGCCTTTGTCCAGAATCAACAGTTAAGAGAAAATATGCGCTCGCTGAATGATGACAATCAAAACGTTCAGCGTTTAAAAGTAGAAAGCTATCTCATTGATCTTAATCACAAAGGGAACTCTATTGAAGTTGTGGCTAAGCTGAAAGTGAGCAATCCACAGAAGCAAGCCATCAATCATTTTGTTTTTAGCCTGAATCCAGGATTGAAAATCAGCAAGGTCAGTTTCAATGGAAAGGATATAGAGACCAAACGTAGCTTTCAACTGGAAGATTTTACAGGAGTGAAACTAGAGCCCGGTGAATCTGCCGACCTTGAATTTACTTACAGCGGAAGCCTGGATGAAGCGGGCAGCTTTCTGGATATAGATGACAAAACACTTCAGGAATCATTCAAGGCAAATTTGTTTAAAATTGATAAACGATCAGCCATTGTATCGCCTGATTTTGTATTGCTCACGCGTGAGAGCAACTGGTACCCGATAGCGGGAACCGGTTTTGGAAAACAGAGCAAGCAATGGATGCAAAAACAATTTAGCTCTTATGATATCAAGGTCCATACAAAACCTGGCCTGACAGCTATTTCACAAGGTAAAATGGAGCAAAAGGAAGGGACTTTTCATTTTACCAACAAACACAATCTGCCTCAAATATCACTGGTCATCGGAAATTACATTCAGAAATCAGATACCATTGACGGACTTGCCTTTACATTGTACCATCATAAAGATCACGATTACTTCACCAAATTTTTAGAGACCGTAAAGGATACCATTCCTACGCTGATTGGTACAGCCTTAAAAGATTACGAGCGGAAGATTGACATGTATTATCCCTTTGAACGCTTTACCGTGGTGGAGGTTCCTGTGCAATTCTATTCTTATGAGCGGACTTTGATCGGCGAACAGGAACAGGTCCAGCCTGAGACCATCTTGTTTCCTGAAAAAGGATATGGAATTGATGAGGCTGATTTTGCCGGTAGCATCAAAAGAATGGAGCGTTGGGGAGGAGGAGGACGTGGTGGAGATCAAGCCACCATGTCTCCGGAGGAGAAAAAAATTATGGCCTTCAATAATTTTCTTTCCATGTTCACGCAGGCTGCAGAGCGGTCAGGTAACAGAAATCAGGGAGAACAGGCAGCAGAAAAGTCGAATCCCTTGTATGTTTTCCCCTTGTTTTACAACCATGCCTATTTTGTGCAATCCGATCAATGGCCCATTACAGATCGTATTTTTGAATCCTATCTGAAACAATCAGCCGAATCAGGAGCCGCGGGGTGGATGCGTCCGCAGGGAATGACTGAAAATGAACAGGCCAACCTGGCTTTGCTCGACTATTCATTTGCCCAATTGCTGAACGATCCTACAAAA
The DNA here is from genome assembly GCA_036504555.1 of Prolixibacteraceae bacterium. Taxonomy (GTDB): domain Bacteria; phylum Bacteroidota; class Bacteroidia; order Bacteroidales; family Prolixibacteraceae; genus Aquipluma. Next base: position 9,060 of record DASXUZ010000135.1, on the reverse strand, counting down.
GTACAGATCATCGACAATGTCATCCAGCTCAAAGGATCGACCCTTTTCTCGATCATCAAGCGGAAAGCCGGGGACGATGCATTCGATGATTTCATGTTTAATTTCCTCAAAAGCATCAAGTTCAATTCAACGACCATCGAAGATTTTAATGCACGTATTAAGCAACAGTTTAATACTGATCTGATGCCGTACATGGAAAAATGGTTTAACAGCAAAGAATTGCCTGGCTATTTAATTGGCGGGGTAAAGGCGGTGAACGTGCTGGATGGCGACCGTTTAAAAACGATGATCAAATTTAAAATCAGCAACACCGAACAAACCGAAGGAATTGTTTTGGTACAATTCAGGTTGGGTGAAGGCGGAGGACCGGGCCGCGGACGCTTTGGAGGTGGGGGTGCAAACATGGAAACCATTGACAAACTGTTGCACCTGGAAGGGAAACAAACCAAGGAAGTAAGTTACCTGCTGGACGGAACACCGCGCAACATCACCATTAACACCCTTACTTCCAGAAATATTCCCGCAGAACTCATGTTACCCCTAGATAACATTGAAGAAGATACCAAAGCCACTCCGTTTGAGGGTGAATCTATTTCTGATGTTCCAGTGCGCTTGGTCGAACCAGGTGAATTTATTTGCGATGATGAAGATTCAACCTTCAGTTGTACTGTTTCCGAGGATCAAAGCCTTTTACAAAAATGGCTTTTATCAGAGGAACAGACCAAGGAACGGTTTATCGGATTCAATACCTGGCGCGCACCCAGAACCTGGCGGGCAACCACCAATAGCGGGTTTTTCGGAAAGTTTATCCGTTCGGCCCATTATGTCAAGGCGGGTGATGGAAAAAAGAAAGCAATCTGGCACATTCCAATCAAGGGAGACGGTACCTATGAAGTCTTCAGCTATTTGATGAAGAACAATCGCCGCGGAAGACGCGATAATCAGGAACAAGCTGGCGAATACACCTATACCATTTACAGTCAAAGCAAGGAAGAGGTAGTGATCGACCTGAAAACTATTGAAAACGGATGGAATAGTCTGGGCACTTTCTATTTTTCGGGCGATACGGCGAAAGTGGAATTGGGAAATAAAACAGCTGCCCAGGTGGTAGTAGCTGATGCGATCAAGTTGGTCAAGCAGTAGGAGAAAATGAGAGGGTGGAAGATGAGAAGATGAGAGGGTGAGAGGGTGAGAGGGTGAGAAAATGAGAAAATGAGAGAGTGAGAAAATGAGAAATAAGAAACATTCAATAATAAATAGTAAACAATAGATAAGGTGGGAGAATGGAAAGGTAGATCGGAGAAAGGGAGAAAATGAGAAATAAACCCGCCACTTTGATAAGCGCGCACAATCTAACCTGGAACTTTAAACTTTAACTTTTGCACTTTAAACTTGAAAAACAAGATAGTTATGCTTCTAAAACAACAAATCCAAAGGGGACTGATGCTGTTCATTTTTTGTCAGCTTTTGCTTTCTGCAAATGCGCAACAAATTCTGACACTCGAAAGCGCACTGGATATTGCACGCTCCAACAGTCCGGACATCCGACGCTCCATTTTGAACTTAAATCGTTCGGAAGAATTGTTAATAGCTCAGAATGCTGCGCTTAAATCGAATTTTTCACTCAGTGTGACACCCATCAGTTACAACAAGAATCGCACTTTCATCAATGATTTTGCAATTTGGAATACCACTGAATCGACTGAAACATTCGGAACATTTACTGTTGCCCAACCTTTCCTTCCTACAGATGCGACTATCAGCCTGGTTAATCGATTTGGATGGCAGAACAAGTTAAGCGAGAGCAGTAAAAACGAAACTCCCAAAACATTCAGCAACAACACCTATTTAAGTATTACACAACCCTTATTCACCTATAATAAGACTAAACTTACACTGAAGGGATTAGAGTTGGATCTTGAAAATGCCAAGTTAAGTTACGCCATGCAAATGCTCAACAGCGAAAAGCAAGTCACGCAGTTCTTTTACAATGTTTACCTGGCACAGATGAGCCTGACTATTTCGCAGGATGAATATGCCAATACACAAAAAAGCTACGAGATCACCCAAAATAAGGTCACTGCCGGAATTGCCGCCAAGGAGGAACTTTACCAGGCAGAATTGAACTTTGCAACAGCCAAATCGACCGTTTACAATGCCCAGGTGACCTTGGATAATTATAAAGACCAGTTTAAGCAGTATATCGGCATGGATGTTATGGAGGAAATAACGGTCATGACCGATGTGGCCTTGAACCCGGTAGCCGTGGATCTGGCAAAAGCCATTGAATTCGGACTGAATTCGAGGATGGAACTGCGACAACGCGAAATTGATGTTGAATCCTCCCAGTTTGATTTGATCCGCACCAAATCGCTGAATGAATTCAGGGGCGACGTTAGTTTATCGGTAGGGATTATTGGTGTCGATAAAAACCTGGCAGATATCTACCAGAAGCCAACGAACAATCCGAGGGTTGCCGTTTCATTCAACGTGCCGCTGTATGACTGGGGCGAAAAGAAAGCCCGCATCAAGGCACAAGAAGCGGTCATCCAAACACAGGAACTAAACCAATCAGAAGAAAAGAAACAAATTACCCTTGACATCCGAAGAGTTTACCGCAGCCTGCAAAACCTGGTCAACCAGATTGATATTGCCAATCAGAATGAAAAAAATGCCCAGCTAACATACGAAATCAACCTGGAACGGTATGCAAACGGCGACTTGACCAGTATGGACATGAACCTTTTCCAGACGCAGCTTTCTCAAAAGAAAATGTCATATGCACAGGCCCTGATCGACTACAAAATTGAATTGCTGAATCTTAAAATTCAATCGTTGTATGATTTTGAGAAAAAAGAAGCCATCATTCCTGAAAATATTATTCAAAAGAAAAATAAAAACTAACCATACCATGAAATCATTTCACCAATTTATCGCTTTACTTGTCCTGATCGGTGTAACGACAGCTTGCAACAATCAACAGACCAATACCACTACCGAACTGGCGGTGCCAGTTTCCGTTTCTGACATTAAGCCAGGATCGATTGAAAAAGTAATTAATACTACCGGAACACTGAATGCCACTAAAAAGACAGTGTTGAATACTGAAATGACCGGGAAATACAGATTAATGGTCAATCCAAGGACGCGTCGTCCGTTTGCTTTGGGCGATGTGGTCGAAAACGGCCAGGTGGTTGTTCAGCTTGAAGATGCAGAATATGTCAACGGCATCGGGTTCGACAGTAAAAAGCTGAACCTTGAAATTTCGGAGCAGAATATGAAGAAGCAACAATCGCTCTTCGAGAAAGGTGGGGTGACCCAGCTCGATTACCGTAATTCGGAAGTGAACTACACCAATGCAAAAGACGCTTTTGAACGTGCCAACCTTCAATTGGCCAAGCTCAATGTGCGTGCTCCATTCAAAGGGGTGGTCACCGATCTGCCAGCCATTACCAACGGCACCCAGGTGAGCACCGGAACCCCCGTTGTCAGCCTGATGGATTACAGCACAATGACCGTTGAGGTGAGCCTTCCTGAGAAATATATCAGCGATGTAAAGATTGACCAACCGGTTCGCATCATGAATTATACATTACCCAACGATACCTTACCCGGGATCGTCAAAGAACTATCGCCCGCCATCAGCACTGAAACCCGCACCTTTAAGGGAGTTATTGAAGTGGCCAATCCGTCGTTGAAACTTCGTCCGGGAATGTTTGCCAAAGCCGACATCGTGTTGGCCAAACATGACAGTGTAATTGTAATCCCTAAAAACATCATCATCTCGGGTCAAAGGGGTAAATCGGTATTTATTGTCGATAATGGGACTGCCAATGAAAAAAGAATCACCCTTGGGTTCGAAAACCAAAACGAAGCTGAAATTACTTCGGGATTAAAAAGGAACGACCGTTTGGTGATCAAAGGATTTGAGACCCTGAAGAACCGCTCGAAAGTGAAGATTGTGAAATAGCGGGGAAGAGAGAAGGTGAGAAAGGGAGAAAATGAGAAAATGGGAAGATGAGAAAGTGCGAAATAAAACACCCAACGCAGATCAGAGCGCTATGTGAACCTGGAACTTTAAACTTTAAACTCCAAACTTCAAACTCGTCTTTTCAATCTTTCAACAGATAAAAGTATTCGAATAATTAGAAATATAACGAATGAAGAAATTAACACAATTTGCGGTCAACTTTCCGGTAACCATCCTGATGGTGGTACTTGCTGTTGTATTGCTGGGATACATTTCCTTCGACAAACTGGGCATTGACTTGTTTCCGGAGATCAACAATCCTCGTTTGTTCATCGAGATCAAATCGGGTGAACGTCCACCGGAAGAGATGGAGAAGCAATTCGTTGAAAATCTTGAAGCCCTGGCCATCCGTCAGTCGGATGTACTTCAGGTATCTTCGGTTTCTAAAGTAGGAACTGCCCAGATTACCGTTGAATATGCCTGGACCAAAGATATGGACGAAGCTTTTCTCGATTTGCAGAAAGCGTCGAGTGCTTATGCCCAGAATCAGGAAATTGACGAAATCAACATCACCCAACACGACCCCAATACCGCTCCGGTTATGGTTGTCGGCTTTTCCCATGAAAGCATTACCGACATGAACGAATTGCGGAAAGTGGCTGAAAACTACATCCGTAATGAGCTGGTAAGGCTCGAAGGGGTTGCCGATGTGGAAGTATCAGGTGCGGAGACCAATGAGGTACTGATCGAAACCGACCAATATATGCTCGATGCTTTCGGCCTAACGCTCGATGAGCTGAATACCCGTATCCAAAGCTTCAACCAGAGTATTTCAGGGGGATCAATTACAGAAATGGGCCTGAAATATGTAGTGAAGGGGGTCAGTTTACTGACCAACCTGAGCGACTTCGAAAATACGATTGTTGGTTACAAGGCCATTACCTCAAGTGATGCCACCGCCGATAAAGCACCCATTTACCTTCGTGAAGTGGCAAAAATCAGTTTTGCCAATAAAGATCCGGAAAACATTGTCCGCATGAATGGGGTCCGATGTCTGGGATTATCCATTTATAAAGAAACGAGTTTCAATACGGTAAAGGCAGTTGAGGAAATTTCGAAAGCATTGGTTGAGATGGGAAAAGCCTTGCCAGGTTACCAGTTTAAAGTTGTATCCAACCAGGGAATATTTATCAGTAATGCGATCAACGAAGTGGAGGATACCTCATTGATCGGGATGGCTTTGGCGATATTTGTTGTTTTTATATTCTTGCGTCGTATTGGAACGACCTTGATTATCAGTGTATCGATGCCTGTATCAATCATTGCGACTTTTAATCTGATGTATTTCAATGGCCTCAGTCTGAACATCATGACACTTGGAGGACTTGCCCTCGGTGCTGGAATGCTGGTCGATAATGCCATTGTGGTCATGGAAAATATCTTCCGGCTCCGCGAAACCGGGATGTCGGTCAAGGATGCCGCCATCCAGGGAACCGCCCAGGTTAGTGGTGCAATCACCTCTTCCACAATTACCACCATCATTGTCTTTTTACCGATTGTGTATTTACATGGCGCATCTGGTGCACTTTTCCGTGATCAGGCCTGGACAATTACCTTTTCTCTACTTTCTTCCCTGGTAGCAGCCATTGTATTAATCCCAATGCTCTATAATTATTTTTTCAAGAACAGTAAAAAAACGGGCGCAGCAAAAACTGTTCAAGTGAAAGGATACGGCCGATTTTTAGGAAGAGTTCTTAAGGTCAAATGGGTAGTCATCATTTGTGCATTGATTTTACTGGCCTCTTCAGTTCTGTTGGTTCCATATATAGGCACAGAGTTTATGCCAAAATCAGAAACCCGGCAATTTACCCTTGATCTGAAAATGCAGGAGGGAACACGGCTAGCGCGAACCAATGCTGCAGTCGAAAATATGGAGACAATCGTTCGGGAAGTATTGGGTGATCATCTGGAAACGCTTTACAGCCAGGTAGGGCCGTCAACAGGGATGCTTGACAGCCAGGATGCACTCTTCCAAGGTGAAAACACGGCCAGCATCAAAATCATTTTGAAGCCCGATAGCAAGTTTGGTTCCACATTGGCCATTCAATCCATCTCCCAGGCATTGGGCGAATTACCAGATCTTGAAATCAAATTTGTTCAGGACCAGACGGCCTTGGGTGGCCTGATGGGAACTGAGGAAGCTCCATTGGTGATTGAAATTCAGGGTCAGGATCTGGATGTTATTCAGGATTTATCCAACCAGGTAAAAACATCCGTTCAGACCATTCCTGAATTGTATAATCTTGAAGCATCCATGGAAGGCGGAGCGCCAGAGGTTGAAGTCGTTGTAGACCGTTTACGGGCTGGCATTTTCAACCTGAGCGTTGCCAATGTGGTAAGCCAGATCAAGGATCAGCTGAGCGGCAAAACAGCAGGAACCGTTGAGAAAGGTGGTGAAATGCAGGATATTACACTTCGTTTGCCCGATAAAGGGCTGGCTGATTTGTCGGATATGGTCATTAAAAACGGAACCCAGGTGATTCGTGTGAACGAAATTGCAGATATCCGTGAAGGAACATCACCCAAGGAAATATTTCGACGTAACCAAACCCGGATTGGCAAAATTACTGGATACATGAACAAAGATATTGCACTTGATCAAATGGTTAAGAAGGTCAACCTGGCAATTGCAGGCATCAACCTTCCTCCCGATTATAAAATCAAGATCACAGGTGAAGAAGAGAAAAGAAAAGAATCGATGGATGCGCTCAGCTTTGCCTTGTTTCTATCAATTATTCTGGTATTTATGGTACTGGCTGCCGAATTTGAATCATTGTTGCACCCATTCACCATCCTGACAACCATCCCGTTTGCCATTGTTGGTTCTATCCTGATCTTCTTTATCATGGGAAAGACACTGAATATTATGGCTGTTATCGGGATCATTATGCTGGTAGGGATTGCGGTGAACAATTCGATCCTGCTGGTTGACCGGATACTCCAGATTCAGAAAGAAGGAGTTCCCCGGATTGAAGCCATTAAACAGGCAGGCCAGCAGCGTATCCGACCTATTTTGATGACCAAACTGACCACCATTCTGGCTATGCTCCCTCTTACCTTCGGTTTTGGTGAAAGTGTATCGTTGCGTTCCCCGATGGCATTGGCAGTCATAGGGGGATTGATTACTTCGACCATCATGTCGCTGGTCGTCATTCCTTGTGTATTCGATGTATTGGACGGATTGAAGGATCGGTTCAGGAAAAACAGGAACAATGAAAAGGAAGAATTGGAAATTATTGAAGGTCAATAATGTTAATTAACTCATAGATTTCTAATGAAATTCATCATACAACGAAAAGTACTGATCAGCATGGTATTTCTGGGGCTAACCATTTTGGGTTATGTCTCTTACAAGCAATTGCCGGTTGAATTGTTGCCCAATGCCGAACTTCCTTTCCTATTCGTTCAGGCAGCTTCAGGTACCGAAATGGCGCCCGAGTATATGGAGAACCAGGTGGTTGTACCACTTGAAGGGGCCATCGGAACCCTCGAGGGCATTGAATCCATTGAGTCAAACATCAACTCGCGGCAGGCTTCCATTGTAGTGTATTACCAGAAAGGGGTAAACTTCAAATATGCCTACCTGAAACTCCAGGAAAAGGTCAACGAGATACAATCAAAAATGCCGGCCAATGTACGGGTGAATGTTGCCAAGGTTGATCTGAAACAACTGAACAGCCAATTCATGGAACTTCAGGCCCGCGGTGAAGGTGGAATTGATCGTGTCCGTACCATCGTTGACCAGGATATTAAACCCGATCTGGAAAACATCGATGGGATTGCAGCAGTCAATGTGTATGGTGGAAAACAAAAATCGATTGAGATTATTCTCGATACCAAAGCTTGTGAAGCTTATCACATTACCTCGGGAAGAATACGTTCGTTACTTTCACAGAATTCCAGCTCTCGCACCTATGTGGGCAACCTAAAGGAAAAAACTGTCCAGTATTTTGTCCATGTGACGGCTGAGTATTCGACGGTTGAAGACCTTGAAAACCTGGTTGTAGCCTCAGGTCCTATCCTGTTGAAAGATGTGGCTGAAGTTCGTTTTGGGGAGAAGGAGGAAACATCCTTCAGCCGTGTAAACGGTAAAGATGCAGTCACCATTCTGCTCGTGAACGATTCGCAGGCCAACATGATCGAGCTATCACAGGCCACCCGTAAGATCGTTAAAAAGCTAAACGAGAAAATGGCCACCAAGGAAATTGAAATTGCTGAAATTAGCAATTCGGCCGACCAGATGGAAGAAAACATCAACCAGATTATGGAACTTGCATTGATGGGAGGGATCATGGCCATTTTCGTATTGTGGATTTTCCTGAAAAACTTTCGCATTGTATCCTTCATGGCCCTGGCCATCCCTATTTCCATCTTCACCTCCTTCAACTTATTCTATGCCTTCAATATCAGCATCAACAGCCTGACATTGGTTGGAATGGCATTGGCCATCGGGATGTTGCTGGATAATAGTGTGGTTGTACTTGAAAATATTTACCGGCTTGCAGGGAAGGGGTATGCCCCAATGCAAGCCGTGGTTCAGGGTACCACTGAAGTCTGGCGTTCTATCCTGGCCTCAACACTGACGACAATTGTTGTTTTTCTTCCCTTCTTATTTTCAAAAAACTTCATGGTGGAAATGCTGGGATTTAATGTCGGAATTTCCATCATCTCAACGGTCCTGGTTTCATTGGCAGTAGCTTTGTTGCTCGTCCCCATGGCTTCCTATGCGCTGTTGCGCCGAAAGGTTGCCAAAAATATCTTCTACGAAAAAGTGACCACCAATTCGCGCATGGTCCAGATTTACCTGGTATTTCTGAAATCCTGCATGCGGTCTCCGGCAACTACGATCATTGGTGGGGTCGTATTATTCTTCCTGGCAGTTTTTATAAGCCTGGCAGTCAGTATCAGTTCTCTTTCGGAGGTTGAAAATAAGGAAATAAGGCTGTATGTAACCATGCCTTCCGGCTCATCACTCGAGACCACCGATCATACCGTTCAGGAGGTAGAGAAAAAGCTGGAAGACCTGGCTG
>DASXUZ010000134.1:0-33217 GCA_036504555.1 Prolixibacteraceae bacterium | reverse complement strand
GGGTATTTTGGTCGATCAGTGATTCGATCAAATCGGTTTTGGTCGTATCCACAAATCGGGTTTCAAGTCCATAGGCCGACAGGCTTTGTTCAAACAGGGCGAGTGAATGTCCAAAGAGGTGATTGCCTGAAATGATGTTGTCACCCTGTTTGCAAATGGCCATGATGGCCGCTGAAATAGAAGCCATCCCCGATGATACGGCCAGTACCTGGTGGGCGCCGGTCAGCGCTTTTATCTTCGATTCGAAGTATTCAACCGTTGGATTGCTGGTGCGCGAATAGGTGTGTGCAGGTAATTCACCACGGAAATTGGCTGCAATATCTTCTGCAGAATCAAATTCAAATGCCACCGATTCGTATATCGGCATGGCCAATGCATTGTGCGGATCTTTGCGTGGAAAGGGAACATTTAATGACCGGGTCGTAAAACTCTTCATCGCTGAAAATTTTATTATTTGAAATACAAAGATAAGAGAATGATAATACGGTACGCTGAACTTTATAGGATGTGCTTTAATCGGACCCTCAGCCTTGTTCTCTTTTCGTAGATACCGCATATTTTGGGACCTTGCGGTATCTGCGGTAACTTCGGAATCAGTATGAGTAAGGAATCAGGCAATCCATAACTTTCTTCCATCTAAGGACCACTGATTGACTATTGATCTTTCAATATTTCCTCATAGACCTCCATATATTCCCTGACCATCTTCGCCTGTGTAAATTTAGCTTCAACGGTTTCCCGACAGGCTTTACGGGAGATATTTCCAATAGCCTTTATCTTTTCAGCCATTTCCCCAATGCCTGATACCAGGAAGCCATTGATCCCTTCCTGAATGATTTCAGGCATTGAACCTTTCTGAAAGGCAATGACTGGTGTTCCGCAAGCCATTGCTTCAACGATACTTAAGCCAAATGGCTCGTTAAAATTGATGGGGTGTAGCAAGGCATAGGCGTTCCCCAACACTTTGTTTCTTTCCTCAGGGCCAGCTGATCCGATATAAGTGATATCTTCGTTTAAATAGGGCGCTACATAATGTTCATAATAGCTTGTATCCTGGATGATGCCTGCTATGACAAGCTTCATTTTTGCCATCTTAGCCACTTGTATAGCCTCCCAGGTTCCCTTGTCGCGATGGATCCTGCCGAAATAAAGCAGGTACTTGCCCGGCTCAGGGCGTAATGTGAAATTTTCAATATCAATACCATGGTACACCGTCCGAATGTAATCCAGTTCACTACTTCTGTCGGCATCACTGATGGATACATAGTAGGTTTTCTTGTTGTATTTCTTATAAACAGGCAGTATTCTGGGAGATGAAAACCCATGGATGGTAGTGAGTACGGGCGTTCTGATCAACCCGCTATAGGTCAGGGGTAAAAAGTCGTAATTGTTGTGAATGAGATCAAATTCATGGGCATGTTCCATGATTTCTGAAATATGCAGCGATTCCCATACCTTGGCATCCAATTCCCGGTCCTCTTCATAGGACACAGGACAGACACTGCGCAGTTTAGCTGTTGTCAATGAATCGCCCGTTGCAAAGAGCGTTACATCGACTCCTTCTTTCACAAGTCCTTCAGCCAACAGGGAAACCACCCGTTCCCAGGGTCCATAATGTCGCGGCGGAGTTCGCCATGCAATTGGTGACAGGATCGCTATCTTCATGGTAGATACGAATTACACGAATTAAGACGAATTATACGAATAACATTAAAGTTACGAATAACACGGGTTAATTTGAATAAATCGTATCGGAATGTTTACCTGACCCCTTATTTTTTCTCTTGTTCCTGGGCCTGTTTCTGTTTCGCCTTTTTAGCTGCTTCTCTTTCTTTCTTTTTAAAGAAACCTCTTAAGAGGAAATTGCTTTTGGCTGCTTCCATATTTTGATCCAGGCCTTTGCTGGTACTTTTCAGATTGATAATGGTTTTGTTAATATTCTCAGCGATGGTTGTATCCTGAATAAGCCTGCCGAGGGTTCCTTCTCCCTGGTTAATGGTAACCATGATTTCGGCCAATTGATCTGTAATGACTTCAGCATTCACGGCCGTTACACTTAGGCTCTTCATGATGGCATCCATTTCAACGGGTTCAACCGATGTGAGTAAATCCCCGTTTTTGGTCGATGGCGCATCTGAACTGCCTTGGGTGATCAATAATATTCGATCGCCAATGATGCCTTCAGAACCGATGGCAGCCTGACAGTCAGTCTTAATAAAGGGTTGCACAGATTTCTGGATGATCATATCCACCTGTACGGTTGAATCGTTGACAATCTGGATATTGTCCACCGTCCCTACATTGATTCCCGAAAACCGGATATTGTTACCGACCTGCATTCCGCTGACGTTGCGGAAAGTAGTGGAAAGTTTATACGTTGGATTGAATAAATTTTTCTGTCTTCCTATCAGGAATATGGCCAATGCAAAGATGATAAATCCTCCTGCAACAAATAGTCCTAATCTTACTTTGAATTGTGTTGAATGCGTTTCCATGTTTTTTTATTTAAAGAATGATTTAATTAATGGGTCAGTCGATTGATTGAAGGCTTCAATGTTTCCTTCGGCGTATACTTCTCCGTCCTTGAGCATAATGACCCGGTTGGCTGTGGCGCGGGCACATTCGATATCATGGGTAATGATGATGGAAGAAGTTTTATATTTTTCCTGAACTTCATTGATCAGGGCGCTGATTTCATCAGAGGTAACAGGATCAAGCCCGGTGGTAGGTTCATCATACAGCATAATCAATGGATCTACAATAATGGTGCGCGCCAGGCTGATCCGTTTACGCATCCCTCCTGATAGTTGGGATGGCATTTTGTTCAACGAATCTGCAAGGCCTACATTCTCAAGTACCTCATGTACTCTTTCCTCAATTTCATGTTCATTTAAATTCCTTTTAATCCTTCTCAGGGGAAATTCCAGGTTTTGTTTGACTGTCATTGAATCGTACAAGGCGCTGCTCTGAAAAAGAAAACCTATTTTCATCCTCAGCTCGTCCAGTTGTTTCATGTTCAATGCCCCCACATCATTACCCAGAACGTTAATGGTTCCACCATCTGGATTTAATAAACCAACCATGCATTTGATCAGTACTGATTTGCCTGATCCGGATTTGCCAAGTACAACCAGGTTTTCCCCCTTATATAAATTGAGGGAAACATTTTTTAATACCTCCTGAGAGCCAAATGACTTTCTCAAATTCGTAATCTCTATCATCGTTTCCATGGGTGTTTTACCGGCTGAAACTTTCTCCCTGTTATCTGTTTGAATATTCATCATAGAAGCATATCAGTTATTTGTACGGCAATCATATCAACAATAATGACCAGCAAAGAGGATATCACCACTGCCGAATTGGCGGCAATTCCAACACTTTCTGTACCTCTTCCCGCAGTATATCCTTTGTAGCATCCCGTTACGCCAATGACTGCACCAAAGAAAAATGTCTTGATGAGAGCAGGAAAGAAATCCATAAAGTCGAGCGAACCGAAAGCCTGGAAAAAATACAGGACTATATTCACATCCCCTTTTATATTTGCGCCGATCCAGCTTCCAGCGATCCCGAATGCATCGGCAAACAGAACCAGGATAGGCAACATCAGTGTTGCCGCAATGACCCGGGTAACGACCAGGTATTTCATCGGATTGGTGGCTGAAACCTCCATGGCGTCAATCTGTTCAGTCACTTTCATCGAGCCCAGTTCAGCACCCATCCCAGAGCCGATTTTCCCGGCACAGATTAAAGCTGTAATAATGGGCCCGATTTCCCGAATAATAGAAACGGCCACCATACCGGGCAGCATGGTTTCTGCTCCGAATTTTGCAAGCGATGGACGTGATTGGATCGTAAATACGATGCCCATAATGGCTCCTGTAACCATAATAAGGGGCAAGGATTTATTGCCTATTTCATAGCACTGGCGCAGGAATTCCTTGAATTCAAAACGGCGTGTAAATGTTTCCTTGAAGATCTCTTTGATGAATAAGGATACATCACCCAACCCGGATAGGAAGGAATTGACTTCCTCCTTTTTCTCCATTGTTTTTTCGCTCAGCCGGATGGATTGTCCGGTTGCGTAACTTTTTATCTTTGGTACAGTATTAAACTTCTTCATTTTGTTTTATAAAAAAATAATCTGTGAAAAAAACCTACCTTATCGGTCTAGGATATAAGAACATCCCAGATTCGTAAGGTACGTATTTTAGACGGTTTAAATGGCCATATTGTTCAGAATAAAGCTTTTTAATTTAATCCGTTTGCTCTTTGCGCTTTCTGAATATGAACTAACAACCTGGGTTGTGCGCGTTGGATCTGTGGTCAGGCGGGAGTGCAGCATTGTTCCTGAGTCGTTTGAATAGAGGGCATGTAAATAAACCCAGGAAGAGAACCATCAATATATTTTTGACATAAAACAAGTAAATGTTTATTTTCCATCCATGATTCTTTATTGTTGATTGAGTTCAATGGGGGTGGGTCGGGTTCGATTGCGTATTCCGGAAACCAATTTCGACAGATTGCTATACAGGAAAGAGGAGGAAACCTTTCCGATGAGCAGTTTGCCTAAAAATCCTTTGATCCCACTCGTATTCCGTGTTAACCGGTTGATGAACATAGTGATAACCAAATCCAGCCCTACTTTGGCCATGTCAAACTTTGCTTCACTGTCTATAGCCATATCATGAAGGGCATTTTTTACCAATGTCAGGGGATTAAAGAGAAATAAAAGTTCTTTGATGCTATATTTTATTTCTTCCTCCTGCCTGAATTTTTCTTGCTTTAAATGCATAATGTGCAATACCAGGTCCGGATAATTGGAGATTTCTTTATTTTCCATTTTAAACGTTTTTAGAATGCTGTCCTTATTTATGATCTTTTTGAAAGATGTTATGTACAATCTTATTGCGTAGAGGTTTAATTAACAGTTTCTTTCGAACCATTAGAAGGATCAGACCAACCAACAGATAAAATCCTGCAACAATGGCAATTCCCGAATAACTATCGCCCAATTGGGCAGAAATGTAATAACAGGCCCAAAGGCTTATAAAGAATACAAAGAAAAGCAGAAGCAGTCCTACCAGGATATTGCTGATCAGGTCGGCAATGATGACCGTTGAGCGTTCAATGGCCTGGTATTTAATCAATTCAAAGTTAGTGTTTACGTAACTCTTCAGGCTGTCTGTGAGTTCATCTATTTTCCCATTATCTGGCATTTTGATACGATTTTAGCAAGTGTTTGATTTTACATCGTTGATGAAAAAAAGAGGCAACCAACAAGCCTTTTGACATGACTTGTTGGTTAGCCGTCTTTTTAATTAGAATGATGGATTAAAAATTTTGTCTTTGTCCAATATTGTTTTTTACGTTGGACATTTTTTCCTCTGCCATGTCTCCCATTTCTTCTGCTTTACCTTTCACCGTGTTAGCTGTTGATTTCATTTTTTTAACCAGATCGTCTGCCAGATCTTTTGCCCCGGTTGCAATTTTATTGCGGGTTTTGCTTCCATCCATGGGAGCAAATAAGATTCCAAGAGCAGCGCCTATAACTGTACCAATCAGAATTCCTCCGATTACCTTACCTGTGACATTTGAATTTTCCATTTTCTTCTGTTTTAATTGTTTAAACTAATAGTTGACAATAATGATTCTTTCCTTCAGATTTTAGTATTTTAGAACCTGAATCCAAAGGTTGCCTGAATCCATACATTTTTATACCTGGGCGTTGTGGTTGTTCCGTTTTTGTTGTTTTCCTTTAAATCCCAGCCTGCTCTTCCACTCAGTACAATGTTGTCCAGGTTGAAATCAACTCCACCGGTCAAACCAATGACGTCTTTACGAACATCGTCATTGTTATAACTACCCGATAACAAATCACTCTTGAAGTCATACTTTCCTTTTAACAGAAAGGAATATTGAGGACCTGCCAAAAGAGTAATCGTAGGACTTGGTTTGATGGCAAGGAACAGGGGCACATCAAGCCAATTGGTTGTACGGGTAAATTCACCCAATACGCCCGTATTCTTAAATCCTTTTTGAGAATATAACGCTTCAGGCTGTATCCCTACAATTTTACTGAATGGAATTGCTACAAATGCTCCTGTAGCCAGTCCAAATTTTGCATCATTATTCATTTCCTGACCCTGTCTGTCATATACGTTCGATAGATTTACTCCTGCTTTAATACCAAAAGTCAGTTTCTCGCGTAAATCCATTGGTTCCTCTTGCGCGCTACCCACACTAACCATGAAAGTAGCAGCGACGATTGCTAGAATAATCTTTTTCATGTTGTTAAATTTAAATGAGACATGGATAATTTTCACATTCAAAGGTCATTGTAATCGGCTTTCTGTGTGTTACACAATTTCGGAAATATGTTATAACATTCACGCATTTCCCGATTTAAAAGCATTTGTTTTATTTTAAGGGGCTGTTCCTAAGGGTAGGGGTCAAACGTATAGATGAGAAAAGACCGCCTTAAAATATTACTTTTAAGACGGTCTGGTAGTTTATCCTCTCTTTACAGAAAGGCATTTATTTCTCTGATTGATCCTAATTATTGGGAACAATATCAATGATGACGGTTCTGTTGTAGAAACGCTGTTCTGGTAGTTTATTTGCAAATGGTGATACTGATTCATCTTCACCAAATCCCAGGACTTCAAACTGAACGTTCTTATTTCCCAATTTCGTTAAAGCGGCTTCCAAAATAGCTTTGACATCATTTGCTCTGGCCAATGATAAGGTCTTGTTATTCTCTTCACCTCCAATGATATCGGTATAACCATGAACGATCACTTTACCGCCTTCAGGAATCTTGGGTGCTACCACCTCGGTCAGATACTTCCTGTAAAGGTCGATCGATTTCGAATTGTTGAACTCATACAGTACGCTGAATCTCAAACCTTCTTCTGTGGTAGTTGGAGTCCAAAGTACCATGTGTACTTTACTTTCCTTTTTAATTACCTTGCCACTTTTGGTTTGACCAATCATGGTCACCGTGTAATCGCCAACTGGACGATCACCCAGGATGGTTTTTCCAGGAATACTGACTGATTCTTGTGTATAAGGTCCAAAGTTCTGAATTCTTCCTTGCTCATCGGCAATTTCCAAAGACCATGAAGAGAAGGCTTCTTTTGACCCCTTGTTATTGAATGTTACATAACTGTCAATCGGTGCTTCCTGTACGGTGGTAAATTCAACGGGTTTCAGTGGTGAATTTGCACCGCTCTGGAATTCCATCAACAACTCTGGTGATTTGCTTTCAACCGATACCCTGCGGTCACCTTCGCGAAGTAACACTAAATCGAGCGTGCCTCCTGGCTGTTCAGATGGAATTTTTGGTTTCTTGCGACCTTCGATATCAATCCTTTTGGCATTGATTCCAAACACATCAACCAGGTAAGTCTTGACAGATTCTGCCATTAACTTGCCATCTTGAGGACCTTCCATGGACGATCCAACCAACACGATAGTTGACTTGGGATATTTTCCCATACGGTCACCAAGAATGTTCAATACGTTGTAATATACGGTCATTTCACGCTTTGGACGATCCGACTGAACCAATGGTGCAAGCACTTCGATCTGATCTTCCTTGAAGTCTTTGACCTGTTCCTTGCGAAGCAATACATAACGACTTGGGATTTCTGTTGACCCCAAATCGAAGAATATATAGTTACGCAATGGGAATGTTTCCCGCACGTTGCGCTGAACATGAATATTGGTAGGCGAAGTCACGCTAAAGGTTACTTCAGGCTCTACAACAGCCACCTCAATGATTGGCTCTGGAATTACTTCAGCAACAACAGCCTTTTTGGCTTTACCAAACTTAACGGCCAGACCTACTTTTAAACTCTGGATGGACAGGCTCTCGATGTTACGAGGATGCTCTCCAAGCATAGGACGGTATACAATAAAAGGTGACAATGCAAACTGTGTCTGGCTACTCATCGAGGAGAGTGGAATATCGTAACCGGCACCAATCTGTGCCCCGATTTTCCATTTTCTCCAATCACTGAAGTCGCCTGAGCGGTCAGGTTGTTGTTCCTGAATATAGGTAAACTCTTTGCGGTAACTGTCACTCAAAACTGGTCCTGCAAATACATAAAAATTATTGGCAAAAGGAGCGATACGGATACTGGGCTCCACGGTCAAATAACTTACCTTGGCTGTCAGATCTTCAGGACAATTACAGGGAGCAATCTTTTCATCATACTTAGCACCACGGTCTTCATAGGCCAGGTGAAGCATTAATCCAAATACTGGATTGGGGCGGTATTCCATAAAGACGGAACCATAAGGACGGATTCCAAAGCCATCGTGTAAAGCCGTTGGCGCATATACATCTGCGTTGAGCTTTTGAGTGACGCCAGAATAGAAATTGAAGCTTGCCGCACCTGAAAGGCCAAACCATAACTTAGGCTGGGGTCTTGTCAGGGGTGTGTCCTGCGCTTGTGATGTCATGGCGGCAATCACCAGCATCAGCATTAATGGGATAAATAATTTACGTATCATGATTTTAATAGATTATGGTTTGGTTACTATGTTTGAATCCAAGGTGACAGCTGCTATTCTTGTCAAGGCTCTGCCATATAATTTGGCACCGGTTGTTAAAGAAATAGCTTGATCTGCAAGGATGTTCCCGTAAAAAATGGAGTTTGTTCCAAGGGTTGCAGAAGTTCCAACTACCCAATAGATGTTCTTGGCCTGTGCGCCGCCTGCTAATACAATACTGGTACCAGCATCGGTTACAAGTGTTGAGCCCATTTTAAAGATCCAAACTGCATTGGCGTTACCACCTGCATCGAGGGTTAAAATTCCGTTGGGTCCTGTTCCTGAAATTCCACTGGTTGATGAATTAACATACAGTCCGGGAGCCAGTGTAAGTCCACCAAGTTGTCCTGGTAAGGAAATGGCATTGAGTGACCTGGATTGTCCATCATTGTATGCAGTGGTCAAATCAACTTTAGCAAGACCTACAATGGGATCAGCCGAAGTGTAAAGTTTACCAATCACATTTCCTGCAAGAAGTCCATTGATGGTTGCTGTTGGAAACGATCCAACATCACCAGTAATCTTGGTAGTAACACCCGTGTTTGAAACACCGGATCCTGCCAGAACTGCAAAGTCAGCTGCTGATCCAAGATCAATGCCTGCAGGACCTGAAGGTAAAATTACGTCAGCCTTAAAGTTGGCTACAAATATTCTGTTACCACTAATCGTAAACGAATAATTTGCATTGGTCGAAACAATGTTTGCTCCTTCTGTCCAGTTGGTAAATGAAAATCCTGTATTCGCTGTTGCCTTTAAGTTTACAAGTGCACCTGAATTGTACAATCCTTCTCCATTGGTTGATCCACCGAATAATGGATTTGCAGATATATCTACCAGGAACTGTCCTGCTACAACAGGAGTAAAGGTAGCTACCAGGTTTTTATTGGCACTCAATACAAAGGTGTAATTGGCGTTGGTTGAAACAATGTTTGTTCCTTCTTTCCAGTTGGTAAATGTATAACCAATAGCAGGTACTGCTCCTACGGTTACTGAAGAGCCTGAATTAAATGTTCCGCCGCCGTTGGTTGTTCCACCTAACAATGGGCTGGATGATAATCCTACCAGGAACTGTCCTACTACTACAGGAGTAAAGGTAGCTACCAGGTTTTTATTGGCACTCAATACAAAGGTGTAATTGGCGTTGGTTGAAACAATGTTTGTTCCTTCTTTCCAGTTGGTAAATGTATAACCTACTGCAGGTACTGCGCCAACGGTTACTGAGGCGCCCGAATTAAATGATCCGCCGCCGGTGGTTGTTCCACCTAACAATGGGCTAGAGGTTAATCCTACCTGGAACTGTACAACAACAGGTGCAAAATTGGCCACCAATGTTTTGTTGCCAGCTAAGGTAAAGGTATAATTGGCATTCGATGAAACAATGGTTGTTCCTTCTGTCCAGTTGGTAAATGTAAAACCTACTGCAGGTACTGCACCTACGCTTACTGAAGCGCCTGAATTAAATGATCCGCCTCCTGTGGTTGTTCCACTCAACAATGGATTGGATGACACGCCTACCGTGTATTTTGGTATAATTGCGGTATAGTTGGCTGTAATTGTTTTTTCAGAATCCATGATCACAGTTACTGGGTTGGTGGTGCCTGTTGCATCTCCGCTCCATGAAGTAAATGTATAACCTACTGCAGGCGTTGCAGTCAGCAGAACCGAAGTTCCATGGCTGTAAGTAGTCTGGCTTGGAACCTTTGCAACAGTTCCGTTGGGTGTAATAATGGTTAACAGGTACATGTTAATGCTGAAATTAGCTACCAATACCCTGCTTGCGGTAAGTGGGAAGGTATATATTTTCAATGCTGAAGCAAGGTTTGTTCCTTCTGTCCAGTTGGTAAATGTATATCCAACAGCAGGAGTGGCTGTAGCCGTTACTGAAGTTCCTGAATTGTAGGCTCCTGATCCAGTGGTTGTTCCGCCAATCAAAGGAAGTGATGTAATGCCCAGAGTGTATTGCGCGATAAAGTTGGCTACCAGTGTTCTGTTGCCTGCTATTTCAAATGGATAAATGGCCGTGGTTGATACAACCACTCCATTTTCGGTCCAGTTGGCAAATACATAACCTGCATTGGGAACCACATTGGCCGTTACCGTTGTACCTGTGTTATAAAGTCCACCGCCGCTGATGGTTCCACCAATGACTGGATTGGTCGAAAAGCTAGCCAATGGCTGAGTGGTGAAACTCCAGATGTAATCTTCCTGAAGCATATTGTTCATCGGATCTTTTACCCCCTTTTTCATCGTTCCCGTATATTGGGTAAATGGTGCAAGTGGACTTGCTGGAGTAAAAGTAAAAGTAGCAGTCTCTCCGGTTGAAGGAGTAACGGTTCCTGAAACTGGAACGGCTGCTTGTTTCATGCCTGTGACAGGATTGGTACCCTGGCTCAGCAGAAAGGTAGAAGTCGTAATGGTGGTGGCATTCATGGTTTCATTGAATGTGACCGTAACGGGCTTAGTGGCTACTACGTTGATGGCATTGTGAGCAGGAATGGTTGAAACCACTTCAGGGCAAACGCCCGTAGTTTCTTTATAATCATCATTCTTGCACTGCCACAAGGTAAGGCTAAGCAATAACATCATAAGCCACGCTGAATTGAATAACCTGGAATTAGTCCTCCGCGTTGGCTGTTGAGGATTCTGTTCTTTTCTCAAAATAAAATTACTTTTCATGTTTTAAGATTTTGTAAAATGATCTGGGACAAAGATTGAAACAAGCAGCCTCAAGAAGTTATACTATTCTGCAAATTACTTACATAATTCACAGATAGACCATATTAAGCTGACAGGCAGTAAGATTATTTTACGTTGAGTGATTTATGATAATTTTAAATTGAATATTGAAGAAGCCTTGTCTTAAATTCTCCACAGCTTTATCAAAAGTTGGAGGCTGAATGTTTTTCCAGAATAGCCCACCAAACCGCTTGGGTAGCTCTTCCTGGAAGGTTTCATCGACCTATTTGGTTTTTATTACCAGGCCATCCATTGATCGCTTTGAGCGAAAGTTCCTGTCCACTGGCCTGGTGAAGCAGCGTGTGCCATTCATGTTTCCCTTCACCAGGGCTCTTATCCCCTTCTGTTGGCGGGCAAATACTCACAGACTACTGCCCGATACCTTGCTTCTGTAATGTATCTGTAATCTATCTGTAATGTATCTGTAATCTACAATACAGATACATTACAGATAGATTACAGATACATTACAGAAGCAAGGTACCGGGCAGTAGTCTGTGAGGCACAAAATCTCATTTGAGGTCCAGGCAAAATAAAATAAGGAAGGTCTGGGGTTGATTGTATCTAAGTAAAGCTAACGAGGGTGTCTAAAAAGAAAAAATTAAACACAGTGACACAAAGGCACAGAGAAATATATCATTGATAAACATATCTTTGTGTCTCCGTGCCTCCATGTTTAAATTGTTTATTTGACTTTCTGGATACCCTCGTTAAAGAAAAAGATATTATATGGAAGGTTATTTTTTGACAATCTTTTGGATGTAGACTTGTTGGCTACCGGCATAGACTGCCAATAGATAAATGCCAGCTGGCTGGGCATCGAGTGAAATGGTTTGGCTTGAATGCTCAGTCATCACTTCCTGCAGGATGCTTCCGGCTAGGTTCAGTACCCTTATCCTGTTTCCTTTTGCGAGGCCCTGAACGAGTACCTGCCCGGTGCTTGGGTTGGGACCTATGTTGATCGCCGGACCAGTATACACAGGATCAACTCCTGTCTTCTGGGCGATACTGTAAGTGGCCGTCTGTGCGCCATCTGCCGAGGTGACAAGCAGCTGGTCGCCTGGAGAAAGGCTTGCAAGGGTGCTTTCGCGGCCGCTTGCATCCATCACCTGGAGGCTTGCACCGAAGGATGGATATAATTTGGATTTAAATTCTGCGATCCCTGTACCCTCTGATACCTCATAGATGCAATGGGAAACCTGATCAATTTTGTAATCGTCGGAGATGACATAAGTCTGGAATGGGCTTCCCCAGTATCCCTGCTCATTGAAATAATAAACTTTGGTCAATTTTCCATCCTTGGAGAGTACTTCCAATTTATCATCTCTGGAAAGGATTCCAAAGTGCCGGGCCAAACCTGCTTTGTCAAACACGGCCATGGTGGCTCCGGGTGCAGGGGTCACATGGCTGAGCAAGCTGGCAACCGAAGTTCCCAGAGGCACAAACTGAATCAACGAAGCCCATTGGTCAACACTGTACAGATCAGATGTTACATAGGCATCGGTGAAATTGGAGCTTGGCATCAGCTGATACACGACCTTGGTGAGGCCGTTTTCAGCAATGACTTCAAAATAGACAGCAGGAGTTGCCTGGACATTTACATACACGGTATCATAGTTCAGTTTGACCAGGGTCATGTAAGCATCGTGCTGATCGACCATTGTAAGGGTGGCTCCAGCTGGAATCACTACTCCCTCTAGTACTTTTTTTAGCAGGGTGAACCTGGGAAATCCGCTGATCGTACCGGTCGACCCTGATACCGAAACTGTGTAGGTAGATGAAGTGAGCAATGTGTTGGGACTGATACTTCCCAATGTCAGCTCCAGGAGGTATTTGGTTGTTTGGCTATTGTCGGCTGAAAGGACCACCAGGGTATCACCCCTGGAGATGGCATCGGCTTGAGCAAGTTCAGCGCCACTGGCAGCGGATATCACTTTTAAGCGCTGAAGTTCATCGGCCCTGGTAATGTGCTGGTAGAAAGCGGCGACCGTTGTGCCCACTGGCACCCCCTGGATAGTTTCCTTCAGGCTGGTTCCCGCACTCACCTTGTAGTAGCTTGAATAAACAACTGACTGCTGAGGTTCACTGTCGGTGGTATCTTGTTCTGTTTTTAGAAGAACTGAGTAAACATTTGTATTGCTGCTGTCTTCGGATGTCACAGTGAAGGTGATTGTACGGTCGGCAATAGATCCGCAGAGGCTTTTGGCCCTGGTGACCTTCACGGTAGTGTTGGGATGACGGGTGGAAAAGGTCAGGGCAGGAATCTGCTGGTAATCCGGGGGGAGAATCAGCACATAATTCAATGTCAGGGGATTGAAGTAGGGGATGGTGTCACCTTTCCAGCCAAAGCTACCGGCCAGATCACCTTTAAAGCTTGCCGGGATATCAGGCCATGTAATGGATCCCAGGTAAGCATCGGTTTGGCCTGGGGTGATCAGCAGATTGTCAATGGGCTTTTCTTGTCCATCCAGAGTGGAACCTAGAAATAACCAAAATAGAAACAGAAGTAAAATTTTCGGTTCCATGATCTAAAAGGGTTTAGGTTGGTAACGGAACTTCACTAACGAAAAGCAGCCAGCCAATCAATGAATGAATGATAGTAAAAGTAAAAAATATTTAGACTATTTCATAATAAAATTGAAACAAAGGTCTTTTTCCGCTGGGTATGTAAAAGAGGGAAGTGGCTGCCGTGGCGATTCTAAGGGGTATTAGGTACAGACTTATGGATCAGTGTAAATCCACAAGTCATAAAAGCTTTAACCACCTGGCTGACTTCGGGCAGAAGCCTGGTTATTTGGGCAGGGAGCCAAAAAACTTTTTCACCCGATGGTGGAATTTATGCAGGCCTTCAGGTTGTGTGAACATGAAAATACACTGATGGTGAATCGTATTCAGATTGTTTTTCTGAGCCAATTCCAATACCTGCGGAGTTTCGGATTGTTGCTGAATCCAAACGTCCTTAATTCCTTTGGCGATGGCTTGGTGCATGACCGATTCGGTTTGGCTTTTTGGCGTTAGGATCAGCAAATGATTGACATTGCCGGGGAGCATTGAGAGTGATTGAATGCGTTGGTCATCAACTTCATCCATCTCAAACCGGGGGTTTACATACCAGAGGTTGTACCCAAGTTTGCTTAACTGCTTAGCTACCTGGGCGCTAAAACTTTTCTCGTTTCGCGAAGCACCGACAATAGCCATCGCTTGGCAGTCGAGAAAGTGATCGATTTTTTGTTTGCTAATGAGTTCCATTTGTTGAATGTTTTAAATTGTACGGTGCTACTGACAAGGTGACTTGGATTCACCAGTTCAGTATCTTGCAGTAAATTTACGGAATTTCAATCAATTTCTAGCACTCTGTAAGCTGTCATACAGCATCAACCACGACAGTCGCAGCCGAAGGGCTTGGTGGGATTTCGGGCTTGCGCACAGGTCCTTATATAGAGCCTTGTTCAGGGGAGTATTGGCACAAAGAAGGTGAATCCCCTTAAGGGTTGTGAGCCGATAGGGGTGGGGAATCGGGATCTTTTTTAGGCCCATTCGGCATCCATTCAATAAATTTACAGTTCAGTGAATTCTTAATGGCTCGTTTTACATCCTGTCCATGTACCAGTTCAATTGTTTTTCCATTTTGCGAAGTTCGAAAATCGAATCAATGATTTTTTTCAGGCGCATGAAGGCCGTTTCGCTTTTCACCACATAGTCGGTTGCCTTGTGATGCATACAGTTGATGGCCACATCGATACGGTCCTGAGACGATAGCATTATGACGGGAATCTGGGGGTTGAAAATTTTTATTTTATCCAGGGTGTCCAGTCCATTCATGGCATCCCGGTCAATTCCATCGAGATGATAATCAAGGATAATGACATCAGGGTTGTGTGATATATTTTCCATACACAGTTCCCCGGTTGCATAAGTTTCGATGTCAAAATCGCCATGGTCAAGGAACTCTATTTCCAGTAATTTTAAGAATACCGAATCGTCATCGACTAAGAAAAGTTTTATTTTGTTTCCGTTTTTCATCTGTTTATTAATTGTTTTTTAGGTGCTCCCAAAGGTTCCGGGAGAACAGGTTTCCCACTGTGTTTGCCAGAATTTTTTTATTTCCTGGAGTTTTTAATCGTATTATACTCTATTGCCAACTCTTCACATGACTGTGCCAGAATATTTTCAAGCTGGATAACCAGGTCGTATATTCCATCGGATTGTTTCTGCGTGGTTGCATATTCCTGTATCCGTTTGGCCATGTTTTCAAAATCCACGCTAATGCCCATGATGGAGAAGGAAGGGATCATTTTATGGACGGCTGCGTACAATGCATGCCAGTCCTTGTCCTGAAATCCCTGTTTCATTGCACTGATCAAAGGGGGAGTTTGTTCCAGGTAAAGTGAAATCATTTGCAACATCAATTCAGGGTTGGATTTTGTGCGGTGAGTTAAGTAGTCCAAGTCAATGCATCTTGACCGGTTATTCTCTTCACTTTCTGCGACTTTTACCTCCGTGACAACCATGCTTTTTTTGACAAATCCCACTATTTTGGTGTACAATAACCGCTCGTCAATGGGCTTGGCCAGGTAATCATCCATGCCAACGGCTGTACATTTTGCAAGGTCAACGGTGGTGACATCGGCCGTCAAGGCAATGATGGGGATGGTCAAGTTCATGGTCTTGCGGATATATTCGGTTGCTTCAAATCCATTCATTTCAGGCATCTGCAAGTCCATCAAAATGATATCGTAGGTATTGAATTTGAGTTTTTCGACGGCAATTTTTCCATTGGCGGCAATGTCACATTCAAACCCGAAATCATCCAGCACTGTTTTCATCAGTAACTGGTTGAGGGCAATGTCTTCAACAACCAAGACTTTAATGTCTTTGATTTCAGTATCGTGTTCTATTACTTCTGAATCGGGTTCAGCATCTGCTTTCGTTTTTTTGAAACTTAGTTGAAAGCTAAAAGTTGATCCCTCTTCTATCTTGCTTTTTACATGAATGGTTCCCCCTTGGGTCTGTACCAACTGTTTGACAATGGCAAGTCCCAGACCGGTTCCCCCGTACAATCTGGAAGTGCCACTGGTGGCTTGCTGAAAGTTTTCGAAAATCGTTGGTATTTTACTTTCCTGGATGCCAATGCCTGTATCGGTCACAGCAAATTCAACGGTTGCTTTTTCATGGTCTTCTGACACTAAATTAACGCTGACCGTAATTTTTCCCTTGGAGGTAAACTTGACTGCATTGCTTACCAGGTTGAGGATGATCTGGTGCAAACGCACCGGGTCACCGACCAGTACCTGGGGAATGGTATTGTCGTAATTAGTGACTAGTTTCAGGTTCTTCTCGTGGATCTTGGTTTCAAATAAATGAAGCATGGCCGATATGGACAAGTTCAATTTGAAGGGAGTTTGTTCAAAGATCATTTTCCCTGCATCCACTTTGGCCAGATCGAGGATGTCGTTGATGAGCACTATCAATGCATCACCGCTTATTTTAATGGCTGTTAAGTATTCCCTTTGTTTGGTTGTCAAATCAGTCTTCAGCACCACCTTGGTAAATCCGATAATGGCATTCATGGGGGTGCGGATTTCATGGCTCATGTTCGAGAGAAACTGCTGCTTGGCTTTCACCGCATTTTCAGCCAAAATTGTAGATTTCTCAGCTGTGCTTTTGGCAATTTCTGCAATACTAGTAGCCATTTCAGCAAACATTTTGGCTTCTATCAATTCGGTTGCGATTCTTTTCTGATCGGTCACGTCCCTGGCTACAATCACTACACCCAGTACATTTCCACGGTCGTCTTTATAGACCGATCCATTGAATAATACATCGGTTAGTTTGCCACCCTTGTGTCGAAGTGTAAGAGGAGAATCGGCCACTGATCCATTTGCAAATACTTCCTGGTATACTTGACGTGCTTTTTGGGGTTCTGTAAAATAATCAAGAAAGTCAGAGCCGATGAGGTCTTCCCGGTTCAATCCCGTTATATTAACAGTGGCTTGATTCATGTCCATAATCTTGCCTTCGATGCTAATGGTCACCAATGGGTCAAGGCTCGCCTCAATGAGGCTGAGTGAATATTTAGAGAGTAAATTTTGATCAGTCACATCTCTGGCCACCACAACAACACCCAGTACATTTCCCCGGTCATCTTTGTAGATTGATCCGTTGAACAATACATCGGTCAGCTTTCCTTCTTTATGCCGAAGAGTTAGGGGTAAATCGGCCACGGATCCATTGGCAAACACTTCTTGATAAACTTCACGGGCCTTTTGTGGTTCGGTAAAATAATTAAAGAAGTCGGTGCCTGTGAGGTGATGGCGGGAAATGCCTGTAATATTGACTGTTGCCTCATTCATATCCATGATCTTTCCATCGGTATTGATGGTAATCAATGGATCACGGCTTGCTTCAATCAGGCTAAGTGAATATTGAGAAGCCAATTTTAATGAATCGCCGATTGCTTCCAGTTCGACATTTGCGATTTCGCTTTTTTCTTTTTCACGGATTTGAAAAACAAGCTCTTTATCAGCTATGATTAACTCGGCTGCACGCTTTTCTTTCTCGCTATTTTGAAATGATAGTTCTTTGTTTGCAATGATTAATTCGGCTGCCCGCTTTTCTTTCTCATCATTTTGAAAGGCCAGTTCCTTGTTGGCAACCACTAATTCGGCGGCGCGTTTTTCTTTTACCTCGTTTTGAAAGGCCAGTTCATCGTTGGCAATCACCAATTCAGCGGCTCTTTTTTCTTTCTCCTGGTTTTGAAAAGCGAGTTCTTTATTGGCAACTACTAATTCGGCGGCCCTTTTTTCTTTCTCATTATTTTGAAAGGCTAATTCTTTATTGGCCACCACTAATTCGGCGGCCCGTTTTTCTTTGACTTCGTTTTGGAATGCAAGTTCCTTATTGGCCACTACTAATTCGGCTGCCCGCTTTTCTTTTTCATCATTTTGAAAGGCCAGTTCCTTATTGGCCACCACTAATTCGGCGGCCCGTTTTTCTTTCTCATTATTTTGAAAGGCTAATTCTTTATTGGCCACCACTAATTCGGCTGCCCTTTTTTCTTTGACTTCGTTTTGAAATGCAAGTTCCTTGTTGGCCACTACTAATTCGGCTGCCCGCTTTTCTTTTTCATCATTTTGAAAGGCCAGTTCCTTGTTGGCCACCACTAATTCGGCGGCCCTTTTTTCTTTTACCTCGTTTTGAAAGGCCAGTTCTTCGATGGCTTTTCGCAATTCGATGGCCCATTTTTGTGCCCCAATATCACGGGTCACAATTACCACACCCCCTACATTTCCATTGTCATCTTTATAAACCGATCCATTAAATAATACCTCGGTCAGTTTTCCACTGACATGCCGGAGCGTTAAAGGTGAATCGACAACCAATCCATTAGTAAGCACTTCATGGTATAATCCATTGGCCTTTCGGGGTTCAGAAAAATAATCCAGGAAATGAGTGCCTGTGAGTTGGTGGCGCGTCAATCCAGTAATGTTGGCCATCGCCTCATTCAAATCAGTAATGTGGCCATCGGTATTGATAGTTACCAAGGGGTCAAGACTTGCTTCAATCAAACATCTTGCGTTCATGTTCCGGATTTAATTATTTAAATTTCCTAATTCTTCAATGGGAACTCGTCTTCGGTCCTTCAATTGTTTGAAATGAGAAGGAGAGAGGCCGGTAACTTTTTTAAACTGATTGGATAAATGGGCCACACTGCTATAGTTTAATTTATAGGAAATTTCGGTAAGGTTAAGTTCGTCGTACAGGAGCAATTCTTTTATTCTTTCCACTTTATGGATGATGATAAATTGTTGGATAGTAATCCCCTTAACATCCGAAAATATGTTGGAAAGATAGGTGTAATCGTGGTGTAACTTTTCGCTTAAGTATTCAGAAAAGTTAATTTTAATGACTTCATCGCTGTGATGAATCATTTCAATTATGACTTTTATAATTTTCTCAATCAGCACAGCCCTTTTATCATCCATTAATTCAAGTCCTGAGTTGACCAGTCCAATTTTCAGTAAATCACGCTGTTCTTCTGAAATGGTTTCCATGATATCTATTTCACCCAGATCGACAACGATGAAATGCAAGCCCAGCTTTTTCAGTTCCTCCTTCACTGCTGCTATGCAACGTGCACTTACCATGTACTTTATAAATAGTTTCAAATCGTCATTTATTAAAAAGTGAATTTTACAAGATTGCTTAAATGTAGACAAAAAAAGTTATACAATTAAATAAAAGAGTTGTATAAATCACATGTTTTCCAGGTTGCCTTTTCGCTTTTGTTTGAGTTGTTTGTAAAAGGTAGGAGAAAGCCCGGTAACTTTCTTAAACTGCTTGGATAAATGGGAAACGCTGCTGTAATGGAGTTGGTACGCAATTTCGGTCAGGGTGAGCTCGTCGTAGAGGAGCAATTCCTTCACTTTTTCAATTTTATGAATAATAATGAATTGCTGAATGGTGATGCCTTTCACTTCCGAAAATATATTGGATAAATAGGTGTAATCGTAGTTTAATTTTTCACTGATAAAATCCGAATAGTTTATTTTAGGCAATTCATCTGAATAATGAATCATTTCGGTAATGACATTTTTAATTTTCTCAATCAGGATACTTTTCTTATCATTGAGTAATTCCAATCCAGATTTGAGTAAATTTAATTTCAATTGCTCGCGTTGACTGGAGGAGAAATCTTCCATCACATCAACCACTCCAAGGTCAACATTGACATACCGTAAGCCGAGTTTATTAAGCTCTTCTTTCACGATCATTTTACAGCGCAGGCTGACCATGTATTTAATATAGAGCTTCAATTTATTCGATTTAGAGATCATGTAAATCTACAAAAAATCAAATAAATTGCAACATGAACATCAAATTCAATTGCAAGGGCATTGCCGAATAATCAATATATTGTAATTTAAATGGGAATAGGTTTTAATTCCAGGGCATCAGCGAATATGCCAGGGTTATTTTCTGGAATCAGAATAGAGGACAATTCCACCAATAATCATAATTCCTATACCAATCATAGGCGACCAACTTATGTTGTGTCCTTTGTCGGCAGTTATTTCAACTTTGCCTATATCAACTACTTTTTCTTTGGTGAAAAACTTGAAGGTTGTAAAAAGGGTTAATAATAAGCCAATTACAAGAAGTGCGATACCTGTTGTTTTCATTGTTAATGATTATGAAGGTAAATATTGAATACCATTGAATTCCAGAAGAGGAGAAGGTTTGCACCCTTTCCTCTTCTGTATTTAAATTTAATCTCATCACCAGACGCATTCTCCGGTGGTAGTAGGTTAAATCTTCCTATACGGCGGTTCCGCCTCTAATTACACGTAATAAAATTGCAACAATAGCAATTACAAGAAGGATGTGGATGACACTGCCGACATTGTAAGCAAAGAAACCCAAGGCCCAGATAATAATCAGAATGACTGCGATGGCATAAAGTAAATTTCCCATGATGTATTGTTTTAGAGTTATTAATAGAATGTAAAGATGTAGGTCTTCCCTCTTAAAAGCTTTACACATTTTTGGAAATATGTTACATTAATCACGCACAAGCAGAGCCCTTTTGGTCCTATGATTCGTCTTTAGTGGTTCTAACCAGACTGATACCCGAAACGAAAAATAACAGGCCAAGGATCCCGAAAACCATCAATGATTTAACATCGCGGTTTGCCCCTGTTGAAGTGGTGAATTCCACTGCAGCATAAATAAGGCCTCCAATTCCAAGAAGCGTTAATATAGCTCCGAAAATTCTTTTTAAGTTCATATTCTTTTGTTCTTAATTGATTTAATTACTCGAAATTGCCAACCTGTTTGTTGAAGGCTGTATGCGGAAGCAGTGTTTATTTTCACACTGGGTTCTTGATACAGTCTCCTTAAACTACAAAATACGTCGGCCCCTGATAAGATTCAGTAAGATTGAAATAATAGCAATGACAAGCAGTATATGGATTATACTTCCAACACTGTAAGCAAAAAATCCCAAGGCCCAGACAATAATCAAAATGACCGCGATGACATAAAGTAAGTTTCCCATGATGTTTTTTTTATATTAGGTTTGTAAATATTACACTGTAAAGATGCCGCCTTATCGAGGAAGAAATTTTACATATATTTGACAATTATTTACATTATTCACATGTTTCCTTTACAGTGAATTTTCTGTTATTTGGGAGTTAAACTAAGAAGGTTTTTTTTAACAGGGGTACTCGTTGGTGAGGCTGCTTGCTTCCAAAATACAGATACCGCTTCCGAAGTTACCGCAGATAGCGCAAGGTCTCAGTTTCGCATACATTGCGAACTTGCGAACATGCGAACTTGCGGTAACTTCGGAAGGAAAGAGGCAGCGATATAGTTAGAATCTAAAGTATTTACTCAGCATCCGCTACAATGGAACTCACCTTATTATTCCTCTTCTTTCTCTTTATTTGCGATCAGTGCAATTCGGCGGGCAATATCTTCGGGTGAAAGAATAAAATCGATACATCCGCTGGCGATGGCCGATTCAGGCATGTCAGGTTGAAGGGCTGTATCAAGTTTTTGGGCGATGGTGATACCACCTACCTCTTTTATTCCACACAAGGCTGCCGCTCCATCACCATCGAGCCCAGAGACAATGACAGCAATCAATTTCCCCTCCCAATTCTCTGTCATTGAGCGCAGGAAAACGGTGATTACATCAGGCCATCCACGGGGTTTTGATATAGGTTTCAGTATGAATTCGCCATCAATAATGTGCAAATCGCGGTTTTCAGGGATGATAAACACATGATTTGGGACCACGTCCAGCTTGTTGGTAATCAAATCAACAGGCATGTTGGTATATTTGGGAAGAATCTGGGGAAGCATGGTGGCGACCTTTCGCATGTGATTGACAATGACAATGGCAGCACCCAAATCAGCTGGCAATTGCTGAAGTAAGCGGATATAGGCTTCCAGGCCACCGGCTGAACCACCTACGCATACAACAGGAAAATCTTGTGCTTTCTTTTTGTTCATCGTCGTTCCTTCCATTTCCAATTTTGAATTTCCGGCATGTCCTTGCCATTTTTTTCAATGTATTGTTTGTGTTCAATGAGCTTGTTCTTAGTCCATTGCTCCAGTTTAAGAGCACTGTTGCCCAGAAGAGGAAGCCTTTTGATGACATCCTGCACCAGATGGAACCTGTCGAGGTCATTCAATACGACCATATCAAAGGTCGTGGTGATGGTGCCCTCTTCCTTATATCCCCTCACATGAATGTTCTCATGATTGGTGCGCCGATAGGTCATCCGGTGAATCAGCCATGGATATCCATGGAATGCGAAGACAATGGGTTTGTCGGTGGTGAACAAGGCATCGAATTCCTGATCGCTTAGCCCATGCGGATGTTCTGAATGGGGTTCCAGTTTCATGAGATCGACAATATTGATCATCCGTATTTTCAGATCGGGCAAATGTTCACGCAGAATGGACACTGCGGCCAATGTTTCCAGGGTGGGCACATCCCCGCAACAGGCCATGACCACATCGGGCTCCCCTTTTTCATCGTTGCTGGCCCATTTCCAAATACCAATTCCCCGGGTACAATGTTCGATCGCTTCCTCCATGCTTAGCCATTGAGGGGCCAGGTATTTCCCGGCGATCACAACGTTGACATAATTTCGGCTTCTTAAACAATGATCCCAGACCGATAACAAGCAATTGGTATCGGGGGGGAGGTATACACGTACGATGGATGATTTTTTATTGATCACATGATCAATGAATCCAGGATCCTGGTGAGTAAAGCCATTGTGAGCCTGCTGCCATACATGGGAGGCAAGCAGGTAATTGAGCGAGGCAATTCTTTTGCGCCAGGGCAATTCTGCAGTCACCTTCAGCCATTTGGCATGCTGGTTAAACATCGAGTCGATAATATGAATAAATGCTTCATAGCAATTGAACAAACCGTGACGGCCTGTGAGCAGATATCCTTCCAGCCAGCCTTCACACTGATGTTCGCTGAGCATCTCCATGACACGACCATCGGAGGCAAGGAATTCATCGTTTTTTAATATCCCGGCTTCCCAACTTCGGTTGGTGGCTTCAAAAACGGCATTTAACCGATTGGAAAGTGTTTCATCAGGACCGAAGATCCGAAAATTGGCCTGTTTATGATTCAGTGTAAAGACTTCCCGCAGGAATTCTCCAAGTTGGTGTGTATCGGCTGCTTCCACTGATCCTGGCGAAGGCACATCCAGTGCATATTTGCGAAAGTCAGGCATCACAAGGTCTTTCAACAGCAACCCACCATTGGCATGTGGATTTGAACCCATCCTTCGCTGACCTTTGGGGGCCAGTTCTGCCAATTCTGCCATCAGGTGTCCCTGATCGTCGAACAATTCTTCGGGCTTGTAGCTTTTCAACCACTTCTCAAGAAGTTTGAGATGATCAGGATGGAGCTCATTGACCAGCAAAGGGACCTGGTGAGAACGAAAAGAACCCTCCACTTGCAGACCATCGACCACATTGGGTCCTGTCCAACCTTTGGGTGAACGCAAAACAATCATGGGCCAGCGTGGCCTGGTTGAGTCATGGTTATTCCTGGCTGCACTTTGAATGTCCCGGATATGTTCGATGGCTTTTTCCATCACTGAAGCCATCAGTTGGTGCATTTCTTGAGGGTCGTCACCTTCTACATAATAAGGAGTCCAGCCATAACCGAGCAATAACTGCTCCAGTTCGACCTTGGTAATGCGGGCCAGGATGGTCGGACTTGCAATTTTATAGCCATTCAGATGAAGAATTGGTAATACAGCACCGTCACTGACTGGATTGAGAAACTTGTTGGAATGCCAGGAAGTGGCAAGTGGTCCAGTCTCAGCCTCACCGTCTCCGATGATGCAGGCAACCACCAGTTCAGGATTGTCAAAGGCAGCCCCGAAAGCATGGCTCAATGAATAACCTAACTCCCCGCCTTCATGGATGGACCCGGGACATTCGGGAGAAACATGGCTTGGAATCCCTCCGGGGAAGGAGAACTGCTTGAATAGTTTCTTCAATCCGGCTTCATCCTGGGTAATGTGGGGATAAACTTCGCTGTAGGTGCCTTCCAGGTATGTATTGCCTACCAGGGCAGGACCTCCATGACCAGGACCTGAAATATAAATCATATCCAGGTCATATTTTTTGATGACCCTGTTCAGGTGTGCATAGATAAAGTTCTGGCCCGGTGTAGTGCCCCAATGTCCCAGAAGTACCGGTTTGATATCTGAAAGTTCAAGAGGGCGCCTCAGCAGTGGATTATCGAAGAGATATATTTGTGCAACGGATAAGTAATTGGCAGCACGCCAGTAAGCATCTGTTTTTCTTAGTTCTTCATTTGTTAGTGGTTGATTCATAGGGTTTCGTATTTGCCAATGTATCTCTTCAACAATAAACTTTCAAGCTTTACGATGTCTTCGGTAAATTTCCTGATTCCCTCTGCCAGTTTTTCGGCAGCCATTTCATTTTCATTCAAAAGCCAACGAAATTGTTTCTGGTCCATGACCATTTTTACCAGTTCACTGGTTTTGGCCTTTTCAATGTCTAACTTTTTTTCAACCACGCCTTCTGTTTTTTCCAGTTCCCCAAGGAATGAAGGTGCAATGGTCATCAGGTCGCAACCTGAAAGGGCAAGAATTTCCCCGGTATTTCTGAAACTGGCCGCCATAATTTCTGTTTTATATCCGAATTTTTTGTAATAATTGTAGATTTCCTTCACCAGTAAAACCCCTGGTTCCTCTTCCGGGGTGAAAGTCTGGCCTGGCTGATTCTTCAAATACCAGTCCAGTATCCTTCCCACGAAAGGGGAGACGAGCTGAACCCCTGCTTCGGCACAGGCAATGGCCTGAGGCATCGAAAAGAGCAGGGTCATGTTGCAATGAATCCCTTCTTTGGTAAGTATTTCAGCTGCCTTGATGCCTTCCCATGTGGATGCCAGCTTGATGAGTATCCGCTCACGGTCAATGCCTGATTCTTTGTAAAGGGCGATCAATTCGCGTGCTTTTTTGACACTTCCCTCGGTATCGAATGAGTATCTGGCATCCAGTTCCGTGGATACCCGCCCGGGAACAATTCTCAGAATCTCCAAACCAAAGTTGATGAACAGCCGCTCCAGGGCCAGGCTGATTTGTTTGGGAGTATCAGTTGATTTACGATGGGCATAAGCCAGGGCTTCATCCATCAGATGGATATACTTTTGATCCTGCGAGGCGGTATAAATGAGTGATGGATTGGTGGTCGAATCCAAAGGTTTAAACTTCCTGATGGATTCAAAATCTCCTGAATCGGCCACTACCTTTGAATGTTTTTTAAGTTGTTCAAGCAGGTGCATAATAAAACAAGGTTTTTATATTGAACTTCCTTCTTCTTTAACAGGAACTATCAGCAAGGGAATGGTCGTTTGACCTAAAACCTTTTCTGCGGTACTTCCCACCAATACTTTTTCCAGCCATTTACGGCTGTGAGAGCCGATCACAATGATATTCGCATGCGATCGCAGGGCAGTCTTTAATACCATATTAGCCACTTCGCCTTCTTCAATGACGGTGGTGATCGAATCATCACCCAGGTGCTGTTTTATTCTTTCCAGATAATGTCTTCCAGCCGTCTTTAATCCATCGACATCTACCATTTGCAGAAATTCAGTATGGCTGAAATCGCTGAATCCCAGGATGGGCGTGTAGCCTGGGGTCGAATAATAAGCGATATCTGCCAATACGTGTACCAAAATAACCTCCGCCTTCAGGGCTGTGGCTATTGAATAACCCAATTGCGCCACTATTTGTGCCGAACGGTCATAGTCAAGTGCAATTAATACTTTATTGATAGGCTGGAGCTTGAAATTGGATTCTGGTGGTATGTTCATCGCTTTTATATTTTTAAGATGTAATTATTTATAAGGCTAAGCCTACAAAATTGAATGATAATGACTTGAAAAGCCTTACACAATTTCATAAATAAGTTACACTTTTTACTTATTTTAGACCTAGGCCAGAGCATGTTATAGCCTACCTGCACTTTGGCTTTTAACAAGTGAATGGTTTAATCTAATTTAAAGAAAAAAAAGTAATAATTGGTTGTTTCTGACTGCTTTTCTTCACCGATTGACTCCGAATTGTCAAAACGGACTTCTGTTCTGATTGCAGGCTCAGACGCCATGGGGAAGGCTAGGCTCCCACAAAGGTTTAATACAGGAATACCACCTGATAGCAACGGCCTATCGAGCCGCAGTTCATTAGGCGCTACAAGCTTGGGTCATCAAGCTTCATTGCTATTTGTAGATATATTATCTCCAGCGCTTTGTGGTTGATACTGTGTTAATTGGCTGCTCCTTGTTTTAATTTAAACTGGTTGAATGAATCGAGTTTGAATACAAAGCGAATCCTGTTTTTAAATGATCCATTGATCGATTCAAGGTTGCCTGAAACCAATAAGGGGACATAGATTTCTAAAAAATTCCAGATCCCTGCCTTCAAGCCTGTTTCAAAGAACAAGGGGGAGGGGTGTAGTTGGTCAAGTCCATGATCATTGAGCAAAAAGTTTGCAAAGGGTTTGACAGCCATACGACCTGCTCTGCCTGGTAAGTTGCTGGTGAAAGAAGCTGAAACCAGCCAGCGGCTATAGCCCAGCCGATCGTTGACAGGCGATACCAGTCCACCTTCAGATAGGCTCATTTGGCGTGACCAGAATGTGGTGGGAAAAACGCTGAACCGATTGGGATAGGTACCCTGGTATAGGTATTCCTCACGACCGCTCCTGCCACTGGGTGCGAAGGCATAGAAAGGAACCGATGAGGTGTTTTTTAACATCGTGCCTGCAAAAAGGCGGATATCCAAGCCTTGATTTTTCCCAATGTAACTGTACCGATAGTTGATCTCAACCGATGTTTTCTGGTACGAATGATGGGTTTCCAGGGAAGCCATCACGCTGAAAGGGTTTATCAAAGTCTTCTTTTCGAGTAAGTATCCAAACTGCAGGTATGAATTCATCCTGGCCTTCTCTGGAAGTTCAATCTGGAAAAGGTCGGATGCGGTGGTATAATATCCCCTGGCCTGTTGGCGAAAAGGATTGTTCAGGTTTTTATTTCTGAACGAAAGATTGAATCCTGTTTTTAATTTGTAATAATCCTGGTTTGCGGGTGCTCCGAATTTTGTTCCCTCCACCGACAGGGTTGCCAGTCTGATGAATTGATTAAAGGGTGTGATGTTGTATGAAATCCTTCCGAATCCCGCCAGCCTGGAGTCATTGAACGAATAAAACGGCATGAGGAAGTATTCAAAGGGTTTGGTGATCAGGAACCCGTTGTGAAAGACCATCCCGACCATAAATCCATTTTCCTTGTTCCAGTTGACTGCCGGGATATACATCAGTGTTCGCTTGTCGGGATCTTCAATGGTGAAAATCAGTTGTGTATGCATCGGATCTGCCTTTGGAAACAGTCCTTTCTTGCGGATGTTGTTGTTGAGCCTGAATAATTCGGGGGTAATGTGCCTGGGGTCAATCTTTATTTCAGAATAATTCCCCTGTGGAATTTCAATCCATTGCTGTCCGGCGAAGCCGTCGACCCATTTCTCAAAGCAGATGGAATCACCGATTAGTCCTCCAATCACCAATGGTGCGACTAACTCGCCGTTATTTTGCACCAGTAACCGGTTATTTTCGAGGCGTACCACCTTGTAATCGAGCCGTTTGGTGGTGGTGATAAAATCATTGAAAAACCATTTTAAGTCTTTCTCTGTATGCGATTCAAATGCACTTTGGAGGTCATTGGGTTGGGGGTGCCTGAATTTCCATCTTTGATAATACGCTTGCATGGAGGCATCAAAAATTGAATCTCCCAGGTATCCCTTGAGGTATTCAAACCCAGTGGCAGCTTTATTGTAAAGCATGATGCCATAATTCATTTCCGTATAGTCGGGTGCGGCAAGGTTGAGGGGTTGTTCAAGGTTGGAGCGCCCAGGGATGAGCCATTCGATTTCCTCAATTCGCTTGACGGGCATGTTTTGCACATGGAAAAACCGGGCCTGTTTTATTTTTTTCATGTATACCTCCCACAGCTTCTTGCCCGGATAATGGTCGTTCATGTAGCGGGCCGTGTAGGCACTGGTGATGCTTTCATCCAGGTAGGGGTACCTGCGTTCATTGCTCCCAAGGGCACTATAGAACCAGGTATGGGCAATTTCATGGGTAATGACTTCATCCAGTGAATAGGCATTGTCGGCCAAACCGATCACTGTAATCCCTGGATATTCCATTCCCACACCTGCATTCAGTGCACTTTGAACGGCCGTATAATTATCGTAAGGATATTCGCCCACCAATTGGGAGAAATAGCTGATTGCCCTGTTTTCGTAGGTATTGGCATTGACCCATAGATTGGCTTCCAGATCGGTAAACATGGCCCAGGTGGTTATCGTACGGCCTGAACCAGGAAGTTGTACACTTCCCTTGATCACATGGAAGCGCTTGTCGGCAAACCAGGCGAAATCATGAACCTGGCTCTGGGTGTAGCGTAAGGTCTTCATCTGGTCAGAGGAAGCAGGAAAGGAGCTGTCGACTTTGCCTAAGTGGCTGATCCACGTATGGTCAGCTGCAAGCTTGGTTAGCCTTTCTGTTTCCTGTTCATTCTGAAGGTTCCCCGTTGCACCCACTGTATAGTTTGAAGGCAAGATGATGCTAACATCAAAATCACCAAATTCGGAATAGAACTCTCCCTGATCGAGGTAAGGCATCTGGTGCCAGCCTCCCTGGTCGTAGACCGCTGGCTTGGGATACCATTGCGAAATCTGGTAAGATTCACCAATATGGCCCAATCGGGAAGTAACGCCTTTGGGTAGCTTGACCCTGAAGGGGGTGGTGATCTGAAGCGTATCACCCGGTTGGAGCGGCTGATTAAGTATCAGCTGGCAGATATCGGGTTGCCCCGGTAATAATTTCCATTGAACCTGAAGGTCATTCACTTTAAAATCAAGGGAGTCGATACTCCCATTTAACTCAGGATCATCAAACAGTTTTTCTTTACCGTGTGAATGTGCCAACTGCCGGGCCAGGTCGGTATGATTATCTGAATAGGCATTGGGCCAAAGGTGAAAGTATAAAAACCCCAAACTATCAGGCGATTTATTGATGTATTCCAGCCTCTCAAAGGCATTTAATTCATGGCGCTTATCATCGAGCCTTACCTGGATCTTGTAATTGACCTTTTGCTGGAAGTATTCCTGTGACTGTGCCTGAGAACACAAGCCGGTGATCAGCAAACCAAGCAAACAGACCTTCCCAAGAATTTTATCCCTGAGTTGACTAAGTGGGTTTTGATTCATCGGGTCCAGTTATAGGGGATGTTTTCCCGGTGGTTTATGTAAAAATTCAGAAGCCTTTTCTGGGGCCAATGATAATAGGTTGAGCAGGTAATGGTTGTTTTCAATGAATATATTTTACAGGATGTTCCAGCATTGCTTTCAATGGCTGGCTTGACTTGATTAATTCAATTTACGCTTTATTGAGCCTCTTTTGGTTTCTGTCTTTCCCTTCTTGAATTGCCAGACGGGATATTATCGTTTCGCTGTTGTTGCTTCTGTAGCTGACGCTCTTGTCTTCTTTGTTGCTGTTGTTCTTGTCTTTCTATTCTTTGTGCAGGCTGCTCAATTTGTGGAGGAGTCGCCTGGGGTGCCTGTACCGGTTGAGTTTGCTGTTGTTGTTGTGGTGGTATTGCCTGTTGTACAGGTGTGGGCGGAGTCACAGGCTGTACCTTTTCACTTTGCGGTTGTTGTACCCCTTGCTGACGTTCTTGCCTTCTTCGTTCATATTGTTGTTGCTGAGGCGTTACCTGCGGCTGTTGTGCCGGCTGTACCGGTTGGGTCTGCTGCCTGTCTGTAGACTGTGACCGACGTTCCTGTTGTACAGGTGTCGGCGGAGTCATAGGCTGTACCCTTTCACTTTGAGGTTGTTGGACCCCTTGCTGACGTTCTTGCCTTCTTCGTTCATATTGTTGTTGCTGAGGCGTTACCTGCGGCTGTTGTGTAGGTTGTACCGGTTGGGTCTGTTGCCTTGGCTGTGGTTGCCTGTCTATGGGCTGTGACTGACGTTCCCGTCTGCGGCGATAAATTTGCTCGCCGGGTTGCTCTCTTCTATTATTCTCATAGGGAGTCACATTGTTTTGCGGATTGTTGGAATTTCTTTCCCTGACTGATTTGATCTCCTGTGCATTGGAAACCCTCGATGGGGCTGGCCTCTGACCTCTGCCAGCAGTTTGGTCTACCTGTGGCCGGTAGATGCGTAACTCATTCTGGTTGAGTTTCTGTCCAGGCCGGTCATTGTCCCGGATAGCGACACTGTTAATTCTTCGGCCGGTAACCCTTTGAACATTGTCCTTGGGTGGCCCTGCCACGTAGGTGGTATTGCGCCTTCGGTCAACAGTTGTGTTGTTGATCACCGTCGAGTTATTAATGATGGTGGTGTACTCACGTCGATCGATGTAATAGCGGTTGATGTCTGACCTGCCGAAATCTGTTTCGCGCACAAAATTCCAGCGGTTGATATCTCTGTAGTCCTCGTCATAACGTGGGTTAATGCTCATTCCTGGCCTCATGGGAGCCCAGCCGTAGTAGCCGTTTCCACTTCTCCAGGTGACCCAGGAGGGACCCCATTGATTGTCGGGAACCCAAAACCAACCATAAAAATTATCGTAGTCCCAGCGGCCATAATGAAATGGAGCCCATCCCCATTGGTAATCGGATACCCATGTCCAGCCGTATTCCGTATTGACCCAATAGCCATTGGTGGAATAAGGCGAAAAGTCTCCCCGAACCTCGGGCAACCAAACATATCCATAAGTGGGATAATCGACCCATTGCCCATAGGGACTCAATTCGTCATAGAAGACCTGAAAGTTAACCGGCTGCTGCTGTTGGGTATAGGCCGGCTGCTGTTGCTGAACGGCACAGGAAATGTTAATCAGCAAGAGAAAAAGCAATGCGGATATTCTATTGAGTGGTTTCATTTTGTGTACGTTTTAATTGGCCCTCAGGCTTGACATCAACTACCAGGATTAATGGACATCCCTCTATCGAAGGGTTGTTGAAGGC
Source organism: Prolixibacteraceae bacterium (assembly GCA_036504555.1). Lineage (GTDB taxonomy): Bacteria > Bacteroidota > Bacteroidia > Bacteroidales > Prolixibacteraceae > Aquipluma. The sequence goes on along the minus strand of DASXUZ010000134.1, from coordinate 1,817 downwards.
AGATGATGTTGCCCATGTGGCTTGTTCTCAGATAGATCAAACATTGTGCCATTCATGCTATTACAAAAACAAATTATAACGTACTGCATTTTACAGAACGTTATAATTTCAAAATCTCTGAGAATTAATGAAGACCACCGGCACTTCATTAATCTAGGTTCCCAGAGCGTATGAGATAGTTCAAAGGATCAAACCAACAGGATCACCAAAATAATGATCAGGATAACAGTTCCAGCACTTACATAGATATACCCGCCATCTTTGCGAACATTTTCTTTGGTTGCTTTTAATTCTTTTCTCAGTTCACGTTTTTCTGTAACTGTGAGGTTCGTTTTGTCCATGTCACGAATTTCTTCTACTCGTTTGGTTAAACGGCTTACTTCTTCTTCTGATAATTTGTTTTCCACTTTATCTGAAGCGGCAAGGATCTTTTTGTCAGCTTTAGAAGCTCCGAAGGTGGCTGGTGCACTAAGTGCGAAAACCATCAGTAATGCAAAAAATAATTTAGTTCTCATTTTAGTAAATTTAAAAATTAGTATTTTATGAATGATTAAAAGTAACAGTAAAGGCATTTTTATGTGTTACACAATTTTGAAAATAATTTGCACAATTCACATATTTTCAGCGTGCAACAAATCTCCTATTGGAACGCTACTGCCGTTAATTCGGTCATATTTCCTACTGTTACATTGACATTGGCAAGGGTAAACGGTAGAAAAGGAAGTGTTGGCGTAATTGTAATGTTATAAGTTCCAGCTGCAAGACCACGTACCAGGAAATGACCTTCCGCATCCGTTGTGCTTGTATAAGTGACGGTACCATTGGTAACACTCACTGTTGCTGGTAAGGCCAGGGCAGTCAGAACTGTTCCATGAATTGAACCCGTGGTGGCTTCGCTGATCGCCCTTATAACTGGCTTGAGCTTATATTCACCATTACCAGTCGTTACAATCGACTTGTTGGCATCAAAGTCAAGAAGCAATTGGTAATCCACTCCAGGAATTAACGCTGCATTCATACTTAGCTTAAGGCCTGACTCTTGTGCGCTGGGAGTTGTCAAATGATACACCACACCATCCACCGAAACCGAGTTGTTATCACCCAGGATTAAACGAACCTGTGAAAGTGTTCCCGATTGCACGTCTGCACTTGCAATCAAGGTATCCATCCCGTTGGTGAAATCCAAAAGGTTATAGACCCCTGCCGTGACATTTAAATTGACCAGTGCACCATTGTCCATTTTGAATTCAACACCCTTTACATCTACATTGACTTGATCGTAGTTTCCGGGCGCATCAGTCATCCGTACTTTCACCCTTGTCGTATCCGATGTATTGTCTTTATTACATCCCACCCAAAGCATTGAGACTGCTGCAGCCAGGACAAAAAATTTGATAGTTTTCATGTTTTCGATTTTTAACATTGATTAAATAATTGATAGGTCAAAGTTGAAGGTTTGCCCTGCCGAAAAATTACATTCTTATGGAAATAAATTACATTAATCACACATTTGGCCTGTTTCAGAGCTTGTTGAGTCTTTAGAATTGATTGATATTGAGTTGTTTATCCCTTATTTCTCAAGGCGCTCCCTTCCATCTGCCAATTGGACACCCTACAAGACTCGTATGAACAGATGAAATTTGCCCTGCATCCAAAACCTCCAAACGAGCATTGATGGGATGAATTTTACTTCCTTTTTATTTTGTCCAGGTTTGCTGCCACGGTCTTGCCAAAATCTTACCAAATACTTACTGTCTACCTGTCCGAGAGGTAGCTTCTGTAAGGTATCTGTAATCTAACTGTATAGTATCTGTATT
>DASXUZ010000133.1:0-21762 GCA_036504555.1 Prolixibacteraceae bacterium | reverse complement strand
AAACTATGTGTCCTATGTGTCTATGTGTTTAAAAAAACAGGAATTGAAACAGAATACAGGGGATAAACTATGTGTCCTATGTGTCTATGTGTTTAAAAAAAACAGGAATTGAAACGGAGTACCCGGGACTGATCGGGGTAGGTTAAATCGTCAATCGTCAATGAATAAATAGTCAATAAAAACAAGAGCTATGGAACTAAGCACACCCGAAAATAAGCAATTTCAGCTTGATCAGCGATACCTCAAAATGGCTTTGATCTGGGCGCAGAATTCATATTGCAAACGAAGACAGGTCGGGGCCTTGCTGGTAAAAGACAAAATGATCATTTCTGACGGATACAACGGTACACCATCGGGTTTCGAAAATAATTGCGAAGATCAGAACAACCTTACCTTCCCGTATGTTTTACACGCTGAAGCAAATGCCATTACCAAGGTCGCAAAATCAAATAACAGCAGCGAGGGAGCCACTTTGTATGTCACCTCTTCTCCCTGCCTGGAATGTTCAAAGCTGATTATTCAGGCTGGAATAAAACGAGTGGTTTTTTACGATAGTTACAGATTGGAAGATGGCATTAATTTATTGAAAAAAGCACATATTGCAGTCATCCAGATTGATCAGTTCGATTGATGAAATGAAAAAAGAAGATAAACACATAGGCACATGGGACACATAGAAAGAACACATAGTATAAATTTTAGACAAATGAAAAATAAACACATAGATACATAGGACACATAGTCCCGAGTCCTCGGGATAAACTATGTGTCCTATGTGCATATGTGTTTCAAATTATTACACATGAAAAATAAATTCTCAGTTTATATCCCTTTTCTGCTGGCCCTGGCAGTTGTGACCGGTATTTTAATCGGAAACAGGCTAAGCCGCAATTCGGGAAATCATCCATCCTCCTATTCCACTTCAGGGCCTAACAAACTGGATGCAATAGTTGAATTGATTCATAGTTCGTATGTTGATTCAGTTTCAACCGATTCGTTGATTGAAAAGGCCATTCCCCAGCTACTGAAGAACCTTGATCCACATACTGCCTATATTCCGCCCAAAGAAATGGTGGGAGTGGAAGAAGAAATGCGCGGTAACTTTGGTGGGATCGGTGTCCAGTTCTCTATCCAGAACGACACGGTGATGGTGGTCGATGTGATCTCAGGTGGACCATCTTCGAAAGTTGGAATTTTACCCGGCGACCGCATTGTGACAGTCAACGACACACTGCTGGCAGGAAAAGGTCTGAAAAATGAAAAGGTACTCTCCAAGCTACGGGGCGAAAAGGGCACCAAAGTAAGTGTGGGAATCAAACGCAAAGGGTATAAAGACCTTTTCGGGTTTGAGATTACCAGGGGCGATATCCCCATTTACAGCGTGGATGTGAGTTACATGATTGATGCGACTACCGGATTCATAAAAGTTAGCCGCTTTGGAGAACATACCTATGAGGAATTCATGGATGGAATGGAAAAGCTGGATAAGCTTGGAATGAAAAATGTGATTGTTGATCTGCGTGGAAATCCGGGCGGATATTTGAATGCGGTCATTAAAATGGTCAATGAATTCCTGGACAAAGGGGAATTGATTGTATATACCCAGGGAAATTCACAGCCCCGTAAAACATTCAATGCCGATAGCAGGGGAACATACCGCGACAAAGGAATCGAAGTGTTGATTGATGACTTTTCGGCTTCGGCCAGTGAAATATTTGCCGGCGCCATTCAGGACAATGACCGTGGCTGGATTTTAGGGCGAAGGTCCTTTGGCAAGGGATTGGTGCAGGAACAAATACCATTTAACGACGGAAGTGCCCTTCGACTGACTGTTGCACGTTATTATACCCCCAGCGGCAGATGTATCCAGAAGCCGTATGACAAAGGAACCGATGAATATTATAAAGACATCATGGATCGTGCCATTCACGGTGAATTTCAAAAGGTAGACAGCATCCACTACAAGGACACGGTGAAATATTCAACCCTGTCAGGAAGGATTGTACATGGCGGAGGCGGTATCATGCCTGATTATTTCATTCCGGCCGATACACTGGGCTATTCAAACTATTATTCAAAAGTGACCCAAAAGGGACTTGTTTACCAGTTTGCACTTGATTATGCCGATTCGAACCGCAAGACCCTTTCAAAGTTGACCAACATTACTGAATTTGAAAAGTATTTTCAAAACAAAGATATCCTTCAGCAGTTTGTAGCATTTGCTTCCAGGAAAGGAGTGGCAGTCAACAATGGGGATTTGAAAACTTCAACGACCATTATCGATAACCAGGTTAAAGCCTACATCGCCCGAAACATTATTGGCGAAGAAGGTTTTTATCCCATTATTAAAAACATTGATAAAGTCCTGCTCGAAGCAATTGAAAGATCAAAAACGCCCATTCAACAAAAATTGACAGGCGCTGTAACTAAATGAAAGGCTGGTGCGTCTTAAAGTGAACTAAAGTGCCTAAAGTATTTAAAGTGAACTAAAGTTAATCGGCTCCCCAAAGTACTTTAGGCACTTTAGTTCACTTTAAATACTTTAGTTCACTTAAAGTACTTTTGTTCAATTGTAAGCTCAGCAGAATGAATTCAAAAGAATACAACCAATCGGTCGATCTGTATTCAGATAACATTTACCGGTTTATTCTGAAAAACATCAGGGACGAAGCCCGTGCCCGTGATATTGTTCAGGATAGCTACGAGAAATTGTGGCGGAATGTAGACAATGTGAATCCAGATAAGGTGAAGTCGTATCTATTTACAACGGCTTACCACACCATGATCGATGTGATCCGGAAAGAAAAACACCAAACTTCGATCGAAGATATAAAGGTGCCGGAAAAGTCGCATGAGGAACAATATTCTGATCTGTCTGAGGTGCTGAACGAAGCAGTCAAACGCTTGCCCGATATTCAAAGGACCGTTATTCTGCTGCGCGACTACGAGGGTTATTCCTACAAGGAAATAGGAGAGGTAACCTTCTTAAGCGAAGCCCAGGTAAAGGTTTATATTTACCGTGCCCGGGTTTTTCTGAAAAGTTACATTGGTAAAATGGAGTTGGTCGTATGAAAATAACCAGGGATAATTACGAAGCATTTTTTCTGGATTACCTCGAAAGTAAGCTGGAAGAAACCATGATCGATGAGTTTCTGGATTTCCTGGAACAAAATCCCGATCTGAAAGAAGAATTACACCTTTTTGAAAATATTCATTTGCCCGAAGAACAGGTTGTTTTTTCAGGCAAAGCGCATTTGTATAAATCGGTCGGGCAGGAGAAGGCTGCCATTGAGATAAAGACCATTGCGCTCCTGGAGGGCGACCTGAAGGATGAAGAGCGTGAATCGTTTGAAGCTTACCTGGCTACACATCCTGAAGGACAAAGTGATTACGATTTGTTGACTAAAACTCGATTGGTGGCCGATAGTGGTATAAAATATCCTCACAAACAGAATTTATACAGGAAATCGGGTACCACCATCCTCTTCAACTGGGTGATCCGGGCTGCTGCGGTCTTTGTAATTCTCTGGGGAATTCATTCTTTGCTCCCCAGCGGAAGACAAACCCGTTTAGCGCCTTCAAGCGGGGAAATTGCAACGGTGAAACCACCGCAAGTTCCTCCGGCTAAAGGGAATGAACCCATTGTGATGACTCAGGAAACCAAAAGGGAGAACAAACCTACCACCAACACTGAATCCAGACCGATGGGCAGGCTTCAAAACACCAAGGTGAATCCAAATACATCACCAGCGGTATTAGATCGCCACTCTCCAGAACGGGAATTCACTGTTCTGGAAATGATAAATCCCATCATGGCTTCCCTGGAGATTGAAGCAGACGAAAACCAATTGGCAGTCTCTCATCCTGTTCGTAGTGAAAAGATCAATGGTCACCGAAAGATCATGACCCTCGATGAGTTCCTGGCAAGCAGGGCTAAAAAAGTGGGGAAAGAAGGCTTGCTGTCAGCAAACCGGATTGTCCGCACTGGACTGAATGTGGCTTCAGAGCTTTCGGGCGAACGCATTGGATACAAAGTGAAAAACGGCAAGATTGCAAGCCTTGATTTTGAAAGCAAACTGATGGCTTTCTCTATCCCCTTGCAAAAAAAATAGCCTGGCTGTAACATTTGAAAATAGCTCGCCGTCATACAGGCAAATTTAAACAATACAGCCATGAAAACAATTATCTTCTCCCTGATTGCAGCCACTGCACTTACCTTGAACCTGAAAGCCCAGGAGTCACCAGTCGTCGTTAAAGCGCCCACTGTTATTGTCGAACCCAAGGTGATGGTAAATCCCGTCGTTGAGGTAAATCCCGTTGTCGAAGTCGATACTGTTATCGTATCCACAGATCAGGACACTTCTGTTATTCGCATTGGCGATAAGGAAATCCAGGTCATTGATCATGACAATGGAACTGAATATAACTGGTGCAATAAGGGGCACAGAAAAGACCGGAGCGGAAAATTTAACGGTCACTGGGAAGGAATCGATCTGGGATTCAATGGATTTGACCAGGCAGATTACAGTATGTATAATGCAGCCGACAAAGATTTTATGGCCCTCGATCAGGGAAAATCCATGGAGTTTGACCTTAACTTTTATCAGTTGAATATCGGACTTGTTAAATCATACGTGGGACTTGTCTCCGGGATGGGATTGAGCTTCAACAGTTATCGGTTCGAAAATCCTTATACCTTGAAAAGAGAAGCCGAAAGGACAGACCCTGTTTTGCTGGACACGGAAAACCTTTCAAAAACCAAATTAACCGTGTCATACCTCCAGGTTCCTTTGTTGCTTGAATTTCAAATCCCTGTGAATCAAAATGAAGGCAGGGTGTACATCAATGCAGGTGTGATTGGAGGAGTTAAAATTGGCTCGCACACAAAAGTACAATATGGGGATACCAAAGATAAAGATCACAGCGGCTTCAATATGAATTCATTTAAATATGCCGCTACCGCACGCATTGGGTACAAGAACATCGGTCTGTTCGGAACTTACAGTCTGACCCCATTGTTCGAATCAGGCAAAGGGCCGGACATTACACCCTTTACCATTGGCATCAGCCTTTTAAATTAATAACTTGAGTTCGATATAAGCAAATGAGTGTAAAAAGTAACAAAGAGACAATGCAGCAAAGTAACAAAGAGACAAAGTAGCAAAATATGGTGAATAGCTTAGGAACTTAGGAACTTAGGTACTTTGTTGCTTTGTGACTTTCATTTGAAGAACATGTTTCTTATTTCGAGCTCACGTTAATACGAGTCCTTTCAAATATCAAAGAGGAGTTTATCGAAAGGTAAGCTCCTTTTTTAGTTCTATTCATTACCTTTGGTGAATATTAATAGACAGTTCAGCATGAGACTTTTACTAATCAGTAATTCAACCACACCCGGTGAGGCCTATCTTGATTATCCGAAACACGAAATCAAACGCTTCTTAGGCGATCAGCCACTGACGGCCCTTTTCATTCCCTATGCGGCGGTTACTTTCTCGTTCGATATCTATGAGCAAAAGGTGTTTGAAAGATTCCATGAACTGGGTTATGACCTTACCAGTATCCACCATTATAGTGATCCTGTGCAGGCGGTAAAGGAGGCTCAGGTGATTGTTGTGGGTGGTGGAAATACCTGGCAACTGGTACGGATGATGCACGACCGTCAATTGATGGAGGCTATCCGTCAGAAAGTGCTTGGTGGAACACCTTACATAGGATGGAGTGCTGGTTCAAATGTCGCCTGTCCCACATTGCGGACCACCAATGATATGCCCATTATTGATCCCCATGGCTTTGACACCACCGGGCTTGTTCCTTTCCAGATCAATCCCCATTACCTGGATGCAAATCCTGAAGGACATGGGGGTGAAACCCGTGAGCAACGCATTGAAGAATTCATGGAAATCAATCCAGGGGTCTTTGTGGTAGGCTTGCGTGAAGGAACCATGCTACGCCTTGAAGGTGATCAAATGCGCCTGATCGGTAGCCGTACTGCCCGTATTTTTTTGAAAGGAAATACTCCTTTAGAGTTGGGTTCCGAAGATAATTTTAGCTTTTTGCTGGAATAGACACCTGAACAATTTTGAACCGGAATTTCTATGCGTCCGATAAAGAAAGAACAACCAAAGGAAAAACCGAAGTTGCATCCACGGAATAAAAACCTGGAGCGATACGATTTCAAACAATTGATAGAAAGCTCACCTGAACTGGCCCCCTTTGTCAAGCCAAACATTCATGGGGAGGACTCTATCGACTTTAATGACAGTGAAGCGGTTAAAGCCTTGAATAAAGCGCTTTTACTGCACCATTACGGTATCAGTAATTGGACTATTCCTGAGGCTTACATCTATCCGGCTATTCCCGGGCGGGCAGATTACATTCATCACATGGCCGATTTCCTGTGCCGCAATAACTATGGGAAAATTCCTACAGGCGACCACTTCAAATGCCTTGATATTGGCATTGGCGCCAGTTGTATTTATCCCATTATAGGAACACATGAATATGGCTGGTCATTTATTGGTTCAGATATAGACCCTGTTGCGGTTGAATCGGCCAACCAAATCATTGGGTCCAATCCTTCCTTGCAGGGAAAGGTAGCATGTAAATTGCAAACCAATTCAAAAGACTATTTCTATGGAATTATCCGCAAAGATGAGTTGATTGACCTTTCCATTTGTAATCCACCAGCCCTTGCATTTACAAAGGATTCAGAGGCAGGTGCAAGAAGGAAAATACAGCCGGTAAATCCAGATACAAGCGTTGAGCCCATCCTGAATTTGGGTGATCAGCACCAGGAAAACTATTGCGATGGTGGTGAAGAGAAATTTGTAAGGAACATGATCCTGCAAAGCAGGAAGTTCGCCTCCAACTGCTTTTGCTTTTCAACCTTGGTTTCGAAAGAATCAAACCTGAAAAGCATTTACAATGCACTCGAACAAGTGGAAGCCTTTGGGCTTGAAACCATTGCCATGGGGCAGGGAAATAAAATCAGCCGTATTGTTCTCTGGACTTTCCTCACAACCGAAGAACAAAACAAATGGAAAAATGAAAGGTGGAAGTTTATTAAGACCTGACAGGTTTTTGAAACCTGTCAGGTCTTAACAGATCACCACTTCCAGCCTGTTCCATACAAATTGGCCAGCCATAAGCCGAAGAATCGGTCATACACCTGATAGACATTGTTCTCAGAAGTAATGATTTCTTTTTCAAACAATTGCTTCACTGCAGTTTGAACGGAGCTTTGGGAGATCAATCCATGTTTTTTAATAAATGCACCCGAGGTGATTGCAGTGGCCTTTCCCTCCTTGGCAATGGCATATAAAATTTCTTTTTGTCTTTCAGGAAGAAGTGACAAGGTGCTTTGATACAATGGTTTGTATGAATTTATTTTGTTCTCTACGGCCTCCTGCAGCATATCGGGCCTGCAATTTTCATTTTCGCTCGTTAAGGAATATAATTCGTTGAAGATATTTTGAACATACCAGGTATGACCTTCAAATAAATGATAGACCTTACGGACCAAATCTTCTGAAATCTCTTTTTGGTTATTGCTAAAGTGATGCCTGACAAAGCTGACATATTCTTTCTCCTGAATAGCGTCTAATTGAAGCAGGTTCACACTTTGATAAAAAGGTCGGGAGGAACTAAAGAAGATATTTTGCATCATATGTCGCTGACTACCGGCAAAAATGAAAGTGGTATTTTTACATTTCTGTATATGGGTTCTTAGCAATGCTTCTATATTTTTCTCAGGATAATGACCAATCTGCTGAAACTCATCAATGGCTACAATACACTGTTGATCGGCTGCTTCCAGATATTTAAAGATCTCCTCCAGGGTAGATGCGGCCTCATGTATTTCGCCAATGCCAATATCAAAGGTGGGTGCTCCGGTCTGAGCATCCAATTTAAAGGCCGGACGAAGTGAACTGATCATGTTAAAAAACCCCTCTATAAAATTCTTCCCTTTGGGTTTTAAGGTATCAAAAATCTCTTTCCCCAATTTATAGACAAACTCTTTCAGCGTATCTGTCGCATAGATATCAATGAAGAAGGTATAATAGTTGTTTTCGATTTCCTCTTGGTGGAAGCAATGTTCGATCAAGCCTGTTTTTCCCATTCTACGGGGTGAAATGATGGCGAGATTGTTGCCATTGGTGAGTGCGCGAATGACGTCTTTGCTCTCCTGCACCCGATCGCAAAAATACACTGCTGAGACATAACCGCCTGTAATAAAAGGATTTTTAACTGTTCTCATGTTCCTATCTTTGTGCAAAGATAATTATTGGATTCCAATTACCAAAATCTAATAATTAGATTCTAATAATCTCCATTCTTCAGCCTGCATACCCTTTCGGGGATCATCTATTTCATGGCTGAGCTCAGGTGCTTGCTCGAAACAAACCGAATCGGGTACCAGGCGGCCAGAAAGCCTACGCCGCAAACCAACAGAAAAATTGATAGTAGATCCGTCACCCGAATTTCAACCGGGTAGCTTGAGAAGATGAAAGCAGCTTCGTTGCCTGGCACTCTTAATAGTCCAAATTCCATCTGAAGCCAACAGCCAAAAATTCCCAGGATCAGCCCCAAAATGGCTCCGATGATGGAGATCATCCAGCCTTCAAACAGAAAGATGGTGCGGATTAATTGTTGATTGGCCCCCATGCTTTGCAGAATGGCAATGTCGGCTTTTTTGTCAATGATCAGCATCGAAAGCGAACCTAAAATATTGAATGAGGCAATGATCAGCACCAGGCCCAGGATCATGAAGATGACCCATTTCTCGGATTGCATAACCCTGTAAAAAACTTCATGTTGTTCGTATTGTGTTTTTACCGTGAATTTGTCGCCAAGGACAGGCGCAATTTCAGCCTTCACCTGTTGGTCGGTAAAGTCCTTCTTCAGACCGACCTCAACGGCCGATACCTGGTTGTCCATCTGGAAAAGCCCTTTGGCAAAATCAAAGGGAACCAATACATACTTTGAATCAATTTCCTCCTGGTTGGCAAATATTCCCGAGGCATAGATCGTACTGTGGATAAATGCATTGTTGATATCGGGCCGGCCTCGTGTTCCTTTTTTTAAGGTGTAGATATGAATGAGATCCGTAAAATTCAGTCCTACAGATAAAAAATAGGCTACTCCCTGTCCTACCACTGCATAGGGCACCTGGTCGGATTCGAGTATAAACTTCCCCATGGTAATGAAATTACTGTCCAGCCGGGAGGCCCTCATGTAATCGACCGGTACCCCTTTGATCGTTGCAAAATATTGCCGATCGCCATATCGGAGAAGGGCATCTTCTTCAATCACGGGAATGATCGATTCAACGCCTTGTAATTTGCTGATGGCCTCGAAGTTGCCCTCGTTCATAGAAAATGATTTTCCGACGGTGGCAGCGATTTTTATGTCTGGATCAAAAGTCGAAAACATGGATTTGATGGTTGTATCAAGCCCGTTGAATACCGAAAGAATCACCACCAGGGCGAAAGTTCCCACCGTCACTCCGGCAACCGAAACCCCGGAAATGATGTTGATTACATTGACTGACTTTTTTGAAATCAGGTAACGACGGGCGATATAAAAGGCAGTCTTCAATTTATTTCCAGGCTTTTACAATCAATCCTGTCCCACTTTTGTGAAGCATTCCCAAGTCAAAGAAGTTCAAGATCATTGAAATGGGAAATGTGATGAGGTAATAGAAGGGAAGGATCACGAAAAAGATTTTACTAGCGCCCAACATTAAAATGGGGTATTTCATCGACAGTTTCCAGGATATTTTTCCGGGGCTCCCATACGAATAACGGGCTTCCACCTTTGAAAATCCCACGGATTTCAACTTGGTCTGAATATCCAAAATATTGTATCCATCGCGCACATGCTCATCAATGAAGCCATGCACCCCTTCTTCATGCTCATGGTCATGCGAGTCTGAACCTCCCTGGTCCGATGGAGTCGAAATGAGCAGCAGGCCCCCTTTTTTCATCGAGGCATAGAAGTTTTGGAAAACCAGCACATCTTCCTCGATGTGTTCCATCACATCCACCGAAAGGATCAGGTCGTAGGTACTATTCTCCTGAAATTGGGTTAGGTCGGCGAGTTTAAATTTCACCCGTTTATCCAGGCCCGCCTTTTTCATAAACTGGTTGCAATCGTCAATCTGTTCAGGCTTGATGTCGACAGCCTTGATAGTGGCCTTTGGAAACCAGCGCGCCATGCGGTAAGTGTATTGACCAAAGCCCGAGCCTGCATCCAGGATGGTCTTTACTTCGGGAGAGGTATGGGCACGTTTACGAAGTTCCTTGCGGATATGCCATGCCCTTAGCAGCAGCCAGTCAAGCAACTGGTAAAATATCTTGCGTAAAACAGGGGTCTGGTTAAATACTTTTCCCAGTGAGCGTTTAATCGGATCGTATTGCATCGGTCTGTTTATATGGTAGTTGTGTGAAACTTGGAGTTTATGGGTTAAAGTTTATGGGTTAAAGTTTAAAGTTCAATGTTTAAAGTTGCGTGCCGATCGGGGTGTAACTGTTAACGATGAACTTTGCAACTGCCCCTGATCGGCACGCAACTTTAAACTTTAAACTTTAAACTTTAAACCTTGAACTATTCTTTTAAGAGTCTATCAATGTTGTCAATGTAATCGAGGCTGTCGTCCAGGTGGAAATCCAATTAGGGAACAATGCGCAGTTGTTTACCCACCTTCAGTCCGAGCATGCCCCTGAGTTTGGAATGCATTTTCTTGATTTCAAGTACAATGCCCTTTCCTTTTTCAGAAGGAAAAACACTCAGGTAAATCCTTGCAATCGAAAGATCGGAGGTGATCCTCACCTGGGTTACACTGATCAGTACCCCCTGAAACAAATCTTTCCCTTCTTTTTGTAATATGTCGGCCATGTCCTTCTGGATCAGGCGCGATATTTTATTCTGACGTGTAGTTTCCATCCTGTTTATTTTTTGATCATTAAGCGCCCAAAGGTAATTAAAATTGTTCGAACAAAAGGATCGTCCATAGGTTCACTCCAGGCAGTTCTATTTTTACAGATCTGAATGATTTGGCTCAGCCTGCGGAATTCTCTCGGGCTTTTATACTTTTGTCCCCACGATGGAAGGACTTTTTGATTACAGCCTTTGGGGACTTTTTCTGGCCAGCTTCCTGGCCGCAACTGTCGTACCCTTCAGTTCCGAAGCCCTGCTCAGTTACCTGATTGCCAACGGCACCAATGTATCGACCGGGGTGTTGGTTGCAACGGCCGGAAATTGGCTGGGAGGCATGAGTAGCTTTGCCATCGGCTACCTGGGCAAATGGGAGTGGATTGAAAAGTACCTGCGCATCAAACGCCAAACCATTGAGAAGTGGCACAACCGGCTTTACAAGCGGGGGGCTATCTTTGCCTTCCTGAGCTGGGTGCCGGCCGTGGGAGATATCTTTGCTGTCGGGCTTGGAATCTTAAGGGCCAATATCTGGACAACGGCTCTTGCCATGCTGGCCGGAAAGTTTCTGCGATATGTGGTATGGGCCTGGCTGAGCGGGTTGGTTTTCTAGTGAAATTGAACATCCACGGGAGCGGTGACAAGTTCATCACCTATAGTGATAGTATGTTCCCACTTGATATTGAGCCACTTTAGCCTAGATTAGAAGCGCAGTGTCGTATAATAGCTAATAAGCCGGGCGGAGAAATAAAGGCATCGGGCCTGGGATCGGCAGGCAGGCATTCTCTTTCCTTGTTCCTATCCCTCTGTCATTGTCATATGTAACCCATGTGTAACTCATCTGTAACCTTTCTGTAACCTCACCATACAGAAAGGTTACAGATGGGTATCAGAAAAGTATCAGATAGATATCTTCAATACCCTCTTGCATCAGATACAATCACCATTGGAGGTATCTATTTTCAGGTCAAAGCAAACAGGACATAAAGAGCCATGGAAGATTTTTGCTATAAAACGCTTAAACGACATTGGTAGCGAAGAGAACCAATCTATATGATTAATATACAGCAGATTGCCGTTGGGTTTCAATACAAAAGCAACTAAAATTTACGAATGTTATCATATTTATTCAGCGAAAGGAGTTCTGAGCGGTCTTATTATTTGATTCATTTCCTTAAAATATATTTCACTTTGAAACGTCTCACCCTATAGTTTAATGAAGAAACATGTGAATGAAGGGCAAGGAGCCGAGAAATCATGGACCGTTTACCATTCAATTTCGGTCATTCACCTATTCAGATGGCCTGGTGATCTATGTAAGTAAAGGTTGGAACAGAAGAATTTCGGAAATTTGGCACAGAATTATTTAATAAACAGTTTACATTAAGGAAACGTTCCTTGTCTGAAATGTTTCCTTTCTTTGCATGAAAATATTTATTCAGTAACAATGTACGGCGAAACAAAGATAATTGATCCAAAATTTAAGACGATCCTTGAGGGAGTTGTCAAATTGTTCTATGAATTCGGGATTCGAAACCTTAACATGGATGATATCAGCCGAAGTCTTGGAATTTCAAAGAAGACCCTATACCAGTATGTGAAGAGCAAGGAAGACCTGATTGAAAAGATTTTTTACTACGAGCAAATGAAATGGGACCTGGAAATGGCCCGGATGCTGACCGATGATCTGAATGCCATTGAAATACTGGTTCAGGTCAGTTTAAAGGTATTTGAAGAAATGGGGCACTTTAACTCCCAATTGACCTTTGAACTTAAGAAATACTATGAGCCCATTTTTCAGCAGTTTATGGTCAAGAAACAAAACCTTATCTTCTCACAGATTAGCAAAAACATTGAAAAAGGAATCGCTGAGGGATTGTACCGCAAGGATGTCAATGTGGAACTGGTAGCAGGTTTGTATGTTCGTAACCTGGTGATGGCGCACAACAACGACATTTGCATCAGCGAAAGCATCAGCTTTGAACAGCTCTTTGAAGTGATGTTCGAAAACCATATCAGGGCCATTTCGACCCCTGAAGGGATTGCCTATTTCGAAAGACGCAAATCCGAAATTAAACATTTGAATACACATATCCAATAACCTATAAAGATTACAGAACATGTTCAGAAAACAGAGACAGATTCTCCTGATGGCAGGGATGTTCCTTTTGGGAACCCTCGTTGCCCATGCCCAGGAACCGGTGAAGTTATCACTACAAGATGCCTTGAAGATGGCTTCGCAAAACAACACCAACATTTTGAATTCAGACCTTGATCTGAAAATTGCCCAGAAGAAGATATGGGAAACCACCGCCAGCGGACTTCCTCATATAGATGTCAAGGGTACTTATACTCACACTTTCAAAGTCCCTACATTAAGTTTCGGAGGGGGGACGGAATTATCTCATAAAGAAGTTCCACGTGATCCCATTACAGGAGTGGGGACGATGAGTTCTCTGACTTTAAACGATGGCGAAACCATTTATATGAACAGTACCGCAGGAGCAAAAATCCCTCTGGGTGTAAAGAACAGCACCAACTTTGATTTTACAGCTTCTCAGTTGATCTTCAGCGGATCATACCTGGTGGGACTTCAGGCCAGCAAGACTTATTTTGGACTTTCCAAACAGAATGCCGAGAAAGCCAAGTTAGATGTAATTCAAACGGTGATCAATACTTACAACATGATCCAACTGGCCGAGGAAAGCAAGAAGATCCTTGCCCAAAACCTTGAGAACATTGGCAAGACCTTGTATGAAGTGTCGGAGATGAACAAACAGGGGTTTTTGGAAAAGACCGATGTCGACCAGTTAGAACTGACTTCCAACACGATCAAGAATGCCTTGAACCAAATCGATAGCAACCTGGACATGGGTTACCGACTGTTGAAAATTCAGATTGGGATGGAAGAGGCCGTCAAGGTGGAATTGAGTGATCCTCTTGAGTCGGGAGAGTCGTTGACCTCAACCAGCCTTCAATTGATCAGTGAGCCTTTCAGCCTTGAGCGCAATGTGGATTACCAGCTGATTCAAACCATGGAAAAGGCTGCCTCGTTGGAATTAAAACTGGCCAAGTCGGGTTATTTACCAACCATTGCAGGATTTTACAACCATACTGAAAAATTAAATCCACCGGCATTTGATTTTGCCCCCAAGGATCTGGTAGGTATAAATCTAAGTTTGCCCATCTTCAGCAGTGGCGAAAAGGCAGCGAGTATTTCCCAAAAGCGTTTTTCAGTGGAGAAAGCACAAAATACGCGCAAGAATGTTTCGAGTAATTTGGTGATGCAAGCCAGCCAGTTCCAGAACGACCTGAAACTGAAATTGGAAAGATATCAGAATCAAAAGAAAAGCAAAGATTTATCGGATGACATTTACCAGCGCACGCTTGAAAAATACAAGCAGGGAATGGCATCGAGCATGGACCTGATGACCAGTCAAAATCAATACCTGACCAACCTGACCAATTATTACCAGAGCATCTATGATCTTGAGAATTCAAAGTCCCAACTCGAAAAACTATACAATATCAACCAGGAAATAACAAAGTAACCGGCAGGTTTTCCTGTGGTTAGAATTTTAATTTGAAATTACAAACTCAAAATATTATTACCAATGAAAAGAAGTATCATTTATGTCGCATTGATCGCCTTTTTGGTGGCGTGCAGTGCAACGACGGACAAAAAAGCTGAGCTTGAAAAATTGAAATTGCAGCACGACAAGCTTGCTACCCAAATCGCCGAACTTGAAACGGAAGTGAATCCAAAGGGTGAAAAGGCAGATGTAAAACCTGTTACAGTCAAAGTTACCCCATCGGTGGCCTGTGTTTTTAACCATTATATTGATGTCCAGGGAACCGTTGACGCAGATCAGAACATTGCAGTAAGTCCCCAGATGCCGGGCATTGTAACGGCCGTTTATGTGAAAGAAGGATCACAGGTTAGAAAAGGCCAGGTCATGGTTGATTTGGATGACCAGGTGACCAGGCAGTCGCTCGAGGAAGTCAATAGCCAACTTGCATTGGCTACCAATATATTCGAAAAGCAGAGTGCCTTGTGGGACAAGAAAATTGGCAGCGAATTACAGTATTTACAGGCCAAAACCAATAAGGAATCCCTTGAACAAAGGGCCAAGACGATCAAGGAACAATTGAAAATGTCGAAAATTGTATCTCCCATCAATGGGACCGTTGAGAGTGTTCCGCTTCGGGTAGGCCAAATGGCTTCTCCGGGATTACCCACTTCTACGATTCGGGTGATCAACATGAGTGTTGCCAAGATCTCGGCCGATGTGTCCGAAACCTATGCTGCGCGCATTAAGAACGGGAATGATGCACTGGTCAGTTTTCCTGATTTGGGCAAAGAAATCGAAGCTAAGCTGAATTTCACCAGCCGGTTTATCGATCCTACCAACCGCACTTTTAGGATAGAATGTAAAATTTCACCCAAGGATGTAGAACTGAGGGCCAATATGATTGCCTACCTGAAAATCAAGGATTACACCAATGAGAAGGCATTTTGTCTGCCGGTCAATTATGTACAGAGCAACCAGGACGGTAAGTTTGTATACATCGCCAAACAAAACGGAAACGATTGGTCGGCTGAGCGCAGGACCATCAAAACCGGCAGGGACTATAATGGGAACATTGAAGTACTGGAAGGAATTACAGCAGGCGAAAACATCATTACTTCAGGATTTCAGAACCTGAACGGGGGCGAAAAAGTAATTTTCTAAATCACAAAGTGACCTATTATGTCGAAAGAAAATAAAATAAAAGAATTTTTTGCAACAAGCTGGGCGATTGATAACAAGACGAGCGTATATGTGCTGGCCATCTTGATATCCATCCTCGGGATGATGAATTACTATTTCATTCCGAAAGAACAATTCCCGCAGGTAGTCATTCCTTATATTGTTGTAAGCACGCCTTACCCAGGTACTTCTCCAGCCGATATGGAAAACCTGGTTACACGTCCGATTGAAAAACAATTGAAGTCCATCTCGGATGTCAAAAAGATGACCAGCAACTCGGTGCAGGATTTTTCCTCTATCGTGGTGGAATTTGATCCTGACTTATCGATCGAAACGGCCAAACAACGTGTGCGTGATGCCGTTGACAAATCGAAGAAAGACCTTCCCACTGACCTTCCCGCAGAACCGGATATCATGGATATCGATATTTCGGAATTTCCAGTGATGTTTTTGAATATTTCGGGCAATTATGACCTGGATAAACTAAAACATTATGCCGAAATTGCACAGGACAAGATCGAAGCGCTGAAAGAAATTACCCGCGTTGACATAGTAGGTGCACTGGATCGTGAAATCCAGGTGAATGCCGACATTTTCAAGATGCAGGCCGCCAAAGTAACTTTCAGTGATATTGAAAGAGCAGTGGCCATGGAAAACCTGACCATTTCAGGAGGTTCACTGACCACCAACGGAACACGTAACGCTGTCCGTATCAAAGGTCAGTTTGAAAATGTTGAAACATTAAAAAACATTATAGTCCATTCTTCCAGCGGGGCCTTCATTAAACTGAGCGACATTGCGGATGTGAATGACGGCTTTGAAGAACAGGAAAGCTTTGCCCGTCTGGATGGTAAAAATGTAATCACCTTGAACGTGATCAAAAAGAGTGGATCAAACCTGTTGGATGCTTCTGATCAAATCAAAACCATTGTAGAACAGGAGCTCAAAGGACATGAATTTCCAAAAGACATGGAAGTGACCATTACAGGTGACCAGAGCCGCTTTACCCGCAACACACTGGAAGAACTGAACAATACCATTGTCATCGGGTTCATCCTTGTGACCATTGTTCTGATGTTCTTCATGGGATTTACAAATGCTTTCTTTGTTGGACTATCCGTTCCACTCTCCATTTTTGTGGCCTATTTGATCATTCCTGGATTGGGATATACCATGAACATGATCGTGATGTTCGCCTTTATCTTCGCTCTCGGTATTGTGGTCGACGACGCCATTGTGGTGATTGAAAATACACACCGTTTGCACAAGTTTAACCCTGACATCAATGTAGCGGCCAAAAGGGCGGCAGGCGAGGTTTTCATGCCTATCCTATCAGGAACACTTACCACTTTGGCACCTTTCTTCCCGCTGGCTTTCTGGCCGGGAATCGTGGGTCAGTTTATGCATTATTTGCCCGTCACCCTGATCATTACACTCTTTGCCTCCCTCTTTGTGGCCTATGTGTTCAACCCTGTGTTTGCCGTTTCGTTCATGAAACATGAATATGATACAGAATTCCAGGAAGGAAGTGGCTGGAAAAAACTCAGAACCATCATTATCGTCATGCTTGCCTTTGCCGGGGTATTCTATTTAAGCAAATCCTTTGGCCTTGCTAACTTCCTGGTGTTTGGAGTACTGATGATCCTCTTTTTCCATTTTGTACTCAAGAACTTAATCAAAGCATTCCAGGAAAGAACATGGCCCTTTCTAATGCGTGCCTATGAACGTCAGCTTCGTTCCGTGTTAAGGGGAGCCCGCCCGATTTGGATACTGGGTGGCATGATTGCCCTGTTTTTTGCGACCATTGTTATAACAGGAATTGTCAAACCAACGGTATTGTTTTTCCCGAACAACGATCCCAATACGATCTTTGTGTATATCAAAATGCCAGGAGGAACTCATCAGAATGTGACCGACAGCATTACTAAGTTGGCAGAGTCGCGTGTTTATAAGGCGCTTGGGGCAAAAAACCCTGATGTTGAATCGATCATTTCCAATGTAACCATTGGCGTTGAAGAACAAGGATTCGCTTCTGGGGGAGGGTCTCCGTTCAATAAAGGGAAAGTTTCAATTAATTTTGTGGAACACAAGAATCGGACAACAGGGATCAGCACCACCGAATACATGGAAATCATCCGTAAAGGAGTTGCTGATATTCCTGGGGCTGAAATTACAGTCGATAAGAATGGTAGTGGGCCACCAACCGGGAAACCTATTAACATTGAAATTACCAGTGAGAACCTTGACAACCTGGTAGCCGATGCTTTTGCCTTCAGGAATTACCTCGACTCGTTGAGTATCCCTGGTGTTGAACAGCTGAAGACTGATTTTGAAATGAATTCTCCTGAAATCAATATTCAGATTGACCGTGACCGTGCACAGCGGTTGGGAATTTCAACCGGGCAGATTGGTCTTGAAATCCGTACTGCCTTGTATGGAAAGGAAATCTCGAAATATAAGCAGGACGAGGATGAGTATCCCATCATGCTTCGTTATGCCAAGGTTACACGTGACAACATTGACGCATTGGTCAACCTTCAAATCACCTACCGGGATATGAATAGCGGGCAATTGCGCAGCATTCCGCTTTCAACTGTAGCGAAGATCGATTATTCATCTACCTATGCTGGGATCAAGCGTCTGGATCAGAAACGTATTATTACCGTTTATTCCAATGTGCTATCGGGATATTCGGCCAATGATATTGTTCCGATCATCAACCAAAAAGCCAAAACATTTCCCCTTCACGAAGGGACAAACATCAAGCTGACCGGTGAACAGGAAGACCAGCAAGAAACAGCCATCTTCCTAATGAAGGCCATGATCATTGCCTTGGGAGCCATCTTCTTTATCCTGATTACCCAATTCAGCTCAGTGAGCAAATCATTGATTATCCTGAGCGAGGTTATTTTCAGTATCGTAGGGGTATTGCTTGGAGTAATGATCTTCCATATGGATCTTGTAATCATGATGACTGGTCTTGGAGTAGTGGCACTGGGAGGTATTGTCGTTCGAAACGGAATCCTGATTGTCGAGTTCATCGATGTCAAGAAGAAAGAAGGATTACCTACACGCAGAGCCATTATCGAAGGAGGTAAAACGCGTATCACACCTGTTATCCTGACAGCAACAGCCACCATGCTTGGTTTGGTTCCTCTGGCAGTTGGTTTGAATATCAATTTTGTAACCATGTTCACCGAGCTGAACCCACACATCTATTTTGGAGGCGACAATGTAGCTTTCTGGGGACCATTGGCCTGGTCGATCATTTTCGGATTGAGCTTCGCAACTTTCCTCACCCTGATGTTTGTTCCTGCTCTTTATGAATTGGATTATACCATCAAGCTGAAAATGCAGAAACGCAAAAATCTCAAGAGGATTAAGGCTTTGAAGAAATAAACACTGCAGATATCATTTAAATAAGAAACGGCGGAAAGGGTAACTTTTCCGCCGTTTTTATTGGGGTCTAACGGATTAGAATTTATATGCGATACCAAGGCTCAGGTTTGAAATACCAAAGCCAGCCTCAGCGTATGCGCCCAATGATTGACTAAACTCATAACGGGCTCCCACGATACCTCCAAAGACAATCCCACCAACCGATGGTGAAGGAATGGAACCGGCATTAGGTCCATCATATTTGGCACTGGCCACATTGTAGGCTAATATTAAACCACTGTAAGTATCTAATTTATTGACAAGTGGGTAGTGTGCCAACGCGCGTGCACCAACAATGATATTGGTATATTTCCAGGAGTAACTACCTGCTAAATTGGAGAAATCCTCTTTGTACCCATAGTATCCAAAATTTCCACCAAGACCTAAAACAAGTCCATCGACCCCAAAGAGATCTTCTTTTACACCTTTTTCATAAGAGACGTCAATAGGAGTTCCATTGCTGTTTACCCCAACCCCCAATTTAAACAATTGAGTTCCTTTTTCAAACATTCCTTGTGCCTTTGAACCCAAAGAAAAGCATGCAACAGCAGCAATAATTAAAGCTAATTTTTTCATCTTTTTTGATTAAATCATTAATGTTATAAATATGATAGCGTGCTAAAATTCCAATAGCATCGAGAATAAAAAATTTAGTGAAATATTGGAACAAAAAGTGGACTATTGGGACGAAACTCCGATTCTTTGATTGTGTAATTTAAAAATAGCATATGAGAGGTAATTAAATTAATTCATCTTCTTCAAACAATATTGAATCCATAAAAGTCTTCAAACAGATAAAGTCCCAAAACTAAATATGAATCATTGCAAGCGGTAAAAATATAGGGAGACAAAAAGTAGACAATTGTAAAAATAAATTCCTGAGGGAATGTAAAACACTGATTACATGGGGATATATTGATGAATCGTCACTTTATGAGGAGCGGGTTCTATCGTTTTATAGGGCTATCCAATCAGATAATCAAAAAGAAGGCCCTTCAAAAAACCGCCGGACGATTTCAAGAAGGGCATTCAGGGAAGTTGTACTTGTTAAATATTCTGAAGAAAAGCCGTGAGATTGGTTTCCCGTTCAATTTCAAGTTTCTGTCGTAATCTCAGGCGTGCCTTTTTCAGCGCATCTTCCGATTGAAACGTAATTTGTGCAATGTCTTTGTTGCTCATGTTTAGTTTTAGAAATGCACAAATTTTTCGCTCATTAGCCGTAAGCTTGGGGTATTGCGTGTTTAGTTTCTCGTAAAAAGAACTATGTACTTTTTCAAATAGAATTTCAAATTCCTCCCAGTTCGAATTATATGAAAGACGTTTATAGTCGGAAATGAGTGAATTGATTTTTTGTTTGCTTGTGGGATTGGTACTCTCTTCTATTTCCATTAATCGCTCGATCGTTTGGGCATCACGTTCTGAGTTTTGAATTAATTTTAATCTTGCTGCGGTTTCTGATTTTTGATTGGATTCAAGTTCCCGACTGATTCTTTCTATCTCCAAGGCCAACAATCTGGCTTTTTCTGTTTCAATTTCCTGAAGGGCCTGTTCTGCTTTTTTGCGTTCGCTAATATCCCGCACATTTGCTACAATCGAATTAATCGCCGGATGATCGAGGAAATTCTGAGCAACTGCCTCAAACCATACATACCCCTTTGCCTTGTGTTTATGCCTGTATTGAATACAATCCGCTACTTCTTTATTGGCCAGAACCCTAACCCAATGCTGCCGTACAATATCCACATCATCGGGAAAAATCACATCTTCAATTGTGCCCATCAATTCTTCGACATGATAACCGGTCAGGTTTTTAGCGACATCACTGATAAAAAACTGTTCTCCTTTTTCATTGACTAACACCAGGATATCGTTTGAATTTTTAATCAACAATCTTAATTTCTCTTCGCTTTCTTCCACAAGTTCTTTTGTGATCACAAGCGCTTCGTTTGAGTCAATTAATTCTCCCATGATCGCATGATATTCTTCATTGAGATTCTCTATTTCATTTTTCTGTTTGGTAAGAATGAGGTTGGTTTTGTGTTTAATCCGTGATGATCGAAATACATAAACAGCAAAAGATGAAACCAATACAAAGCCTGCAAGGAGTGAAATCATAGCAGCAGAATGCACTGCATCTTTCTTTTGCTGTTCTAATTCAATGGCTTGCTTTTCCTTTTCAAACTGATAGGTAAATTCCAGTTCAGCTATTTTTTTTACATTTTTGTCATTGACATTTTCAAGACTATCCACTTTTGAAGTCTGAGCGTAAGTCTGAGCAACAATAAAAATTGTCAAAAGCAATAATACTATTCGTATATGCTTATTCATCAATTGTTTTTTTGAATTTTATGATCTCCTTATTAATTGAACAAAAATATATGAATTAATGAGAAAGCATTTATAAACGGATCCTTCATTGCTCAATTATTCTGCGGTTCATAATATTGACGCGTCTCAGCTAAATATCATAGAGAAGAACAAAGGCCAGAGCCCATGGGGCCGGCAGACCGGCATTCTCCCTCCTTGTTCCCATCCATCTGTATATGTCATCTGATACCCATCTGATACCCATCTGATACCTTTCTGTAACCTCACCATACAGAAAGGTATCAGATGAGTATCAGAAAAGTATCAGATA
>DASXUZ010000132.1:0-2474 GCA_036504555.1 Prolixibacteraceae bacterium | reverse complement strand
CTGGAACTTCAACACGATACTTTACCCAATTGTTCATTATATCAGGGGCAATCAGCGAAAGTATCGTGTTGAAGTTCCAGAAAGTATTCCAGAAAGCATCACCTCCATACATTACACCACCCTTTGGCAATTGCTGAATTTTGTTGAAAGGATCAACATAACGGCCATCCACATCGCTCCAGGTTTGTTTTGCAAAGCTCCTGTAGAAATTGGTGTAAAATTTCTCTTTGTTTTTTTCATCCCCTTTCACTTCAATTGTTGAAAGCAATGAATTCCATTGTTCATGTGCAGATGCAACCGCTGCTTCAAAATTCCATCCAAACGGGTCCAATTCAGATTTGAGGTTGTTTCTCGCCCCTTCCATATCAACCAGCGAAAGCCCCACTTTCATCATGATGGCCTCATTATCAGTTGTTGAATAAGTTACGTATACGCCGACATCCTTTTTGCCTGTGATTTGTTCGATATTGGTTTTGACCGAATCATTTTGCCAGCCGTTTAATGACTTAAACGGTTTGTTAAACTGAATCGTAAAGTAAAGGGTATACTCGCCATATTCGGCTTTCGTTTTGGCAAATCCCTCCACCACATTGTTTCCAATCTTGCTTATAACAGCACTTTGAATATCAATTTTATACTCTGTCGGAAAGTTTAAAACCAACAGGATGCGCACATCGTCCTTTGCTTTAAAGGTATATTTATGAAAACCGCAATGGGTTGATGCTGTTAATTCGGCCCTGCAGTCAGCATCGTATAGTTCGCAGGAGTAATATCCCGGCGAAGCTTTCTCGCTTTCCTTTAAAATGCGGGAATGAAAACCTGCGCCTGCGCCGCGATATGCTTTCGAACTTGCGCCGTTCTCTTTTGTGAAATCCTGTGTTGCAGGCATTACCATTAAACCAGCCATCGTCCAGGCATGAATGTGACTGAAACCAGTAACATTCATGATCGAATAGTCGTAACCAGCCATCCATCCTGATTCCTGGTTGTCGGGACCCAGTTGCACCATTCCATAGGGGACTCCGGCATAAGGCCCAAGCATCCAACGCGAATTGGAGGTTCCGGTAAATACATTCACGTAATCTACCGGTTTGCGTTTATTTTGAGAAAAGGTGGGATGGAGAAAACCAAGGGTTCCCAATACAAATAATAAGAGTTTTAGCTTCATGATCATCATTTTCATTTTAGGAACTGTATTTTTATCTGTTCATTGTTTTTATTGTTTTTCTAGTTTCGTATGGGTTCTTATTATTCTGCCTTCCCAAAATCTTTGTTTGGCGCTGGCCCAAGCCAAAGTTCAAGTAAGCCCCCTTTCGCAAAATCCCTGTGATAAAACCAGTTCTTTTTCCATGATTCACCATTCATCCGGGCATTTTGGATGTAATAATTTTCAGTTGAATTATTATAGGTCTTTATTACAAAAGTCTTCCCCGGATAGTATCTGGGATCCAGTTTGATTGTAATTTCGTCGAAAACCGGACTGGTAATATCATAGACAGGATCAACCTCTGTCGTTCCGCGCAAACTGAAAAGTCCGAGCGACATCAACGCACTTACTCCTCCCATCTGGCCCTGATCTTCATCATGTCCGCCATAACCCTTATCCGGAGTAATGGCACCATAGGCTTGTTCGTTTACTTTTCTTACCCAGTATTGCGACAGCCAGGGTTTGCCTGCATAATTGAAGACATGTGCATTGGAACATCCGGGCTGATTGGCATAACTGACATATCCCCTCCCATAGCCGAATACAAAATCTTGCGGCTCTGCCTGCTCAAATGCATAATTCAGTTTGGCACATAGCGTGTCATTACCTCCCATTAAGTCCGCCAGACCTTTGATGTCGTGCGACACAGACCAGGTTGCCTGCCAGGCATTGGCTTCAACCCATCCGCTACCACTCAACGGATCATTGTGTAGCCAGTTGCCATTTTTATCTTTGGGGAAAATGAGATTTTGCTGATCGTTAAACAATTTTTTCCATCCGGTTGAACGTTTCAGAAAGTAATTGCTGTCACTTTTCTTTCCAAGCTTTTTTGCCATCTGCGACAGCGACCAATCCTGAAAAGCACACTCTAAGGTGATACCTGCATTCGATGGAATATAACCATGATCGATATAAAACTGCAAATCTCCCGGCTTTAGGCCCATTCCCATCATTCCGCCAGGCAGATGGTTTGATTTCATGGCCTGGTAGGCGCTGTTTACATCCATTTTAGTAAGTACACCTTTTTGGAATGCACTAACAATCAAATTTGTTGCGGGACAACTCGTCATGATGTACGAATATCCACCGGCATTGGGTCCGCGAGGCAGCAATCCGCCATTTTTGCTGTACTGTACCAATGAGGCAGCAAATTCGTCTAAAACTTCAGGCCAGGCAAGGCCCCATAAAATATTAAGATTCCATTGGGTCAACCAAAAAGCATCAGAATTGTACATGTGAAATGCGACTTTCCCCTGGTCGTTTTTAG
>DASXUZ010000131.1:0-31044 GCA_036504555.1 Prolixibacteraceae bacterium | reverse complement strand
TGCGCTTTACCTACGTCCTGGCGCAATGGTACCAGGAAACAGGCAATGCAGAAAAGGCTTCTCAATATTTCAGGGAGGTTACCCGGATGAACCCACCCTATAAAATGGCTTTCAATGCCCACATCAGTGCTGCCGGAACCTTTACCGGAACGGGCGATCCTGAGAAACTAAAGAAAGAGCTCAGAAAAATGCTCCGCGATAAAAAGAACCTGGAGTTCCAGGATCAGATCTATTTTGCCATTGGCAATATTTCGATGAAAGAGGGAAATAAGGACAAGGCAAAACAAGAATATACCAAATCGGCCTCCTTAAGTTCGGCCAATTTATATCAGCGGGCCCTTTCGTGTCTTACCCTGGCGCAAATTTACTTTGATGAACTCAATTACAAGAGTGCACAAAGCTATTACGACAGCGCGATGGTCGTCATTGATGAGAAATATCCGAATTACCAGCAGATAGCCAACCGGCATCACAGCCTGACCCGACTCACTGATAACCTCTATGCCGTTGAGCGTGAAGATAGTTTGCAGCGCATTGCATTGATGGACGAATCTTCCAGAAATGTCCTGATCGATCAATGGATTGCCCAGGCCAAGGAGAAAGAAGCCAAAGCTAAAAAAGACGAGGCACTTCAATCAACGGACAGGAACTTTTTCAGGGCCAATGAATCCCGTTTTGGATTAAGCCAACAGCAGGAAGGCGCCGGATGGTACTTCTACAGCCCCACAACGGTGGCCTACGGGAAGGTGGAATTTGAACGGCTCTGGGGAAAACGCAAACTCGAAGATGGCTGGCGAAGGGCCGACAAACGAAACGCCATTGAAGATGTGACGGCCGAAAATGAAGACTCCATCCAGGGCACAGAACCTCAGGTAAAGAAAATAACCGATAACAAAAACCGCGATTTCTATACCCAGGACTTGCCTATCAACGATTCGCTGCTGGCTGTTTCACATACCCACATCAGGAATGGACTGTTCAATGCCGGGCGAATTTTCAAGACTGAATTTACAGACTATCCCAGGGCCAGCGAGCAATTCGAAGACCTGAACAAGCGCTATCCCGACAATACCTTTAGCCTTGCCTCCTACTTTGAACTGTATGACCTGTACAACAAAATGAACAATCCGGAAAAATCGGACTATTATAAAAACCTGATTGTCAGCAATTATCCGGATTCAAAATATGCCAAGTTTTTGTTGAACCCCAATTATTTCATCGAACTCGAAGCCAAGGCTGACAGTGTGAACCGTTTGTACCAAAGGGCTTTCCTTGAATTCAAAAACGGACAATATACCCAGGCCGGACAAATAACAGATCAAATAGGAACGATGCAACCCGACAGTGCGCTGGTTCCCAAAATAAAATTCATCAGGATGGTGGCCGACGGTACCCAAAAGAACTGGGGTGAATTTGAAAATCTGCTGAACGATTACATTACTGTTTACCCCAAAGCAGAACCTACCCCGCTGGCCGAGCAAATTCTGAAGTTAATTCAGGACAGCACCCTGGTCGATTACCAGAAGCTAGTGGATTCTGGATACCTGAACGACCAAATCAAAAACAGCGAACTGATGCCCCAGGGAGCAAAGGCAACTGACCCCTTTGAGGGCAAATTCTCCTACGATGAAGATCTGCTGCATTATTTCGTCATTGCATTTCCAAAAAGTGCCAATGTGGACCTCAACCGCCTGAAATTCGACATTGCCAATTACAACATCGACCATTACACGAAAATCGATTTTGACCTGGAAACTCAAAATCTGAATAACAATACGGGCCTGTTGCTCGTCCGTTCCCTGAATGATAAGGAACAGGGCCTGATCTATTTCAGGTCAATCATCAAACAACGCAGCGTATTTCAATCACTTAAAAATATTAAATACGTCAACTTTGTGGCCTCGTCAACCAATTTCCGCGAAATTACCGCGGACAAGGATTACGGTGAATACCTGAAGTTCTTTGTGATGAATTACAGCAAGTTTATTACCAACGATTTCACGGACGAAGTTCTTCCTGAACCTGAAGAGTTAATGGCCAAAGCCAAGGCCGAAGAGGAGGTGCTCAAGGAAAAAGGATCGTTTGTAACCATCGCACCCTCAGGGGCGGGTACCGATTTGTATGCCGATGAAGATACCGGGCCTCAGAATTTTGTGATTGCAATCAATTCACCGGGATTTAATTTGAAGCCTGTAGCGGCCAGTTTCGAAGCCCATAACCGGGAACTGTACCCCAAGGAAAACCTGAGCATCGATCAAAAGCAACTGGCCGAGAACCAGTTATTGATTATCCGTCCATTTAAAAACAAGAACGAAGCAATCAATTATTTTACCAAAGCGGTTTCAACACGTAAATTATACAAAAGCCTTGATACCCTGGGCTACCGTAATTTCATCATTACCGATGCCAACCTCAAGAAGATGAACGAGACAAGGCGGATCGCCGATTACCTCAACTTCTTCAGGGCAAAATACATTGGCCTGGCACCTGTCTCCGACAAGACGGTAAAGGCAGTCGCGCCAGTCTATTCGGGACCTTACAAGCAAAAGATTGAGGGCGTACAGTCCTTCGTGCTGATTGTACCCAAGGAAGAAGTCAAGCCCGATCAGCTGGCACAGGCAATTGGCCAGTTCAACAGTAAAAATCACCCGCAGGCTGCCCTAACGGTCACCAACACGATGCTCGATGATTTCAGGATTATCATTAAGGTTGAAGGATTCACTTCAAAGCAAATGGCCCTGGATTACCTGCGCGAAATAGCCAAAGACCAGCAAGTTTACGGCCCGATGCAAAATGCCAACTACCGCAATTTTGTAATTACTCCTGAAAACGAAGCAATCTTCAGACAGAGTAAAAACATTTTGACTTACATGGATTTCTACAAACAATTCTACCTGGCCAAATAAGTTGAGCTGGCAGGCAGATTCAGGAAAGTAAATCCAGGTAAATTTTAGGGACCAGTGTATAAAAGCATCTCGGCATGATAAATCCTGAATTGGTAAATGCGGCTGATCTCAAGTCCAAAAAATAATATTTCTGCAGGAACCTGAGCCCAGAGATAGCTTTCTCCGTTAAAGTTTGTTAAGTTTATACTTTCTGGCAGTTTCAGTTGTTTATAACAATAGTATCATTATTTGCTGCTAACAACGGTCACCTTATTTCTGAAAATCAACTCTTATGGCAAAAACTAAAATACTTTGGACTGACGACGAAATCGATTTATTACGCGCCCACATCATTTTCCTTCAGGAAAAAGGATTTGAAGTTGTGACAGCCAACAATGGAAGTGATGCCGTTGAACTTGTGAAAACAAACTTCTTCGACATTATCTTTCTGGATGAGAATATGCCTGGACTCAGCGGACTGCAGACTTTGAGCGAAATTAAAACCATCGATCCAAATGTGCCGGTGGTGATGATTACCAAAAGCGAAGAAGAGGATATCATGGACGAGGCAATTGGTTCGAAGATGGCTGATTACCTGATCAAGCCCGTGAATCCGAACCAAATTCTGCTTTCAATCAAAAAGAATGTTGATCAACGTCGGTTGGTCACCCAACGGACCACCTCAGCCTATCAAAGCGAATTTTCCAAAATCGGGATGCAAATCAGCGATAAGCTTTCATTTGATGAATGGGTGGAAGTATACCGCAAACTGGTGTTTTGGGAACTTGAACTCAGCTCATCGGAAGATTCGGCCATGGATGAGGTACTGAAAATGCAGAAATCGGAGGCCAATAACTCTTTTGCCAAGTATATCCGCAACAACTACCAGGGCTGGTTTGACGGCAAACAAAACGACCGGCCACTGCTCTCAGTCGATATCTTCAAGGACAAGATTATCCCCCTGGTAGATGCGGGCAACAAAGTATTTGTATTGGTGATCGACAACCTGAGGTATGATCAGTATCGCGTGCTTGCCACCATCCTGACCAACTATTACCACATCGAGGAGGAGGAACTCTATTGCAGCATCCTGCCCACCGCCACCATGTATGCCCGAAATGCCATGTTCTCGGGGCTGATGCCCTCTGAAATCGAAAAACTATACCCCGAATTATGGGATGATGACGACAATGAAGGTCACAAAAACCGCCATGAACAGGAACTTTTGCAGAAACAACTCACAAGGCGGGGCAAGAAATACAAATTGTTTTTTGAGAAGATTACCAATGTCAAAGGCGACAAAAAAATGACCGACTTCCTGGGAAGTATCCTGCAGAGCGACCTGTCGGTGATGGTGGTTAATTTTGTGGATATGATCTCTCATGCCCGTACCGAAATGGACATGATCAAAGAACTGGCAGGCGACGAATCAGCCTACCGGTCGCTGACCCTGAGTTGGTTTAACCATTCCTCGCTACTCGACCTGGTGAAGCTGCTGGCCGAGAACAAAGTAAAAGTGGTACTGACCACCGACCATGGAAGCATCCGGGTTGAAAATGCCCACAAGGTGATTGGCGACCGTGAAACCAATACCAATTTACGTTACAAGTTAGGACGTAATCTGAATTACAATTCGAAAATGATCTACGAGGTGAAGAATCCCGCCTCGGTGCATCTGCCTTCCAGGAATGTAAGCACTTCCTATATTTTTGCAACCAATACCGACTTTTTCGCTTATCCGAACAACTATAATTATTACGCCCAGTATTTCAGAAACACGTTTCAGCATGGAGGCATTTCACTCGAGGAGATGATCATTCCGGTCGTGACGATGACTCCAAAGGGATAAGTGATGCCTTTGGAATGATGTCCTTTTAAATTCCAATTCAAATCCGTTCAGTGAACAGGGCGCTGTTTTTGGATTATTTTCTCCTGCAGTCTTATTTTCCTCCCATCGCCTTGGTTGGATGAATGGGGTATTCTTAGAGGTACCGATTTTCGATCTGAAAGGATTGTGCTCCTACGAACCATCCAATTGAATGCTAACTTGACAGATTCACTGGCAGGTCTGCCAATTATTTGAAAATTATTCCATGGTTATTTGAAAATTATTCGAAGATTATACAACTAATTTCGAACGGTCTTCGAATAATCTTCGAATAATCTTCGAATAATCTTCGAATAATCGAAGTATCCGGCCATTAAATTTTCATTCAGGAAAGATGGATCGAAAGGGTTTGTTGGCTCAATGACAACTTCGCCAAATT
The DNA here is from genome assembly GCA_036504555.1 of Prolixibacteraceae bacterium. Classification (GTDB taxonomy): domain Bacteria; phylum Bacteroidota; class Bacteroidia; order Bacteroidales; family Prolixibacteraceae; genus Aquipluma. The sequence continues at coordinate 25,892 of DASXUZ010000131.1, read as the reverse complement.
GCCCATTCAGGCAGCGTGGCAAACCTGTCATTGGTGGCAATGGTGACAATTGCGTCAATTGGATCGGGAGACATTCCTACTCATTCATTTTATCGTCCCTGATTTTCTGATACTGCTTATTGGCGAACACGAATTCCTGCAATTTCTGGTTGTCGGTACTCAATATTTCCTTGCGGTTGCCTTCCCAGCACATCTCGCCTTCGGAAATAAACAGGATATTGTCGCCGATTTCCATCACCGAATTCATATCATGGGTATTGATGATGGTTGTAATCTGAAGGTCAACGGTTATCTGGTGAACCAGTTCGTCAATCAGGATGGAAGTTTCAGGGTCGAGGCCTGAATTGGGTTCGTCGCAAAACAAGTATTTCGGGTTCAGAACAATCGCCCGGGCAATGGCCACGCGCTTTTGCATCCCGCCTGAAATTTCGGAGGGGAACATTTTATGGGAGCCCGATATATTGACCCGGTCAAGACAATAATCAACCTGCTTTTGTTTCTCCCCGGCCGAAAGCATTGAAAACATATCGAGCGGGAAGCGAATATTTTCCTCCACTGTCAAGGAGTCGAACAAGGCTCCCCCCTGGAATACCATTCCCATTTCCTGCCTGAGTTTCTTGCGCAGTTTTGGGCTCATGGAGGTAAACTCCCTGTCATCGTATAAGATGTGCCCACTGTCAACTTCGAGCAGACCTACAATTGATTTCAGCAAGACTGTTTTCCCCGAACCACTTCGGCCAATGATGAGGTTTGTTTCTCCCTTGTTAAAATCTTTGGAGATATTCTTCAATACCTCCTTGTGTTCGAATGACTTGTATAAATTTTTGATTCTGATCATAGAAGTAACTGAGTTAATATCAAATCTGATACCAGTATCAATATATTGGTATTGACCACCGCCCTGGTACTGGCGGTACCCACATCAAAAGCACCACCTTCGACCGTGTAGCCAAAGAAAGCGGCAACGGAGGCAATCAGGAACCCAAAGACCAGGCATTTGATCAGCGAGAAAGTGACATAGTAAGGATTAAACCCGAATTGAATCCCGCTCAGATAATCGGGTGCACTCACTGCTCCAACGGCAGGTCCAACGATCAAGCCGCCCACGATTCCAAAGAAAACGCTCAGGATATACAACAAGGGAAAGATCAACACGACTGCAATTATCTTGGGCAAGATCAGGTAACTAGCCGAGTTGACACCCATAATTTCCAAGGAATCGATCTGCTCGGTGACCTTCATGCTGCCAATCTCAGAGGTGATATTTGATCCTATTTTGCCCGCCATGATCAATCCCATGATTGTTGACGAAAACTCCAGAATCAACGAATCGCGGTTCCCCAGACCAATCAATGTAGTGGGTAGTAATGGATTGATCATGTTATAGGCTACCTGCAGGGTCATGATCCCACCCATAAAAACAGAGATCACCGCCACAATGCCCACGGATTGAATCCCCAGGTTTTCGATCTCGTTAAAAGTCTGCCGGATATACAGACTGTGCCGTTCAGGTTTGCTAAATACTTTGAGCATTAAAGCAAAGTATTTTCCGGTTTGAGTAAATATATTCATTCTCATTCTTGTTTACTAAAGTAATTCCATTCTTCCGAACAGTGCAATCGGAAATCAGGTAAAAAGTTTTGCCTAAAGGTACAAATATTACAAAAGCAGGGATTTTTTCACAGATTTTAATTTTAATCTCCTTATCTTCATAAACAATTCAGAACGATCAATGAGCCTTAATAATCGGCATTTACAAAGGGGCTATTTATTGGTTATATTACTCACTGTAAACTATTTACGATATGAACAACACGTATTGCGTTATCATGGCTGGTGGAATCGGAAGTCGGTTTTGGCCCCTGAGCAAGAGCACCATGCCCAAACAATTCCTCGATATACTTGGAACAGGCCGCACTTTTATTCAGCAAACTTACGATCGGTTCAAAAAAATATGTCCAGATGAAAATTTCTATATTGTAACGAGCATCGACTATAAGGAATTGGTTCTTCAACAATTGCCTGAACTGCGCGAGGACCAGGTTTTACTGGAACCCCTTCGCAGAAATACCGCCCCCTGTGTGGCCTATGCCTGTTACAAAATACAAACCATCAATCCCCAGGCCAACATCATTGTCGCTCCTTCTGATCATCACATTCAGCAAGAGGAAGAATTCCTGGTACAGATTAAAAAAGGATTGGAATTTGTAAAAAACAATGATGCTTTACTTACCCTGGGCATCACGCCCAGTCGCCCTGAAACGGGGTACGGATACATTCAAATTGAAAGTAAAAATGTTTTAAATGAAGCCGAAACCCTTCACAAGGTAAAAACATTTACAGAGAAACCCGATCTACAGCTGGCTAAAATATTCCTGGAAAGTGGTGAATTTTTCTGGAACTCAGGCATCTTTATCTGGTCGCTTTCCTCGATCCTGAAAGCTTTCGAGACGCACTTAAGTTCGGTGTCTGAATTGTTCAGCAAAGGGTCCAAGTTGTATGGAACTGCCGATGAAATCCCGTTCCTGAATAAAATCTATTCAGAATGCCAAAACGTATCGATCGACTATGGCATCATGGAAAAAGCCAACAATGTGTATGTGCTCTGTTCCGATTTTGGCTGGAGTGACCTGGGAACATGGGGATCGTTGTATGAAAGCAGAACCAAGGATATCCAGGGAAATGTAATCTCTGGAGAAAGTGTGATGATCTACAATTCTAAAAATTGCATTGTCAATATGCCTGATGATAAACTGGTTGTTCTGCAGGGATTAGACGGCTATATTGTGGTAGAATCTGAAGGAACACTGCTGGTATGCAAAAGGGAAGACGAACAGCAAATCCGCCAGTTTGTGAACGATGTTAGGATGAACAAAGGAGATGAATTTGTGTAAACCACAATCCATGATATTTTAACTAAAAAGGGATTTCATTGTTATGGAATCCCTTTTTAATTGAAAAGCAAGTGCGCCTATTCCCAGTAATCGGGTTTGAAAGTGCTTCTCACACAACGGAACCCGATGTATGATTTGGCGGAATCCTGGTACTCATAACTGCGGGTTGAAACCTGCATAAAATAGGCAATATCTTTCCATGAACCGCCACGAATCACTTTGCGTTTCATGGCCGGGGCATCCTCCGGTTTTGCATTGTATTGAAAATCGGGACTGAAATCTGATATTAAGGCATAAGCTGATTCGTCATAGGCATTGGAAGTCCACTCGGCTACATTACCAGCCATGTCGTACAATCCATAGGAATTGGCAATAAATCCGGCCACCTTGGCGGTGGTGATATTGTTTTGACTATCGGAAACATAATTTCCCCGCATGGGTTTGAAATTGGCTACAAAACTACCTTCTTCATTTCGGGTATAATAACTTCCCCAGGGATACAAGGTCATCTGGTGGCCACCACGGGCGGCATACTCCCATTCAACTTCGGTGGGCAGCCGGTAGTCCATTACAGTAGGCATTTTAACCATTTCCTGGTAGGCATTCAATTGTTTGGTTCTCCAGTTGCAGAATGCTTTTGCCTGTGCCCAGGTAACGCCCACAACGGGATAATCATCGTAGGCTACATGTGAAAAGTATTTTTCGGTCAAGGGTTCATTGTAGGCAAACGTATAATCGCGAATCCAGACAAGTGTATCCGGATAAACAGGGGTCGATTCACGCATCAGGAATGCAGAGCGGTTTGCAATTGGGTTTTCCTTTCCCGTAGCATCAATGACGGTTCCGCCGTAACTCTGGGTTTCAAAATTATAGCTATTGGTCCTTTTGGCGGCCTGTTTGTAGTCGATCCAGTAATGCTCATACCTCAACTTGCGGGTATCCAATTCCTTTTTGTTAAAGAATCTTTCAGCTTGTGGAATGTACATTTCTTCAAGCGCAGACTGGTAATCAGGGTTTTTCCATTCCAGGGGCTCCATCCAGTTGAGGTGAGGTGTTTCAAGAATGGCGCCTTTACGGCCTTCGGTGACCAAAAATTCGGGAATTGTTTCAGACAATAATTGACGGGCGATAGAGTCTCTGACCCAATAGACAAATTGGCGGTATTCATTGTTGGTGATCTCCGTATCGTCCATCCAGAATGAGGGCACAGAAACGGTTTTTACCGGTGTATTTGCCTGGTCAATCTCCTGGTCAGAAGGCCCCAGGTTAAAGCTGCCTTGACGGATAAACTTCATCCCATATGGAATTGGCTCATAATAGGGTTTTCTGTTCTGGGCGCTCGTAAGTTGTCCTTTCCAATCCTGGTTACAAGAACTAAGAAGGAGCAGTACAAACACAGCTATGGACAGAATTTTATACATATTCTATAATCTACCACCAATAACGATATCAAAATCCATATATTATTAACTGATCAAAAAAAAAGCCTTATCAGGAAGTCCCCATAAGGCTTTTGCTGATGCTTTGAGAAATCAATATTCCCACAAGTTCTGTTCGTAATCAAAAATGTCGCTTTCAATGCGTTTGCTTTCAAGCATGGCATCTTTTCCGCCAAGGTACTGGCTGATCTCACGGTTGTTGTATATATTGCTTTCTTTGAGAATATATGAACTGAATATTCTTTTCAAAAAGATATCATCGTATGATGAATTGCGCGCTGTGTTTTGTGGATTGAATACTTCATTGGCAGCCAGCAATTCTCTGGCTTCGGGATAATAAATCCAGAATACCTTCTGACGTTGAGGGCTCTCCTGGTTGACATCTTCATCACGGAAATATTCACGGATAGGGCAAATACCAAGGATCCTTACATTTAAGGTAGAAGTTTGCTTGTCAAAATACCATTCTTCCTTCAACATGATTTGCTTAATTTCTTCTGAACGGATTTCGCCGGTAACGGGTGCATCTTTCCACTCGCCGGTATCGGGATCCCTTACTTTACGCGTCTTGGCAACGGCACCAAAGGATTCCTTCACCTGGTCGTAGGACATTGGAATTTTCCATTCGTCATCGTTCTTGGCATCATAGGCAGTCAGTTTGCCATCTTTGATTCCGGCCAGGAACAGATTTACCAGATTGTTCTTACCCTCCACTTCCGTGGTGGGATAATACATTGGTTGGTTCATCTTTTCACGAAGGTCAATGATTCGCCATACTTTCTTGGACCACATCACATCCGCTTCCCTGATGTAGGGTAGTGGAGTTGGCTTACGTTTTAAATAGTCTGTCCGTTGAAAGGCACCATCAATGGGGATGGATGGCACGGCTGACTGGGCTTGTGTTTCCTGGCTGATTGCACCAGTCAAGAAAACCAATAATACTAAGAATACCCGAATATTTTTCATAGCTATCTTATTTTAAAACTGATTGGGGACAATGGGTAAGAGGCACCGTCGTCTCCTTTGGCAGTAATGTTATCAATAATAAATGCACTTCCTTGTGTCAATTTTTTAAACTGTTCTTTTTGTTCCGGTGTGAACCGGTTTCCATTCCCTTTATACACTGTGACAAATCCAGTGGCTCCCGAGAAGGTAATATCAAATTGGGTAACCTTAAATTTCAGGTCAAAGTCAAAGTCTTTCAAATCAGCGAAGATGCCTTCTTCTGCGAGTAAGTCTTCCTTTTTTAAAACCCCTCCATTCTTATCACCCACTGTAGCCAATGGTGGCGGAACTGCTTTTACCCTGAATTTCTCGGAACCCATTGGTCGCTTTTCTCCATTCACAATAGCGATTACAGAAACTGAAGTACTTTTACCGGTAGCATCCAACTTGGTTGGGTAAACTAAATAACCATCGGCTGATTTTTTATAAGTCCCGTTAGAGACCGAAATTTCGATGTTCTCAGCTGCAATGCCCGGAACTGATACCTTGATTGGATTGGGAACCCCCAAATAGAATACATTCATTTTGGTAGGCGAAATGGTCACATTGGGCAGGCCCACCTGGTATTCACCTTTGAATGAATAAGGAATTACGTTCCCTTCCGGATTTTTAAAATTAATGTACCCAGCGTAGGTCTTGGTACCTGGCTCTGATGCCGTGGAGGTATAAATAAATTTCCCTTCCCTGTTGGGAGTAATTTTACTGCCCCCTACAAAAACTTCAGGCTTCTGAGTGGTATCGATTGCGGCTAAATAAATTTCTGTTTCAAACTGATCGCCTTTGAGCACATAGTTTGATTTAGGCAAAATCCTGGCTTCTAACTTATTAAACTTAAAGGAGGTGGCATCAATATTGCTGTAAAGAATAGAAAGGATATTCGATTCTGCATTTTGCACATCAATTTGCATCTTGGAAAGCAGGGTAATGATGGCAATCAATGGTTTGCTTTCGAAGTACCGGGTTTCCCAGGTCTTTTTTTCGCCCCCTTCGGTCAGATCAATTTTTGGGTCTGAAGTATCCAATTGTTTGCTGAGGTTTTCGCGCAAGGGATCAGTTTCACTTAAAAATGAAGCCAGGAAAACACGGTATTGATTGATACTGCTTTTTAGATCATCTGCCTTTTTCTGCTTAATCATGATTTCAGAAGGCGTATTTAAGTCGTCCTGATTCTTAACCAAAACGGTGTCTCCTTTGGCATTGATGATGATTGGTTCATCGTTTGGCAGTACAAAACCTAATCCGGCCTCCTTTTTTGCGATCCCACCAGAAGCAAGGGCCAATTGTTCTTTCAAGTCCGTAATTTTGGTCACCAATGCCCGGGTGTTGCTGCGGACCTGATCGGCCTTCTCCTTCCATTCCTGGACTTTGGCTGGATTCTTTTGGTAAGCTGCCGCAAATGAATCGTATATCTGTTCATTTTTTCTGTTGACCGTATTTAAGGTCTGAGTCAAACTGGCATCAATGATCCGGAATGATTCCAACACCTCAGACGCAACATTGAGTGCCAACATCGCTGTTAGCACCAAATACATCATATTGATCATTTTTTGCCTGGTAGACTCCGGGCAATTTTTTGCAGACATAGTATTGGCTCTATTAAATTACTTCTTTTTATAATTCATGGCACCAAGCATATTCCCGTATATCGAATTTAGCGCATCCAGGTGTGAATTCAATTTTTCCGCATTCTCCTTGTATTTCTTCATTTCCTGAGCCGATGAGACAATAATCTGGTTCATTTGATTGATATCATCAAAGAGCTTGGTGGAGGCATGGAATTGATCATTTGTACCTTTTAACTGCTTTTCATAGCTGCCATTGAGCAATTCAATATTCTTATTTAACTTATGAAGACTTTCGCCATAATTGGATGAGTTCTGATCCAACTCTTTGAACCCCTTATCAATGGTTCCAGAAAGTTTTTGATATGATTCAATCAGTTTGCTTCCCGATTCATCCATCTGCCTGGTAAACTTGATACTCGATTCATTTAACTTTGAGAGGATTCCATCTCCGGTTTCAGAGATCTTAGTAGCCGTGTCGCTATAGGAGTTCAATAGTTTGCCCATCGAGTGATTCAGCGAGGCATTGGCCTGAGTATTCACATCCGAGAAGGCGACCATCGATTCAGAAGCCGAATTTAAGTTTCTTACGTACACATCGGTCGCCAGAGTGGCCGATGAGATTTCGCTGATACCCGAAGCCGTATTTGACAAATCAACCAGGCTTTTCCCAATTTTGTTGAGAAGCTCGGGAGAAATATTGGTGCTGTTCAGTAAGCTATCCAGTGAGTTCTTGTTATCGGCCTTGATCTCTTGGCCTGTTTCAAACAACTCAAAGTCTTCCTGGAGTTCAGGATACACTTTTGTCCAATCGGGCTGCTCCATAGGAGGTTCGAAAGCAGAAAGGAAAAAGATAAATGCTTCCGTCAGCAAACCGATTGTGAGCATGATTCCCGAATGTTGCCAATGCTGGAGTTTAAACAACGCTCCGATCAGTACTACCGAAGCACCCCATCCATAAGCATAACCCATCAGGACTTTCCACCTTTTCGATTTAAGTATTTCGCCGATATTCATGAGATCAAAATTATAAATGGTAATTAAAATTCATTGCCAAAAGAAGAACGGACGCACCTGAAACCGATGTATGATTTGGTGGTATCCTGGTATTCAAAGCTCCTGGTTGAAACCTGCAGAAAAGCAGAAATGTCTTTCCATGATCCTCCCCTGATTACTTTTCTTTTCATCGCAGGAGCATCGTCTGGTTTGGCATTGTATTCAAAATTTGGATTGAAATCATTGATATATTGGTAGGCCGATTCATCGTAGGCTGAACTGGTCCATTCCGCTACGTTTCCAGACATGTCATACAGGCCGAAATCGTTGGGATCATAGCTTCCAACTTTCATGGTAGCCATTCCACCATCTTCGTTGTAATTACCCCTTAAAGGTTTAAAGTTGGCCAGGAATGTTCCATCCTGTTCCCGGGTATAATAACCTCCCCAAGGATACATCGATAATTGTTTATCGCCCCTGGCAGCATACTCCCACTCAACCTCGGTAGGTAGGCGGTAATCATGCACGGTTGCTTCCTGACGGCCTGATAAAAAATCATTGTGAATTTTAGTCCTCCAGTGACAAAATGCCTTGGCTTGTTTCCAATCCAGTCCCACAACGGGGTAATCATCAAATCCAGGGTGCCAGAAATAACGCGTTGCCCATGGTTCATTGTAAGAAAATGTAAAATCTCTGATCCAGCAAAGCGTGTCAGGATAAATCGGGGTTTGGTCGTTCATGATAAAGGCAGAACGATTTTGAATTTGTTCTTCTTCTCCTTTTGCATTGACCACCGAGCCACTGTAACTCTGAGTGGTATAATTGTAAGCATTCATCCGCTTGGCAGCTTGCTTCAGATCAATCCAGTAATAGACGTAAAATAATTTGCGGGCATCGATCTCTCTTTTCTTGAAAAATCGTTCGGCTTCAGGCACATACATCGGCTCAAGGGCTTCGGTATAGTCCGGGTTATCCCATTCGAGTTTTTCCTTCCAGTTAATCCGGGGAGGATCAACGGGGTTACCTTTGCGGTCCTCGGTAACCATGAATTCCGGAAATTGATCCGACAACATGGTTCTGGCCGTTGAATCACGGACCCACTGAACGAACTGCCTGTATTCATTGTTGGTAATTTCAGTGTCGTCCATCCAAAAGGCATCCACTGAAACCGTTTTAGAGGGCGTGTTGGATGAAGTCACATCCTGATCGTTTGGACCCAGATTAAACGCTCCACGGTGAACAAACTGCATCCCGTAAGGAGTTGGTTCAAACCATTTTCCCCTGCCTTTAACCCCTGTTAGTTCTCCATTACCGGATTTATTACAACTTATCAAAGTTGCAACAGTCAAAATAACTAACCCAATAGAAAAATGTTTTTTCATATTACAGCTATATATTGCTTCAAATCTTTGTTACAAAAATCTTACACTCTTATACTTTTTAACTCTGTTCTTGCCCAAATCGAAACTGTAACCCAGGTATAATTCATGAGACCCGTTACCGTAACCCGATAAGGCCGATGTCATTATATCGTAGGCATATCCAACTTTTAGCCCATTAAACATTTCAAATCCTAAAAGAACACCAATCGCGTCATTGATCCGGTAATTTAAACCAGCCGAATATCGCTTTTTGTAGACCAGGTCCATGGCCATATCCACCTGATAGGAAACCATGTCAGTTTTAATAAACACTGCTGGTTGTATCTCAAATAACGGATCTGACAAACTGATATTGTATCCTGCTGACAGATAATAATGCCTTGCCAGGTACGTACTGGCCTGATCTCCAAAAACAATGGAAGCCTGGTTTACATGTGTCACAGAAACTCCCAAATAATAATCATTCGATCTCAAAAAAGCGCCAACTCCCATATCAAGGGCCATTTGACTCACATCTCCCTGAGGAACCAAGGGATCGCTTTCGCCAGCGGTCCAGTTACCTCCATCGGGGATGGTCCAATCCCCATTGATGGCCATGTTGTAAAATCCAAGGGAGGCGCCAATTCCTAAATTCCCCCATTTTATTTTTTTTCGGTAGGCATAATCAAGACTAACCGAAATATTTTTCTGGAATCCCAACTCATCGCTCATAATATTCAAGCCTACGCCGCTTGGTATTCCAAATAATTCAGTTGCTGCACCTGCACTAAATAAAAGTGTTTTAGGTGCCCCCTCTATGCCAACCCACTGATAACGATTTAAGATTAAGCCATTTACCATTCCATCATTTCCTGCGAAACCTGGATTAACAGACAATTGGTTCATCTTGTTAAACGTGAATTGCGGATCTTGCTGTGCAATTGCGGCTAAGTTAGCTATTATATATAAAAATAAAAAGCAAAATATTTTTTTCATAAAAGACTTTTGCAACTTGATCTCGCCCAAATAACGTAAAGTAAAGAATAATAATACATACTCTAGCCCCAAAAGTAATATTCTCTAATGTCACTGAACGAATATAATATTCATTTATTTTGTCTTTTATGCAATTTACGGATATTTTTCCACCAACGGTCAGGAATCTCTCCATGGGATGCTTTCAGATAATCGTCTTCATCACAAGGAATTAAATAGATATCATGACCTCTTTTCTCAAAATCAGCGATTTCCATCCACCAACGGCCTGATATGCGGCTTTGCGAAAACCCAATGGTCATATCCATATCCGACATATCGACAATAAATTGGTTGAAATTATCCGAATCGTCCCTGGGATCTTCCGGCTTCCGATTGACAAAGCCTTCGATAAAATGCCATACAATTTGCGCCATCAACCTTGCAGAACTTCCTGAAAGGTCCTTTTGGGGAATCAAATTGAAAAAACCGGCAATGTTTAGCTCATCGCTGATCCCGGCATACCGGGCCACCTGGCACGCTTCTTCGGAATAAAGTCCATTGGGCGAAGCAAACGATTGTCCTGGGGCATCCTGATAACGAATGGCGTTGAAATCAAAACTGAATACATTGGCATCCCGAAAGATGGGCTCCGTACAGGTCAGATCATAGCGAACCTGGCCAAGTCGTTTGATATCCCAGTAAAAATTATTGAACTGGTCGATCTCAGTGGCATCGACAAAATAATTCTGATAGCCCAGGGCCGTATAGGAATACAGATTCTTCTGTTTTTCAAAAATCAGGTTCAGGTAATTTTCCGAATTGATGGTTTTAATCCCTTTGCGGTAATCAAACTTAGGATCCAGGGTCACCAAATTAAACAGCCGGCCCTCAAATGCCTTGGTGATCCCGAAAGTTAAATCCTGGCTCCCGCCCAATACAATGAGCGTTTTTCGAGTCTCTATGAAATAATCACAAATATCGCGCAATGCAAAATAGGAATCATTGACACTGTGCCCCATTTTCAGGTTACCCAGATCCATAATTTTAAGCCTTGGCCCTATCCTATTCAGATTGTATAAATGCTTTCTGATTTCATCCGGAGCCTTTCCCGCACCCGCAATCAACGAATTCCGATCTTCTTCAACACCTATTATTACCAATTCGGCCTTTTCAAGCTTAAGTTTTTCTGCATTTTTCTGAAGAAGTGCCCCCATTGACAGCTTATTATTTGCCCATTCTGCAAATTCAAACTTCTCAAAATCAACGGGATTAAAATAATGCTGAAAGTCCATTTAAAAATATTTATACAACTTTGAAAATACGCTTTTAAACAAAACGGCAAGCAGAAAATCTAACGAACTAAAAATTTATTTTTTACGCCCCTTTTTAACCACTGGTTGCTTTTCAATCAGCTGCATGCATTCCTCAAAAGTAAGCTTGGTCGCATCCGTGGTTTTGGGAATTTTGTAATTGTTTTTTTTGAACGAAATATAAGGGCCCCATCTTCCATTCAACAGCCTTACTTCAGGGTTTTCATCAAATATTTTGATAACGGCATTTTTATCTTTTTCACGTTTTGATTCAATCAGTTCAATGGCACGATCCAGTTCGATGGTGTATGGATCGTCAACATCCTTTTCCATGGAAACAAAAATACTGTTGTGCCTCACATAGGGACCAAACCGACCAACGGCCACCGTAATGGCTTTGCCTTCGTATTCGCCAAGGGTTCGTGGCAGTTTAAAAAGTTCAAGGGCTTCGTCAACGGTAATAGTTTCCAGGTGCTGGCCTGCCCGGAGGCTTGCGAACTGAGGTTTTTCTCCTCCTTCGGTCACTTCACCCAACTGGGCAACAGGACCAAAACGCCCAATCCTTACCGATAATTCTTTCCCCGATGTTGGATCAATGCCCAATACCCGGACCCCATTGGCACGTTCGGCCTCGTTTAAGGCCCCTTCAACCTTGGCGTGAAACGGATCATAGAAGCTGCGGATCATATCATTCCAGACCAATTCACCTTCTGCAATTTCATCAAATTCCATTTCCACTTTGGCCGTGAAATTATAGTCCATGATCAAATCAAAATACCTGAGCAGGAAATCGGTCACTACCATGCCGATGTCGGTGGGGAATAACTTTGATTTTTCAGCCCCTGTCTGTTCGGTCTTATTCTTTTCAGAAATCTTTTGCCCGGTTAAAACCAATTCGGTGAACGGTCTTACGGTTCCCTCCCGGTCTTCCTTCACCACGTAACCCCGGTTTTGGACCGTAGTAATAATAGGTGCATAAGTTGACGGCCGGCCGATTCCCTGTTCTTCAAGTTTTTTGACCAGGCTTGCTTCGGTATAACGCGGGGGCTTTTGGGTGAATTTTTCGGTGGCATAAATCTTATCGGAGCGAAGTATTTGTTTGACTGACAAGGGAGGCAACAATCCTTTTGTCCCGCCATTCTGATCTTCATCATCGGATGATTCGATATACACCCTCAGGAATCCATCAAAGATCAACACTTCACCCGAGGCAATGAATTTTTCAGCCGCAGTTGAAATATCGATGGTAACGGTCGTTTTCTCAAGCTCTGCCTCTGCCATCTGCGATGCGATGGTGCGCTTCCAGATCAGTTCATACAATTTTTTCTCCTGGTTGGTACCCGAAATTTCTTCCTGGTCGATGTAGGCCGGGCGAATGGCTTCGTGGGCTTCCTGGGCTCCTTTCGATTTATTTTTATATTGCCTGTACTGGTGATACCTCTCACCCATTTCACTGATAATTTTATGCTTGGCAGTGCCAATGGCCAAATCGGATAGGGTAACCGAGTCGGTACGCATATAGGTGATTTTACCCGACTCATACAATTTCTGGGCAACGCTCATGGTCTGTGAAACAGAAAATCCAAGTTTGCGGCTCGCTTCCTGCTGCAGGGTTGAGGTAATAAATGGCGGGGCGGGCGATCTTCTTCCGGGCTTCTTAACCACATCACTGATCTGAAATTCAGCATTCCGGCATTTCTCCAGGAAGGCATAGGCCTCGGTTTTGGTATCAAAACGCTTGCTCAGTTCGGCTTTGAGTTCTGAAATCTTTCCATCTGATTCAGGAACCAGGAAACTGGCTGAAACCCGGAAAGCCGATGTAGAGGTAAAGTTGATGATCTCCCGTTCGCGTTCCACAATAAAGCGCACAGCCACCGATTGCACCCGGCCGGCCGACAGTGATGGCTTTACCTTTTTCCACAAAACGGGTGAAACCTCAAAACCTACAATGCGGTCCAGCACCCGTCGGGCTTGCTGGGCATTGACCAGATTAATATCCAGGGGGCGGGGATTTTGTATCGCTTTCAGGATCGCCTCCTTGGTAATTTCATGAAATACAATGCGTTTGGTATGTGCGGGATCGAGTCCCAGGGTTTCCATCAAGTGCCAGGAAATGGCCTCCCCTTCACGGTCCTCGTCCGATGCCAACCATATGATCTTCGATTCTTTGGCCAATTTCTTCAGTTCGGTCACTAACTTCTTCTTATCGGAGGATATTTCATATTTGGGCGTGAAGTTATTTTGAATGTCAATTCCAAAATCTTTCTTCTCCAAATCTCTAATATGCCCCATGCTGGAGGTTACTAAAAAATCTTTTCCCAAGAATTTCTCAATCGTTTTTGCTTTGGCAGGTGACTCTACTATAACCAGATTTTCGTACATAGATCGATATGTTATTCTAAATTAACTCAAAATTTTGTGCAAATTAAAGAAAAGGAAACGCTAAGTTCAAAATTAATTCCAATATATTTTTAATCATATTTATTTGAAAATGATTTATTTATTAAAATATAGCCTTCCCCAGCATGGCTGACCGACCTACAAGTCAGGCCTTATCACCTGGGGCAAAAGGCCCTGCAAATATTAGATTAAATTACTGAATATGTATCAATTAACCAATCCCGGCATTCCATCCACACCCTCCTGGAATGGAAGCCTGAGATTCGTGCCCGGCACTATATTTAACTGCTTATTTTCAAAGAAATGAAATTCAACAGGGTTTGATTATCTTTGCCCCCCAAACGAAATCATTTCTGAATGGAAAGAGATATTACAGTATATAAAAAGTATATCCGAATTTTCTGGTATATCTATGGCCTGTCTGTGGTGGCGGTTTTCCTATTGTTTTTCATGATTGCTGAAGGTTGGCTGGGCACTATGCCAACATTCGAAGATCTGGAAAATCCTGAAAGCCTCCTGGCTTCAGAAGTAATATCAGCCGATCAGGTTGAATTGGGTAAATATTTTTACAAGGAGAACCGAAGCTTTGTCAAGTATGAAGAATTCAGTCCCGACCTGCTCAATGCACTGGTGGCCACTGAAGATGCCAGGTTTTTCGATCATTCAGGAATCGACCTGCGTGGTTTGTTCAGGGTCCTAAAAGGAATCCTGACAGCCGACACCAATTCTGGTGGAGGAAGTACCCTGAGCCAGCAATTGGCTAAAATGCTCTTCCCGCGCGATAACCTGGACAACAAGCTGGAACTGATCCTGCGCAAATTCAAAGAATGGGTCATTGCCGTGAAGATCGAAAAGAGTTATACCAAGCAGGAAATCCTAACGATGTACCTCAATAAATACGACTTTCTGAACCTGGCCGTGGGAATTAAAACGGCCGCGGCAGTCTATTTTAATACCTCTCCCGATTCCCTGAAGCTTGAACAAGCGGCCATGCTAGTGGGAATGGCCAAAAATTCATCGCTCTACAATCCGATCCGACGTCCCGAGCTGGTCCTTAAACGGCGCAATGTGGTCTTGGCTCAGATGCAAAAATACGGCTACATTTCCAAAGAGGTTCGCAATGCCGCCCAGTCCATGCCCCTGGAACTTGATTATCACAAAGTAGATTTCAAAACCGGTCTGGCACCCTATTTCAGGGAATATCTCCGGGCCACCATGAATGCCTCCAAGCCTGAACGATCGGATTACAGAGCCTGGCAAATTCAAAAATTCAGAGAAGATTCAACCGAATGGGAAACCAATCCACTGTTTGGCTGGTGCAATAAGAATAAAAAAGTCGATGGCACTAATTATAACCTGTACCGCGATGGCATCCGCATTGTTACAACCATTGACTCACGCATGCAACGCTATGCAGAAGAGGCAGTGAATACCCATCTGGAAAACAATTTACAGCCTGCCTTCTCCAAACATGTCAAATATTTAAAGAACCGGCCCTTCTCCAATGACCTGAGCACCGAGGCTGTTGAAAATATCATGGATCAATCCATCAAGCAGACTGCCCGGTATCGGATGGCCAAGCAAAATGGCAAATCATGGGAGGAAATCAAACATATATTCAATACCCCGGTTGAAATGACCGTCTTCTCCTTTAAAGGCGACCTTGACACCACCATGTCACCACTCGACTCGTTAAAATACAATTACAGCATCCTGCGGTCTTCGTTTATGTCGATGGAAATCAAAACAGGCCATGTAAAAGCCTATGTGGGCGGACCCAACTACCCTCATTTTATGTACGATATGGTCAAAGATGGCAAACGACAAGTGGGTTCAACTGTAAAACCATTTTTATATACCCTTGCCATGCAAAATGGACTTTCGCCCTGCAGCAAAGTTCCCAATGTCAAGCAGCAGTTTATTTTACCCGATGGCCGTATTTGGGAAGCCAGGAACTCCTCGCCTACCAAGTTTGATGACAAGATGGTGACCCTGAAATGGGGTTTGGCCCATTCGGTCAACCAGGTATCGGCCTGGGTGATGAAACAATACAATCCACAATCGGTGGCCGATGTGATGAAAAAGATGGGCGTGTACAGTCCCATTGACCCAGTCCCTTCCATGTTTCTTGGAACCTCCGATGTGACCCTTTATGAAATGGTGGGCGCTTATGGCACCTTCGCCAACCGGGGTGTATTTACCAAACCAATTTTTGTCACCCGCATAGAAGACCGGCATGGGAACGTGATCTCCTCCTTCCTGCCCGAGAAACATGATGCCATTGATGAACAAACGGCCTACCTGATGATTGAACTCATGCGTGGGGTGGTGGATGCCGGCTCTGGCGGCAGACTGCGCTGGAACCCAGCCTACGGCGGCTTCAAAGGCCCCATTGCCGCCAAAACAGGCACTACCCAGAACCAATCCGATGGCTGGTTTATTGGAATTACCCCTCAATTGGTCAATGGTTCGTGGACTGGCGGTGAACTAAGAGGCATCCATTTTGAAGATCTGCAATCAGGGCAAGGTGCCAGCATGGCCCTTCCCATCTGGGGATACTTCATGCGCAAAGTGTATGCTGACCGAAGCCTACCCTACCGCGATGAATCAGCATTTGATCGACCTGCCAACTTTTCGGTGAACATCAACTGCGATGACCCGGAGAGCATCGAACAGAGCCTCGACAATTCGGAAGATTTCTTTTAATGCTCAGCGCTCAAGAACAAGTCACCGCTACCGGTTCAAAAAACTAACTACAAAAAAAGGGTAGTATGGTTTCACCTAGGTGAAACCATACTGCCCTTTTTTTTCAAAGCCTGGTTCCAACTTCACCCAAATTCCATTCAACGCAGGCAACCCGTTTCTGGACAATCTTCGGGTACTTGGCTTATTCGAAGATTATTGATTGGTTATTCGAAGGCTATTCGATATTTATTCGAATACACTCGAACCATCTTCGAATAATCTTCGAATAACCTTCGAATAATCTTCGAATAATCCAAATACCTGGCAACTAAAAATTCACTCAAAAAAAGCCGGTCACTGGGCCCTGGCAAGCTGGGTTAAAAGCTCGTAGGGAGTGGCTGGGTCCGCCCCTTGAAGAGGCAAACCAGCATTGAAGCGCTCGTGCCGGAATGAATATTACCTTCGGGATGTGGGTCAATTGAGGAAGGACACAAAACTCAGGCCTGGTCAATTGGAAGGACTTGGTGTCTGAATAACAAAATTCAGCCTTCCAGCTACCCCAGGGTTTAAAACCTTGGAACTGCTGGAAGGCTGAATTCACGGCAAGAGATGGACGGTTTAATTGCCGCTTCCGAGTTGCTTGATGATTTTGTCGTTGACCTTCTGGCTTGGAAACTCAAGTGAATAAATCATGGCTTCCACCTGGCGCAAATAATTTCTTTTATCGTTTTTGGGGGCATAGACATGGCCTTCAACGGTAACAACCCTGCGCCGGCTGGCATCCAGGACCGAAAGGCTGACGAATGGGCCTCCCATAAAATCATGTTCCAGCCGCCACAATCCCCGGGTCTCACAGGCATAATTTCCGTTGTAGCTCAGGATATTAAAATCCTGGGGGAATTCCATATCGGTCGACATATAACTCCCTGCAGTAGGTCCGGGAATATTTTTACGCATGAACTCATTGCGTTTTGCCAATTGATATTTCAGGGTAAAGGTACTGTCAGAGTCATAGGGGTATGAATATACCACCACGCTTTGGTAAATCAAGGGGGTATCGTACCTGATCCATACAAAACTGGAGTCTTTCTTCACGATGTTGAAACCGGAGGGAACGTATAACTTAATTTTAAAATCTTTCAGCAGGGTATTGTAAACGGCTTTTTCGTGGGCCTTTAAATACGTTTTCTTTAAACGGTCTTTCTCGGCTTTGAGGAAATACCGGATAATTTGATCACTGTTCTGATTGAATATTTCTTTGAAATTCTCGGTCGAACTGGCCTGAATATTTACGATCGCCTGCGGGTAAGCCCAGGTATCGTTGGTGAATTCAACCTTTGGTTCGCTGTAGGTCGATGAGATTTTAACGGTGATGATGTTGCGGCTTGACTTGAATAAATTGATAAACGCTTCAGGGGGTACGTTGATCAGGGTAAAGATAGGTTCTTCCTGTGGCAGTGCCGATTGAGGCTGAGCAAGGACTTGTTTGATCAGGGCCCCTCCTTCGCCTTTCCAGATTTCCTGGCCAATGACAATCACAACGGAATTTGACTTGCCAGTGATTGTTTCCATTTTTGCCTCCTTTTTCAGGTTGCATGCATCCAAAACAAAGGCCAAAAGGATTAAAACAGAAGCCTTTAACAAAACCCTTTTCATGTGAATCATGTTGTTTGTGTACAATTTGGACAACAAAAACCCTACCAGAATAAAAGGATTAACCCACCTGTACTTGCTAATCTCTATGGGGTGAATCGGTAAAAAAAAACCCCGCTACCGGCGGGATTCTTTATTATTTTTCAATCTTTTCAGCGTCTTTCTTTGGATCTTCATCATCTGCTTTTGATGCATTCTTAAATTCCTTGATCCCCTTGCCCAGTCCTTTCATCAATTCTGGTATCTTGGTTCCACCAAACATCAATACAACCACGACCAAAACGACAATAAGTTCCTGAGGACCAATAACACCGGCAATAATTAATAAGTTCATGTTATTAAAGTTTAAATGATTCTTTGCAAAAATACAAAAATAAATACTCGAAATATTTATTTAAAAAGTTTAAATAGATCGTTTCCGTTCGCATACAATACGAGTGAAAGCAACAGCACCATTCCGGCAATCTGCGCATACTCCAGAAATTTATCGCCAGGCTTGCGGCCGGTGATGATTTCAAAAAGCAGGAACATCACATGCCCGCCGTCCAGGGCCGGAATTGGCAGGAGATTCATCACCCCCAGGATAATGGACAGAAAGGCCGTCATATTCCAAAAGGAGTACCAGTTCCACATCCCGGGAAAAATATTTCCAATCATTATAAACCCGCCCAAGCTTTCATAGGCCTTGGTCTTGGGTGAAAAGATCAGTTTCAGTTGTTTCAAATAGTCACCTATGGTACTGATTCCTTTACGGATTCCAGCGGGAATCGATTCAATCAAACCATATTTAATGGTTTTAAATTCAAATATCTTTTCCATATCTGGTTGAGAGAGCTGTATGCCAAGCATACCCGATGCAGGAATGGTGACAGGAAAGCTCATTTCCTGGTTCTTTCTCAGTACATTGATGGCAACAGTTTTGCCAATGCTGTCTCTCAGAGTTTTCTTAAACTGGTAGTTATAAGCATATTTTTGATCATTAATCCCAACAATCTGGTCGCCTTCCTGCATGCCTGCCGCTTTGGCTACCGATTCTTTTTGAAATTTATCGATCACATAGTAGAAGGGCATGCTAAAGGTCAATACGCCCCTACTTTTAATTAACAGGGCAATGTCTTCATCCGAAATGGGCACATTGACCTGCTCCCCATTTCGCTCCACCTGGATATCGGGCGCATGGTCCAGAATGACCGTGGGAATGATCTGGTGAAAATCCTCCACTTTTTTGTTGCCCACCGACAGGATTTTATCTCCATTCTGAAGACCAATGCGTTGTCCAATGGAATCAACTTCAATGCCATATTTCACGTTCTCGGTTGGAAGGTATTGTTCTCCCCAGGCATATAGGATGCCGATGTAAATAATGAAAGCCAGGATAAAATTCATGACCACCCCGCCAATCATGATCAGCAACCGCTGCCAGGATTTCTTGGCCCTGAATTCATAAGGTTGAGGAGGTAGTTTCATGGCCTCTTTGTCCATCGATTCGTCGATCATCCCTGAAATCTTCACATATCCGCCCAATGGTAACCAGCCAACGCCATATTCGGTATCCCCTTTTTTAACCTTAAAGAGAGAGAACCAGGGATCAAAAAACAAATAGAATTTTTCGACACGGGTTTTAAATGCACGGGCGAGCAAAAAGTGCCCGAATTCGTGAATAATCACCAATATTGATAAACTTAAAATGAGTTGTGCCGCTTTTATAAGTACTACTTCCATCGAATAATTTTTCTGTTATTAAATCTTTATTGCCTGATTTTTAACCATGGCAGCTGTTACTATGCGTATTTCCTTGTCCGTTTGGATATAATCATCCAGGTTCGGATTTTTGATAAATGTTGCCTTGTCCATGACTTTTTCAATGATTTCAGGCATTTGCAGAAAACTAATCCGATCACTCAGAAAAGCCTGTACCACCACTTCGTTAGCTGCATTCAAAATGCAGGGCATGTTCCCGCCCTGATTTAAAGCTTCAAAAGCAAGTGCAAGGTTACGAAATTTTTTCGTATTTGGCTGTTCGAAAGTCAGTTTTGGGTAATCTAAAAAGCTGAATCGTTTGAATTCAGAGTCCAACCTTTGGGGAAAACTCAGGGCATATTGAATCGGGAGCTTCATATCGGGTAAACCCATCTGGGCTTTCATCGATCCGTCGCGAAACTGAACGATGGAATGGATAATGCTTTGCGGATGAACCACCACATCGATTTGTTCGGCCTTTAAGCCAAAAAGCCATTTGGCTTCGATCACTTCAAAGCCTTTATTCATCATCGAAGCCGAATCGATGGTAATCTTTGCACCCATCTGCCAATTGGGATGTTTCAAGGCATCGGCCTTGGTAACAGTGGCCAGTTGTTCGGGCGTGAACCCCCTGAAGGGTCCCCCGGAAGCGGTGAGGTATATTTTTTCCACTTCATTGTTGAACTCTCCCACCAAACACTGGAAGATGGCTGAATGTTCCGAGTCAACAGGATAAATATTGACCTTGTGCTCGATGGCCAGCTGATTGATAATTTCACCAGCGACCACCATCGTTTCTTTGTTGGCCAGGGCGATGTGCTTGCCGGCCTTGATGGCATTACAGGTGGGAATTAAGCCTGCGTAACCGACCATGGCCGTAAGCACCACATCGATGGTGTCCATCTGTACCACCTGTTCAAGGGCTTCCTTGCCGGCGTATATTTTGATCGGTTCAGCCTTCAGTGCCTCCTTCAACAGGTCGTAATGACAGTTGTTGGTAATCACCACCACGTTGGGCTGAAATTGTTTGGCCTGTTGGATTAACAACTCGATATTGTTATTGGCTGTCAACACTTCCACCTCAAAATGATCGGGATTTTGTGCAATTACCTCCAATGTTTGAGTACCGATTGATCCGGTGGATCCCAGAATCGCAATTCGTTTCTTCATAAAACAGCTTAAAAATCAATATACATTTCAGGATCAAGTGCAATTCCGTTGTGCCACAGTTCAAAATGCAGATGCGGGCCAGTAGTCAGTTCGCCACTGTTGCCCATGATGGCAATTACATCGCCGGCTTTCACCATGTCGCCTTCGGCCTTTAATAGTTCCCCATTGTGCTTGTAGGCTGAAACCATGTTGTTTTCGTGCTGGACATAAATCGAATAGCCGGTATCCATGGTCCAGCCTGCAAAGATGACCGTTCCATCGAGCACACTTGAGATTCTTGCATTTAGACTGCCTACTACATCCACTGCCAGGTGATCAGTTTTTGGATTGAATTTATTGGTGATCAATCCGCGAAGGGGGGTGAAGAAGTGAATACTGGCGATGCTTGGCAGGCGTTTTGGGTTCTTGGAAATTGACAGGCTCTGTTTTTCCTCCAGTAAGTTATCCTTGAATACAGAATCCGCATTTAAGTTTTTGAATTTAACTTGCTGTATTTTCGTTCCCGTGTCGATTGGCTGGGTCTCCTCTGCCGGGACATCGCCCTGAATCAAAGTAGTGATCTTTTCAAAATAATTATCCCGGGTCTTGATTTCGTTCTCCAGTGAATCCACCAACATATAATTCAGGATGATCTGTTGCCTGATTTTGGCACTCGGATAACCCGGAATATTTTCGCGCAAGGGGGTGTAGGCGATAATAATGGTTGTGAGTAAAATTAACAGGATGGCTCCCAAACCTCCCAGCGTGGCCACTTTTATTGGAGTCAGTTTAATACTCCAGACGGTCTGAATCGTCGAATCATTGTAAATGATCAGACGATAATGGTCCTTCAGCATCTGAAATATCTTCTTTCTCAGCTCTTTTCTGTTCATTATTCCTATTTTCGAACAACAAAATTAACAAGATTTAGAGAAAAATAATCCTGCAACCGGTTTATTAATACTTTTTAACGAGTGCTGGGAAGATTAAGTAAAAAAAATTTAAGCCCACATTAGGAATATTTAAACAAATGGCCTATATTTGCAACCGCTTAGCAAGAATATCACAAGCCGGGCAAGGTTCTAAAAACGACGATTCAAAGATCAAAGATACATTGCGGGGTGGAGCAGTTGGTAGCTCGTTGGGCTCATAACCCAAAGGCCGTCAGTTCGAGTCTGGCCCCCGCTACTATTAAAAGCCAGTGTTTTTACACTGGCTTTTTTTATGCCCTGAAATTTGCAAGGTTATGAAACTTCCGGAACCTTCCCTTGAGCTGCAGGTCGTGCACGATTGTTATCATCAATACCAGCTATTTTCTTACATGTCTGAGCCCTTTATATATGATATAAAAGGGGTAAAACCAGTGCTCTTAGCCTGCATGATCTGGGCTTAGGAATGACTTTATCATATGATGTAAGTAACTGATAATTAAATACAATTGTGATTTTATATTTTTATTTCTCTCAGAAATAGCGTATCTTTGATCATAGCAGACTTCATCGGATTCGAATGTTGGATATTATTAAATATATAGTGTCGTTTTATCTAGAACTGTAACAGAACTTGGAGATGACAGGCATACCTAAAATATTGATTTTTTTTAATTTCTCCATCTTTAGCCATGGAATAAAATCCTTGTTAGAAAAGGAACAATTCCAGGTAGTTGGAGAAGCCAGTCATTGGGAGGAACTTTTCCAACACTTAAAAAGCGTCACCCCCGACGTAATCTTATTAGACCTTTCTCATTGCAATGATTCGTCGATCAAATCGCTTCAAAGATTAAGAAATGATTATCCCCAAATTCCGGTTTTGCTCTGTCTCGATGAAGATTGCACCGATCACATAAGAGATTTAATCGTAATGGGCGTGATGGGATTTGTGTTTTTCGATACAACATTTCCAGAACTCATCAATGCAATTGACCGGGTTGCCAGCGGGAGGGAATATTTCCCTGATGGCATTTTAAAGCTATTAAAAGAAGAGTTGCAATTTGATCGGGAAAACCGTAGTGCACAATATCATAGAGGCCACTTAACTTCAAGGGAAATGTCGGTTTGCAAATTAATATGTAATGGACTAACGCACAAGGAAATTGGAATAGGACTATATATTAGTCCGCGAACCGTTGAAACACACAAAAAAAACATTCTTGCCAAGCTTAAAATTAAATCGACTGCTGAATTGGTTAAATATGCCATTCAAAATCATTTGAATTGAATACGATTACCTGAAAAATATTCATTTTACAATTCCTGAAATCTCCATATCCGTAAAATTACTTACCCAAAAATACGGATGTTTTTCTACGAGAAATTCCCAGCTAATTTTTCCGTTGAACTACGGATTGTCCTGCCTAACTTTTTGAAGTAACTTTCATTAAGCAAATTTAAACAAGAAAGTTATGAGGAAAATTTACATTGAAAGTAATAAAAGGATATTACTTTCTTATGGTCCACCTCCTTAACAGCCTGCAAGGCTAAATACAGTATTCTTTACCAATATATTTTTTAATTGAATGGTAAATAAAATACCAAACAAAAAAAAAGGTATAGCTCTCTACTCATTTGGTGGATGAAGGATTCTACTTCAATTGATCAACTACCAGGACAATGAATCATCCAACAAAAATCTGAATAATCGAATTGATCAGGTTTCGGGCAAATATTAATTTGAACGATGCCCGAATTCCGATCAAAAGCTCCCCGGGCTGCAATGCCAACAGGCATTTTACGATAAATTGGAAAATGTAACATTGCAAATTCTATCAATTATGAAAAACAATTTCTATCTTCGATTAAAAAGTGTTTTGCTACCGATATTCCTTGGGTTATTGATGTCCATGAGTATAAATGGAATGGCCCAGACGGTAACAACAGACAAGTCTGATTATATGCCAGGCGAAACGGTAACTGTTACTGGAACAGGATTTCAAGCCGGCGAAACTGTCAATATGGTGCTTGACCATCTAATTTTCGTCCATCCCGACGAATACCTCTCTGCTGTTGCCGATAACGATGGCAATATTTCTAACAATAGCTACAAGGTAGATCCTGCTGATCTGGGTGAATCCTTCCTGCTCACCGCTACCGGGCAAACCTCTGGCAAAGTAGCAACTACCACCTTTACCGATGCTGCGGGAAGCTATTCCAAACCTTACGCACACTGGTCGGACGAACCCCTGCCCGGCGACTGGAACAACAACATCCTGAACGATAACAAGTCGAACTACTTTGAGGGCGAGGTCATCCCACACGTCTTCATGTATGGGGCGTCTAACAACGCACAACTCGTGAATGGGCAGTCCTACTCGTTCAACGTCACGTACAACTGGTACCAGGACAACACTGACGCAGGTGGCTTCGCGTACATGACGCAATACGATTTGAGCCGGCTGCCTTCGGTCTTCGATTGGGCCACACCTGCGATCACACCTCTTGAAGACAACTCGTTCACTAATGGCGGAGGGATGCACGCAGGTTCTTTCTACACGGTCGATGCCAACATCACGAGCATCAGCGCCGTGACCTATACAGGCACTAATTCCAAGGATGGGAATGTCACGATCACGTTCACCTATACCGGAACGACAACCCCCAATGGCTACGCGGCGGTCTACTACGGTCTCTATATTGCCAAGCCTGGCGAGGTGCCCAATCAGGGTAAAGGGAAGACCAACGGCGCCAATGCCTGGTCGGGTGGCTCGCTACAGACGACCGTCCAAATAGGCAATTCAGGCGCAACGTCACTCCAGCTTGCGCCCAGCGCGATCATTCCAGGTGAGATCAGCGGCCTGAAGTTCAGTGACCTGAATAATAACAGTACGATGGATGCCGGTGAGCCGGGCCTTGCCAGTTGGACGATCTGCCTCGACAGCGACAGCGATCCGAACAACGGCAACCTGGGCTGCGTTCTGACCTCGAACGGTACGACCGACGATCAGGATGGCAACGGTATAATCGATCCGGTAGGCTTCTACTACTTCTCGGTCACCCCGGGTACTTATTATGTGCGTGAAGTGAATCAGGATAACTGGACCCAGACTTTGCCAACTAACGGCTACTATGGTCCGCTTGTAGTTTCTGCTACAACGCCATCCTATACAAACCAAAACTTTGGTAATTATTATTGTTTACCTCCTGATTTGTCAGATGCTAGCCTTACTTTATGTGCTGCTACACCCGGTGGAACCACTGCAACATTCGACCTCACAACTGCAACAACCGGAGTGAATACCACTACCATGACTGTTGTCTACAAAAACGGCAACACGATAATTGACACTCCGACTGCTTACACGGCTTCCAATGGTGCCACAGTGACTGTTACTGCATACTTTAATGGTCAATCTGCAACCTGTACCGACGTAGCTACAATTACACTTCACGTCCAGCCTGTACCGGACTTGGCAGACGCTACACTGACTCTATGTGCAGCCGCTCCCGGTGGAACTACGGCAACATTTGACCTCACAACAGCTGCAACAGGGGTTACCTCGCAAATGACTGTTGTCTACAAGAACGGCAACACGATAATTGACACGCCAGCTGCTTACACGGCTGCAAACAATGCAACAGTTACAGTTACCGCATACTATACCGCTTCTGCTGCAACCTGTACCGATGTTGCCACCATTACACTGCACGTCCAGCCTGTACCGGATTTATCAGACGCTACACTGACTCTATGTGCAGCCGCTCCCGGTGGAACTACAGCAACATTT
>DASXUZ010000130.1:0-26374 GCA_036504555.1 Prolixibacteraceae bacterium | reverse complement strand
GCAGGCCCACCTTCGGTAAAAATACCTCTTACAGTATCAAAGTGTTTATATTCACTATATCCTTTGGTAGCAATATCTAAATTTATTTGTTCTCCAATCTTTTGATGCAGATACTCAATCACAGCACAATCAAGTTCTCTGAATATTAAATCGTGAAATTCATCTTTGGGTAAGTTTCTATTTTGAGGTGTATTTTTTCCCGCTATGGACAAATCATCTTTCATCAATTCATAATAAGAAGAAAGGATGTCAATGAATTCGGAGTCTGTAAAATCTAAACAATAATCTAATTGGTAAACAACACCAACAACAGATGGAATTTTTAGCGTTCCTCTTTCCTGTTTATCTAAAGCCCATTTATAAGCTCTTGCCAAATTGTTTTCCCACACATAGAATCCATTGCCAAGCCAGTCATAGATTTCATGACTCTTTTTAACTTTATCTGGGATGGCTACTAACTGATCTCTCACAGATTGGTCACATCCATGAAATCCAATCGTAAGGTTTGGTCTTCTTTGGTACATTATTTATCAATAGCAAAGACTTTATTTAAGTTTTTGAAATGAGCTGTAAAGTTTTCGCTTTTTGTCAATATTTTTGCAGATTGAAGTGAAGCCAGAACTTTAGTCCTATCCTTTTCTTCAGACTTGATTTTCTTGGCTAAGGTTGCCAATAGTTTTACTTGATTTGCTTCCATTTCAATTTATTTTAATCTATGCCTCAAAATTACAACTAATATTCAAATTACTGAAATTCTTTATGGCTAATCTCACTTAGTGAAGAATTCAAGAATTTCTTGTAATTGAATTTCAGAATCTCTGGTCCAGACTACTTCTCGCTTAGCCATTGTTCTACTTTTTGATCCATTTCCGATTGTGAAATTACGTTGTCTTTTTTTGCTTCTTTACTTGCAAAAAGCAATTCTTTCTCCTGATCAGCAGTTAATTCATTAAAAGCATCTTTAGTCTTGTAGTCCAAAATGGTTTTAATGGCATTAAGAAAGTCGGTGTCTTCAATTCTGGATATCTTTTGAATAAGTTCTTGTTTCAACTGAATGGTATTCATAATTGTAATCATTAAATCCGGTATAAAGTTATGAATTTTGCCTGAATTTAATGGAACTGTAAATTTCTTATTTTGCCATTCATCCCTCTATTATGTACTGGCATTCTAAACAAAAGCATAGGCCTTATTCCTCATGAAACCTTTTAATTTTCGCATACTAAATTTTTCTATATTTGTACCTTTTAAAAAATAAGGCAGTAAAATCGTTTTCGATGAGCAATAAATTTCAGGTATACAAACAGTTAGACCTTTCCACGATCAATAAGGAAGTATTGAAAAAATGGGAAGACGACGATACATTTCACAAAAGTATTTCTACCCGTGAAGGTCATCCGACCTTTGTGTTTTATGAAGGACCTCCCTCAGCCAATGGAATGCCCGGCATTCACCATTTGATGGCACGTGCCATCAAGGATACTTTTTGCCGATACAAGACCATGAAAGGCTTCCGCGTTCACCGCAAAGCCGGATGGGATACCCATGGACTGCCTGTTGAACTGAGCGTTGAAAAATCATTGGGAATTACCAAGGATGACATCGGCAAGAAAATCAGCATCGAGGAATACAATGCTGCCTGCCGCACCGAGGTGATGAAATATACCCGCGAATGGGAAGAGCTGACCCGCCAGATGGGCTACTGGGTGAATATGGACGATCCGTATATCACCTACGACAGCCGCTACATGGAAACGGTGTGGTGGTTGCTCAAACAACTTTTCGAAAAAGATTTGCTGTACAAGGGCTATAGCATCCAGCCTTTCTCTCCTGCTGCCGGCACGGGCCTAAGCTCTCATGAGCTGAACCAGCCGGGTTGTTACCGTGATGTGAAAGATACCACTGCCATCGCCCAGTTCAAGGCCATCAGGGATGAAAAATCTGAATTCCTCTACCAAAATGTAGAGACCGATTTGTATTTCCTTGCCTGGACCACTACGCCATGGACACTGCCCTCCAACACGGCTTTGTGTGTAGGCCCGAAAATTACTTATCTGAAAGTTAGATCTTTCAATCCATATACCGGTGAGCCTGTTACCTTGATATTGGCCAAGAACCTGCTGGCTATGCATTTTGATCCAAAAAGCGAAGAGCTTCCTTTGGAAGATTATGCCCAGGGGGACAAGAAAATACCTTACCGCGTGCTGGGAGAATACACCGGCACTGAACTTCAGGGGGTCAATTACGAACAATTGATCAACTGGGTAAAACCGATAGGGGATGCTTTCCGAGTAATTACAGGTGATTTTGTAACGACCGAAGATGGAACAGGGATCGTACATATCGCTCCTACATTTGGAGCAGATGATGATCGCGTGGCCAAGCAAAATGGAATTGCTCCCTTGATTGTGACTGATCTGGAAGGCAAGCGCCAGCCGCTGGTTGACCGCAACGGACGATTCTTTTTGGTTAAAAACATGGACTCTCAGTTTGTAGCCGATCAGGTGAACCTGAAAACATACGCTGAATTTGCTGGCCGCTATGTGAAAAATGAATACGACGAAACGCTCACTGAAGAGGATGCAACGGTCGATATCGACATCTCGGTGATGCTCAAAAAAGAAAACAAGGCCTTCAAGGTTGAAAAACACGTGCACAGCTATCCGCATTGCTGGAGAACCGACAAGCCAATTCTTTACTACCCGCTGGATTCGTGGTTCATCAAAACGACGGCTGTCAAAGACAAGATGATGGCCCTCAACAATACCATCAGCTGGAAACCAGCCTCTACAGGTACTGGCAGGTTTGGCAACTGGTTGGAAAACCTGGTGGACTGGAACCTGAGCCGCTCGCGCTTTTGGGGAACACCGCTTCCCATCTGGCGCACCGAAGATGGGTCGGAAATCAAATGCATCGGTTCCGTTGAAGATTTGATGAAAGAAATTGATGCCGCTGTTACCGCTGGCATGATGGAGAAAAATATATTCGCAGGATTCGAGGTTGGGAACAATTCAGAAGAGAATTACAAGAAGATCGACTTGCACCGTCCCTTTGTCGACGATATCTTCCTGGTATCGGCTACTGGCAAAAAGATGTTCCGCGAGCCCGATCTGATTGACGTATGGTTCGATTCAGGCGCCATGCCCTATGCCCAGCGTCACTTCCCGTTCGAGCACAAGGAAAAGTTCAACGAGGTATTCCCCGCCGATTTTATTGCCGAAGGGGTAGACCAGACACGTGGATGGTTCTTTACACTTCATGCCATTGCTACGATGATCGATGAGTCGGTAGCCTTTAAGAATATCATCTCCAACGGGCTGGTACTCGATAAGAGTGGCAACAAGATGTCCAAACGACTGGGCAATGCTGTCGAACCGTTTGCTGCCATCGAGGAGCATGGTTCCGATCCGCTGCGCTGGTACATGCTGACCAACTCGCAGCCATGGGACAACCTGAAATTCGATATCAACGGTGTGGACGAAGTCAAACGCAAGTTCTTCGGCACGCTGTACAATACCTATAATTTTTTCGCGATGTATGCCAACATCGACGGCTTTTGCTATGCAGAGGCTGAAATTCCTGTTTCTGAAAGATCAGAACTGGACCGCTGGATCATTTCTCTGCTCAATTCACTGGTCAAGGAAGTAGCCGAATGTTATGAGACTTACGAGCCCACCAGGGCAGGACGTGCCATATCCGATTTTGTAGGCGAGAACCTGAGTAACTGGTTTGTTCGCCTGAGCCGCCGCCGTTATTGGGGTGGATCGTACGATCAGGACAAAGTATCGGCCTACCAGACCCTTTATACCTGTCTGAGCACCGTGGCCAAGCTGGCAGCTCCCATGGCGCCTTTCTTTGCTGATTTGCTTTATACCGACCTCAATAAGATTACAGCCAAAGAGATCGATCAAAGTGTTCACCTGGCCGATTTTCCCGTGGCCGATGAGACTCTCATTGACCGTGACCTGGAAGACCGCATGGCCATTGCCCAGAAAGCTTCCTCGATGATCTTAAGCCTGCGCCGCAAGGAAAAACTGAAGGTACGTCAGCCGCTGGCCAAAATCATGATCCCTGTTTTAAACAATGGCTTCCAGGAGAAATTTGATGCCGTTAAGAGCATCATCCTTTCAGAAGTCAATGTGAAGGAAGTTGAATACCTGAGTGATGCAGCAGGCATCATCAGTAAAAAGATAAAGGCCAACTTCAAGACCCTGGGGCCAAAGTATGGGAAGCAGATGAAACAGATTGCCGGTGAGATTACAGGCTTCACCCAGGAAGATATCAGCCAACTGGAACGATTGGGAAGCTTTGATTTGAACATTAATGGTGAACCCATTGTTCTGAGCCTCGAAGATGTTGAAATACAGACTGAAGATGTTCCCGGCTGGCTGGTAGCCAGCGAAGGTGGTTTGACCATTGCCCTCGACATCAACCTGACCGAAGAACTCAAGCAAGAAGGAATTGCCCGTGAGTTCATCAACAAAATTCAGAACATTCGGAAAGATAGTGACTTCGAAGTCACCGACCGTATCACCCTGAAGATTCAGAAGAACGAACGGTTCAACCTGGCAGTCGAGAATTATCGTGATTATATCAGCAATCAAACACTTGCAAGTGAATTGGTTATGGTTGATCTGATCAATCAGTCGTCGGCCCATACGGTTGAAATTGACACCGATCTGGAAGCAATTCTATTGGTTGAAAAACATTCTTGAGATAGAACATCTAAATGCATGATTGATTGACTACTTGAATTAAAATATTTTTTATACTTTTATAGGATGGGAAGCGCATTAGATTACATTTGCACTGCTCGAAATTAAAGTTTTAACGCCATGACTGAAAAAAATAGATATTCGGATGATGAGTTAGTCGAATTTAAATTGCTAATTCTTGATAAACTCGAAAAAGCTCAGAAGGACTATGTGATGTACAAGAGTTCCATCACTCAGAGCGACGGGAATGACACCCAGGACACTTCTCCTACATTTAAGGTGCTGGAAGAAGGTGCTGCCACTTTATCCAAAGAGGAAGCCGGCAAACTGGCCCAACGTCAGCAGAAGTTTATTCAGTATTTGCAGGCTGCCCTGGTTCGGATTGAAAACAAAACCTATGGCATTTGCCGCGAGACGGGCAAGCTCATTTCTAAGGAACGATTACGGGCTGTGCCCCATGCTACCCTTAGCATTGATGCGAAAAACAACCAAAAGTAAAACTCTTGAAATATCGGATCAAATGATTGGAAGAGCAATACTTTCAATCATTTTTTTATAACAGTTAAGCATGTCAAAATT
Source organism: Prolixibacteraceae bacterium (assembly GCA_036504555.1). Taxonomy (GTDB): domain Bacteria; phylum Bacteroidota; class Bacteroidia; order Bacteroidales; family Prolixibacteraceae; genus Aquipluma. The sequence continues at coordinate 21,080 of DASXUZ010000130.1, read as the reverse complement.
ACAAAAGTCAGCGCTCATCGTTGTTCTGGTCTTGCTGGTCGATCAAATCCTGAAGATTTGGATCAAAACAAACATGGCCATTGGCGACGAATTCCCAGTCATTGGGAGATGGTTCATCATCCATTTTGTCGAAAACAATGGAATGGCCTTTGGCTTCGAATTTGGAGGCGAATACGGGAAGATATTCCTGAGCCTGTTCCGAGTAGCAGCCGTGTTTGGAATCGGCTATTACATCCTGAAACTGGTCAAAAAAGACATTCCCATGGGTTTCATCGCCTGTGCTTCGCTCATCTTCGCGGGAGCCATTGGTAACATCATCGACAGCGCTTTTTACGGCCTGATCTTTAGCGACAGCTACGGCCAGGTGGCTACTTTATTTCCTTCCGGAGGTGGTTATGCCTCCTTTCTGCATGGCAGGGTAGTGGACATGTTTTATTTCCCCATGTTCTCGGGTGTGTATCCCGACTGGGTTCCCTTCGCTGGTGGCAGCGATTTCCAGTTCTTCCGCCCGGTGTTCAATGTGGCCGATTCCTCCATTTCGGTGGGCATCTTTTCCATCATTATCTTCTACCGCAAGGAGTTCAGCGAACTTACTTCCAAGGAAATAAAACATGTGGATGAGAATGCAATTGCCAACGAAGAGCCAGCCATCGTCCCTGAAAAGGAATCGAACGAAACGAGTGCATTATAAACATTTGAAATTTGATAATTTTACTTGTAAAATACCGCCGAATTCTGTAAACTTGCAAACCGAAAAAAAGCGTTCAGCATTATCCGTATTTGCATTTTCAACCTGAAGGAATAAAAACCAATCCACATAAATTCAGGGCCTATAGCTCAGTTGGTTAGAGCACCTGACTCATAATCAGGGAGTCACTGGTTCAAGCCCAGTTGGGCCCACTTAAAAATCAAAGAGTTACGAGGTGAATTCCTTGTAGCTCTTTTTTATTTGATACACGATTTGATACATCAACACGCTCATTTCCAATTCTCACGCCATTTTTAAATCAAGGTCTTTTGCCATAGTCATTACCTTTATGTGCTGCCATATGTTTTAATTTTTGCCTGCAAGATATATAATAATCTACATTTATGGATGTGCAAGGCGATTGAAAGCCGATTATTTATTTGCCATTTTCACATCAAAGCCATACTAGACGTGGGAATGACGGCGATGTCGTTGTAGCCAATATTTCAAAAATCGTCAACGATTACAAAAGAGCAGGGATAGGACTATTGTTGGTAAAGGGTTTTGTAGAAAAAATTGGTGGTGAAGTATGTTTTGAAAGTACAGATAATAAAGGCTCCACCTTTTATTTTACGCTGCCCGTGGAGAAAAAGAGTGAACCTATAAAAGTTGAATTGGAGGAAAGTGCCTGAGAGAAGAAGTGACTAAAGTGAGCTAAAGTGCCTAAAGTAGGAAGAAGTGCCTGGCGTTTAAGATCGTACCACTTCAAGTACTTTAGGCACTTCCATTTACAAAACAACCAGCTTCGTACATCTTGTTCCCTTGTTGGTGGTAATTTCAAGGAAATAGGTACCAGGAGCAGGATGAAAAGTAATGGTACTTGTCAGGACAGGCTGGGGGTATCTAAATTGACCGGCTACCTGGCCGTCTAAATACAGGATTCTCACCCTTGAAAAGGGCTCCTTGCTGCTGACTGTAAATTGCTGATCGGCAGGGTTGGGAAATACGGTAAACTGCATTGTTGCGGGCAGGATAGACTGATTGGCCGTTACTTGTTTGAGCTTACCCAAAAAGCGGAACGATTTAAGCTGAAATAGTTTACCAGTTCCTTCGCCCCTGAATTTCAGATACACATCGTGGTTGCCAGTTACTTCTGGAATGTCGATAGAAAATAATTTGTAGGTGCTCAGGCTTCCAGTCGTCGTAATGGGGCATTCACCGATCTTCCTGCCTGTTTGAATCGAATCGAGCCACACTTCTATGACCCCGGTTGGGGCAACCGACGAGGCATTGGCTTCAAACGACAGCGCCTTTACGGGGTAATCTGCATCGCCAAATTCGACACCTGCATACAGGGCCCAATCGTTGGTATGAATCTGATCCAGTGCGCTGACTCCTGAGACACTCCGTGTGGTGCCCCATTGGTTGGCAGGGCATTCGGCCAATATGGAAGTATAGGCATCGCGGTACACATAAAGGTCAAAGTCCGCGGCCAATCCCTTGACGTACAGTCCCTGGTAGTTGCCTGTCCAGGCGTTGAAATCGGCTTGCTCTACATCCATGCTTTTCACATCAATGGTTTTACCTACCTGCACCCAATCGAACCCGTTGGCGCTGTAGAAGCCTGACAACACATGGTTGTAACGCGACAGTTTCAGCCAGACTATATTTCCAGCGGTGTTGGGCACTTCATAACTGGTGGTATTGAAAGTAAATTTGATGGTTGGCTCTCCTGCGGCGCTGGCTGTGCTGAACACGCAAGCCGATAAGGATTGCTGGCCAGTCATGATGCGGATGCCAGCTTCATCGGTGGAGGCTTTGGGGGCAAAATCAAGACGGGTGATCAGCGAGTAATTGTGCTCGGCATCGTACTTGATGATCGTATTGTGCAGGTTTTTGGGTGAAAGACGCACCCATCCCGGGCGGGCGCTCAATGACCATGGCAGTTGGGCAGCGTATCCAAGTACTGACCATTCGGGGTTCAGTTTTGTTGTGTTGAAAAAGTCGGCATGAGGTACCATCCAAGGGATGCCTCCGGAAGACAAAACCGGAGCCGTAAAAGGTTCGTTGATTGGATAATCAGCCACAGGTTTCCCGGCTGTGTTGTATCGCACACGACTCAATAAACCTTGCCGCCCAGAACCTTGCCACTCGCCGCCATTGGCAAACGCGTACGAATGAGAAATGACCCACGAAGTGCTGTCATCGAGCATTACAACAGGCGAACAGTGGTTGGGTCCAGTGAAAAGAGCCTGGTATTTCTTCGGATCAGCCTCGTTGAAGAAGTCGCCCAGGTTTTCCCATGCAGCCTTATCGGCCACCAGTTGTTTGGTTCTGAATACTTTCTGGCCTCCTCCTGCATTGATGGCAAAAGTGTAGTAGTAATACCCCTTGTATTTCCACATGGTAGGCCCTTCAGCCCAACCAAATGGGTAAGTGGGAGCAGGGTTGATCCAACGTAAATCCAGGATATTGCCTTTGGGTTGACCATCGGTGCCCAATTGAAGGATCCAGTTGTTTTCCTGTCCGTTTTTTACCAACAGGTACCACAATCCATCATCGTCTATAAAGATCGAATTGTCCATTCCAAGACCAGGTACAGAGGCAGGGCATTTCACTTTAACAGGCGTGCTCCAGGGGCCTTCAGGTTGGGTGGCGGTGGTAAAATACATGTTACCCCTGTTCCCGAAGAAATCCCAGTACTTGTTGTTATAATATACCATGTGCCCACCCCAGCAACCATCAAATTTGCTCGTGCCATAAAGCGACCATGTAGCGCTCACCGGTTGAGCGATAGCTTCCCAATGGACAAGGTCCGTCGAATGGTAGATGATAGGTGTTGGGCTAAAGGAGGAGCCGGTGGTATAGAAATCTTTGCCGATTCTGGTCAGGGTAGGATCAGCATGAGCTCCCGGGATCACAGGGTTCATATAGGTTGAAAACGATGAACTTTGCGCCATTGACTGCATTTGCAACAACAGCAGTAAGCCAAGGAAAACGATATGGATAGGTTTTGATATCATGGGAAATATAAGTGAATTAAAGTTTCTAAAGTATAAATAAGGTATAAATAAATAATATTTAAAGTGATTTAAAATACCGTTACAAATCTATTCAGAGAGTTAATATCTCCCCAAATAGATTTAATAGAACTACCCATCAATTATCATTGTACAATAAGCTTTTGAGCGAAGTTCAAGCCTTCTGATGTCACCTTTACAAGGTAAATTCCCTTTTTCAATCCGGAATCAATATTTAAATTTCCATTGTAATTACTAATGACCTTTTCAAATAGCATTCTACCCTGGTTGTCAAAAATATGAATGGTTGCTTTTTGGGATGTCATTGGAATCTTTATTGAAAATTTTCCAGCCTGGGTTGGATTGGGGTAAACAACCAACTCATTCAAGACATTTTCGGATTCTATCGCATTAGGGCTATCAAGGTCCCAATAAATCAAACCTCGCCCTAAGGTGCCCGACATATATACTCTACCGAAGACATTCATATCTCCAAATACAAGGGTGGTACCACCGAACTGGTGAGCATTATCGTTGACACGGGTCCAGCTTGCTCCTTTGTTTGTTGACCTGAACATACCGTTCACACCACCTACCGTTCCCCAGATAAAAACAGTGGGATAAGTTGCAGAAACATCCGCTTTACCAATACCTACCGCGCTACAACTGGCAACATTAGAAATCTTTGTAAATGTTGCCCCATGATCGGTAGAATATTTTAACCCATTGTCAATCAATGGCACCCATATATGCCCTTCATATCCGGGTACAACACGGATATAAGTTTGCGTCCAGGGAGCCGATGATGCACCGGGAGTACCGCTAGCGGAGAAGCTGGTGCCATTATTGCCAGATACGTACATCTTTCCTGCAGACAGATCGTGAATGTAAAAGTAATTACTGTTTACTTTATCGGCTACAGGAAATGCATTCGATATCGTCATTCCGGTTACGTTGTTCCACGTTCCCCCACTGTTAGTGGTATAATAGGTAGAACTGGATCCGCCGGGACAATGAAGTATCGTTTTTCCATCCGCACTGATGGAAGCACTTCCTCCTGAGGCTTTAGTGGAAGCGCAAGCCGTCCATGTAGATCCTTGATTGGCAGAATAGTAAAGCTTAGTGCTGCCAACTCTCACCACATTGTTTGTGCTTGCTCCCGCATAATCAACACTCCAGTTAGATCCATCGGCAGGTTGATGTGTTTGCGCCGGATAAGTGGTAAGGTTGTTGTGTACAAAACCTGTAATATCCCCGAAAACGGAAATAAACGGACCGCCCGGGATACTTACCCCACCTGTTACGCCTGTTTCTTCCAGCCCTCTCACATCAAATTTCCAGCTTGGGCTGGTTGCATCAATATTGGAGCAGGTAAAAACACCATTTCCGGAAACTGCTCGTACCTCCGCCGCATTGCCAGGGGTAAATTCTATGGAGCCTGCCCAGTGCAGCATCCCACTTGCCCATTTTATGCCGTCGTTATTATACTTGCTACTCGACCCATTCTTGAGTGTCCAGCTTGTTCCTCCATTTGTAGATAAGTACACAAAATCCCCCCAGCTGGTCCCATACTGATTATTGTTGTACTTATTGATGGTCGATACTACGACCCTGTTGGCATTGGAAGGATCAACGCTTACCCCTCCATAGGAATAATTGTTGCCGTTTGGCGTTACATTTGTCCAAGTGCCTGTGAAAGTGTCGAGCTTGTAAACTCTGCCTGAACCACAATTCCAAGGGCCATCTGCGTCGGCATAAACAGCATACATAGTATTGCCTACGAGTGCAGCCCTGTGAGGCATAAAAGTCGTAATAGGTGAAATGTCAGTAAATGTCATTCCCCCGTCAGTACTCTTGTAAATATTAGCACCATCGATGCGGGAAACTCCTATGTACATGGTTTGCGTCGTTCCATTTACTACACTGCTTAAAGGATCGTAAAGGACAAAGCAAATCCCATTGTCATTTGTGGTCGTAGTTACGCCATTCCATGCTAGGTTCCAGGTAAGACCCCCATCTATACTTTTCCATAATCCGTTTCGTCTGGTTCCGCAGTAAAGGACGTTGCTGTTGTGAGGATCTATAGTGAGGCGTTCTCCAGTCGAGCGTCCCATACCGTTTCCATGCGCTTTGAACTTAGAGGTTACATCTACAATCGTAAATGAATTCCCTTTGTCGGAAGATTTTAATATGGCTGTTTTTCCATAATCAAAATAATCCATGCCGCAAAGCATGTAAACGTTATTTGCATTTTGCGGATCCACAGCCAAGGACTCCACCCCAGAGAAACCCTTCTGATTAGCTGGCACCCAGTCAAGTAATTCTATCCAATTATTGTTTGCCGCATCCCAGCGGTAAGCCCCGCCTACATCAGTACGGCAATAAATATCACCCGATGCCTGGTGGGTAATAACACCTGTTACAAAACCACCTCCCCCAATGGGGGTAATATTGGTGGTATATTGACCATAAGTTTCAATAGCAGAAAGAAGGCTAACACATATCAATATTAACGCGACAATATATAGATGCGGGCGATAAAAAGTTCTGAAATTAGCTCCATTTGTTTTCATAAATATAGACTTTATTTTGTAAGGAATTTTAAATATAAATTAAAAAAGAAGCTATCATTTTGCGCCCAACCGAATTACTGTGAGCGAATTGCCCGGGAAAGTTCGCTTGACACCATCCCCCGTTAATTTCACATCTTCTGTTTTCGGAACCACTTTCTTTGGATTTTCCAATGTATTCTCGTCGAGCGGACTGGCCGATGTAAGCACAATGGCTTTCCCTTTCCCTGTAAAAGAATTTGCATCTTTCAGATCAATTTCTGTTTGTATTGGTTTGGCAGAAGCATTTACAACTTTAAGAATCACATCACCGGATTTGTCGTCTTTAACAGCGCTCATGATCAGACTTTTAACAGCAAGGGTTTTGTCTGAAATTTCCTGAAACAGTTTTCCGTCAAGATAAGCCTTGGCATTGTTACCTTTGATTTCAATTTTCACATCGTACCATTGTTCCATCTTGGCCTCACCTTTCATTTCTACAGTTGCCATACCCATTTCAAGGTGTGTAACAGAATTGTTCCAACCGCCTACTTCGAAACGGTTACTTTCATTATTATTCCTATTGTGGAAGAATATTTTGAATCCATTCTCGCCAGAAACCCTACGAGCCTTCAAACTGATGGTATAGTCTTTCCACGTAGAATCTCCCATAAAAATGCCCACCCCTTGCTCCAATGCCGATTGCTTGAGCACTCCATCTTTTGCACTCCAATCGCCTTTTCCTGCTTGTCTCCAATGCTGATCGAGTTTTGCAAAATCGGGTTTAAACAAAACCTTCCCGTTAAGCGCTGTAACCACAACATCTTTAAATTCAGCAGAATTCATCCAGGTACCTAAACCGATACAACCCATTCCTACGGGAGTTTCAATGGCTGGATTATTTTCTACTGAGAATGGCAACACATTCGTTCCCTGGTTGTTAGAGAACATTTCTTGCACATAATAACTTGGCAAACCAAACCAACGGTTACTATCGAAATTGATGAGATTTACAGGCCATGCTTTGTGATTTGAATTGCACAACAAAGGTGCATAAGCGCCCAGTAGCACTACGTCCGAGTTTCGTTCCATTCCGGTCATCCAGGCAGCTTCGCCGATTGCACCGCGAAGATTACCGTTTCCTGTGCCTGAAGTTACCGCGTATTCGCCTATAAAAACTTTGCAGCCATTGCGGTCGTAGCTGTCGTATTTATTTGAGTTCCAGATAAACCAATCGGGATTGTTGTAATAATGCTCATCAATCAATTCAGGATTTGGCTCTTTCGGGTGTCCGCCGGCCCATTCGTTGGCAATAAGTTTCATGTAAGGGTATTTTGCCTGAATTGCCTTTACAAACAGCGGCCAGCGTTCGTTGTAAGGAGTTCCGCCATTTTCGTTCCCTATTTCCATGTACTTCAGGTTGAAAGGTTTCGGATGTCCGTTTTTAGCCCGAAGACTTCCCCAAACCGAGGATTCGGGTCCGTTGGCGTATTCGATCACATCAAGCGCATCCTGCACCCACTGTCCCATTTGATCGAGCGGAATTACTTCTTTGTGCGACATACCAATGTTGATGCAATAAAGTGGTTCAGCGCCCAAATCTTCGGCCAGTTGAAGATATTCGTGAAAGCCCAGTCCATTGGTAGCGTTGTAACCCCATATATTCCAAAGAGCGGTGCGAGCATCAATATTTCCGATGGTGTTTTTCCAGTGGTTCATGTGCTTGAAATCGTCGCCTTCAACCCAACAGCCACCGGGGAAGCGCAGAAATTTAGGGTGGATCGCGTCAAGCGCTTCGGAAAGATCGGTACGCAATCCATGGTTTTTCCACGTTTTATCAGGCAGAAGCGAAACCATATCCAGAAATAATTTTCCGTTACCTTCACCCGAAATTTCCAGACTTGCTTTAGGATCGCCCGTGCTTATCTTCAGATTTACAGTATAATAGGCCCAGCTATCAGTTATTCCTTTTATTTCGCCGGAAGAAATTTCACTGCCTTTTGAGTCAAGAACCCGTATTTTCAGAGGAGAAGAAAATCCATCGATGGCACGGACAGCTAACTTCAGTGTATACCTTTCGCCCTGCACCATGTTCATGCCCCAGTAACCTGAATTCTCCAGTTTGAAAGAACCTGAAGCACTAATTAACAAGGCTTTGCGATTGAATGGGTTTAATGGCGGTACCGCTTGTTTCGCGAAAAGGTCGGCATTGCTGATCGAAGCCGAACTTTTGCCATCGGCACTTGTAAACTTCCAATCCTGGGGTGTATCGGCATCTTCAAACGAACGGTTTCTTATCATTTCGGGATACAATCCTCCATCGGCGGAAAGGTTAATATCCTCGAAGAAAATACCGAACAATGTGGGTGAAATTGCGTGACCCGGTTTGTTTACATCAACCGTGATTTTTGTTGTTTGTGCCTGAATTGCATTACCTAATACAAAGAATAATAGGATTAGCTTAGAAATAAAGATTTTTTTTCGTTTCATTTTTTTATATTTTTTCTTAATTTGATTCGTATTTTTCTTCTACCCAAATACCAAACTTTGCATTTCAAACCAATCAGGAGCTTTGTATTTGATGCCTACCTCTGTTTATTTTATTTTGTATATCTGAAAAACTTGTTTACCTAATTATACAAAGGTCAATGGAATTAATCAATGAATTTCCATTCATCGAACAAAAAATCCTCTCCATTAAATACAAAATAGATATTCCCTACTCCCTTATCTATTTTCCCTTTTATTTTCTTTGAGAGCGTAGTCCATTCGTTTCCATCACATATAAGGGAAACGAGAGCTGTACCTTTAATATTATTTACATAAACATCAATTGTACCTTTTCCTTTCACCCTGGCTTCGAATTTGGCAGGAATCTGTTTGCTAAAATCGGCTCCCCGGACCATAAGACATTGTTTATCTGCTTTTCCTTTGGCAACCATATTGCCCGCATTACCAACAGCTTCGAACTGGACTTGCCCCGAAGTGCCTGCAGTGGTTTCTGCTTGCTGAAGAACGAATGGATTTAATGGGTTAAGTTGTGACGGGCCTTTAAAAGTTGCTTCGCCCATGCGGATATTCACATTCTCTTCATCTACCTGCATTTCTTCGATACCCACATTACGAAAACCACCCTTAGTGCCAAAATAATCCTGTAAATACATGGCATGGTAAGAAATATAATATTTCCCTCTAAACTTGAACAGGTGAGTGTGATTGTTTGTATAAGGCCCAATATTATATTCGCCAGCATTCTTAAAGTAATTATCGTGATACTTCCAACTATCCGAATTTAAGGGCATTTTACTCGTCATATAACACATACTGCATTGGGTTGGTTTACCAATATTGCTGTAAGGCCATTCAGTGCGTGCTTCCCAACTCGTATTATAGGTATAAACCCAGGTTCCATTGATAAAGTTAAGGTCGCTTGCCTCAAAAAAATAAGGAGCGGGTATCTTGGCAACATCGCTGGCCAAACTGATCATATCTGCTCCTAATTTGACGATTCTAGCATTATCTGGCATATATTTCGTTTTAGGCTTTCCGCCTCCAAAAGTCAGCCAGCCTATACCTTGGTCGTCAATCACAACTCCGGGATCGAATGGAGCATCGACATCCACTCCGTGGACAGAACGGTCGACTATGTTCTTTCCCAATGGGTCACTCCACGGGCCAACAGGAGAGGTGGAAGTGAGAACAGCTGAGCCAACACCGCTATTGGAGTAATACAAATAGAAATGTGTCTTACCATCTGCTTCCAGTCTGGATGTAATGGAAGGTGCCCATGAATTCTGACTCCATGGCGCCAGCTCGGCAGTATTTATAAGGCCATGATAAGTCCAATTGACCATATCATCGGAAGACATCATGACCAGTGAACGAATTTGCTCGTATGAATTTTTTCCATCCTTTCCTACATGCTCATACTGTTGATTATCATTCGTGGCATACACATAAATTCTTCCATTGTATTCTACAGCTGTTGGGTCGGCCGTAAATAGAAAATCTAATAAAGGATTCGCATTATTGGAGATAAGTTTCGGCGAGACATTCGCGAATTTTGCTTCCAGGTTTTCGTTAACCACTTTCGGTTTGATCTGAGCTTCTACATCTTTTTGATATCCCCAAAAAGAGATAGCAAAGACTATACTTAACAATACATTTTTTCTAAACATGCTTTTTTTATTTTATCTAATAAACGTTGTTCTAAATTTTTAATTTATAATTGATAGGATGAATGATTTTGGAAGATCTTACTTATCGAACTTCCACCAGTTGAAATTGAACAAATCGCCTTGATTGCCTTTAAAGACAAAGTACAGATCGTGAACACCCTTTGTCTTATTTACTTTAGTTGAAACGGTAGTCCAACTTTGTAAGCCTCCTGTGTTTTTCACCTCACAGGATCCCAATGGTTTTCCGTTGAGACTATCTACATGTATTTCGATAAAACCACCTGATGCCGATGAAACATTAGCCTGAAATATTCCGGCTCCTTTCTTAAAATCAACACTTCGTACTTTGATAAAATCACCATTGCTGATTTCGGTTACATAGACTCCGGTGTTGGTGCTGCGTTCGGTTTCAATCCCCTGCTCCCAGGCCATAGTCTCCGCTTCCTGGCGGATGAATGGATTTAAATGTTCAGCAGGTTTTACACCTTCGACTGTTGGAGTTATCCGCGGAATGCTCCCATCTTTATTATACTCGAACTCTTCCAGACAAACGGAACGGGTGAAACCTCCGCCACCTGGCAATGCACCGTTATGATAGAACAAATACGATTTGCCTTTATAATCGATCACACCTGGATGATTGGTAAAAGCGCCTCCATTGGCAATTATCCCCATAATGGTATCGCGGTAAACCCAGGGTCCGGTAGGACCTGTGCTGGTTGAGTAAGCCAAATGTTCCGGAACACCTCCTGCGGCATAATGCATATAGTACAGGTTTTTGCGTTTGTAAAACCAAGGCCCTTCTTCGTATGCTGAAGGTCTTTTATCAGCATCTTTATATCGTACATTAAACCCTTCTTTAGTCAACGGCACTGTAATTACCTCGCCAGAGTATGAGATCATATCCTGGTTCAACTTTACGTACTTGAGATAAGGGTTCCCCCAATAGAGATATGCCTGACCATCGTCATCAATAAATGCCGTGGGGTCAATATCTCCATAACTGCTGTGAACCAGTGGTTTTCCAAGTGCATCTTTAAACGGACCGGTAGGACTATCAGAAACTGCCACCCCGATTGACATTCCTATCGTTTCATGGGTCATAGGTACATACCAGTAAAACTTCCCATTCCTGGGAATGCATTGCCCGGCCCAGGCATCTTGCTTCGCCCAGCTGAACGTTTTAAGCGATAGGGGCGACCCGCGGTCTGTCCAGTTTACCATGTCGGTAGATGTGAAACAGTGCCAGTTTTTCATCACAAACACAGTCGATTTATCTTCATCATGCCCGGTGTACAGGTAAACGGTGTCTTTGTATACCATCGACGCCGGATCGGCAGTATAAATGGTTTGTATAATCGGGTTTTGAGCCTGCGTGCTTAATGCAGCAAAAAGAGCTGTTACCTGTAATACTATCTTTCTTATATTCATTGTTGTTCTAAATGTATGTGTGATACGTATGAAAATCTCCGGACTAATTTTTTACCTGAGTTTGTGTTTAAAATTTATCGACAAAACAACCATAATCCTCCTTATTAAGTTTATCCCAAATGATTACAAGTAAGCTTCTTTGCTTATAAATCGAGCTCAGGTTAAGAGATCTTATTCTGCTATTTAACCGGCGTAAATTTGTACAGAGTCACTCCATGCACCGGAACCTTCACAGAAAGAGCCTCTTTGTCCGCATGGATTGTTGTAATATCTTTCTGACGCCAAAGATCACGCACCTTTTGCTTTCCTGAAATACCAAGCTTATTCAGATCCTTGTATGAGATATCCACTTTCTCCAAACCGAAATTGCAAAAGCCTACTGCACGACTGCCATCCTCAAGTTCTTTTACATAAATGCGCAGATCTCCGATAGTCTGAACACAGGTAGCCTGTTTGCCAAGAGCATCCTGATTAACAGCAATCACTTCATCGTTTGTCAATAAATTCAGGGTAAAGGCATCCAGCTTTTCCATATCGCAACCAATTAGCAGGGGCGCAGAGAAAAGGCTCCAAAGGCTGAAGTGAAGATACTGCTCATCTGGTTTAAGCAAACTCGGATGTGGGTTACCCCAGCCTACTGTTCCTACAACCAGCATGTCCGGATCGTTCCAGTTACCGGGTTTAGCCCAGGCTGCGGACTGATCCTAAGCCAATGCAATGCTTTTAACGTTGGACCAGTTGTCCGTTATATCATTCGTTGTACGCCAGGTGTTTCCACCTACCGAATCGCCCCATTTCCAAACATCCGACATTCCGTACTGACACAAGCTGAAAACAATGTCGCGGGGTTGCTGACGGATATAATCTCCCATTATTTTGTATGGTTTGACGGCGGTAGACAATTGATAACCTCCATTGTAAGATATGGAGACTACTTTGTTGGGGTCGTTACCAGGTATTCCATTTAGCACTCCTCCATAGCTGCACCAATCGTATTTCAGGTAATCGAAACCCCATTTGGCATAACTTTCGGCATCTTGCCTCTCATAACCATAGCTACCGGCACCGCCATCACAGGTCCAGGGACCAGGACTGGAATAAATGCCGATCTTTAAACCGAGACCATGCACATAGTCTGTCAGGGATTTCATATCTCCAAACCTTTTATTAGGAACTATATTACCAGCTTCGTCCCGGAACCTACCTTGCTGGGAAGGATCTTTCGAATCGCGGTTATTTTGCCAGTAGTCGTCAATATTTACGTAATTCCATCCGTAATTTACAAGTCCGGTTTTCACCATTACTTCCGCAGCGCGCTTGACTTTCTCAGCAGAAACCTCTCCAGCGAAACAATTCCAACTATTCCAACCCATTGGCGGGGTAAGTGCAATTTTATCACCACAGAAAATGCGTAAACTTTTTTCGGCTATACCTTTCGCATTCTTTGCCTTCAATTGAATAACGTAAGTGCCGGCTTTTACAAGCTTACCAGTGATAAGTCCTGTTTCTTGGTCCAGCTTTAGTCCCTGAGGCAAGCCGGTAACCAGGAAGGTCATTGGCCGGTCTCCGGTGGCAGGTATCCTGAACTGAAACGGCGAGCCCGGGCGGACACCGAAAACGCTTGCGCTATTAATCTTCGGTTTTGCCGATGGCTGAGGGGTAAGAATATAGGGTTCACTTGGGACAGGATAATAAGTAACAAAACTTGCCACACCATCAGCCTCAAATTTTGCATCTGCCCAGTCAGCATGATTGTTGTGTCCTATTTCTGTTACCAGCAGCTCAAGTTTTTTCACACCCGAAAGTTTCACATTACATGTCCGGGCAGTATCGCCAAAATGCATTACTCCGCTCGACCAAAGCTTCGCTCCATCGCCGTTTACAATAAATTCTACGGCGGGATAATTGGCTTTCACCTCATCATCAAGGCCAACCTGCGCGGTAAACGAATTTGCCTTACCATCGAGCTGAATAAAAAGAGAACTTTCAGCATGTGTACCAAAGCCTCGCTGAAAGGTTTTGCCTGCAATGGTCATGATGTTGCCATCAACCGTCCTATTTTTTTTAGGTATGCCCCAGCCCTGTGTAGCTTGGCTGAGATCCAGTTGATCTAACCAAACAGTTTGCGCGGAAAGCGTACTTATGCTTACTAAGCTGAAGATAATAGCGAAGACAAGCATAAATCTGCTTTTACGTACTGTATTCATTTTTAATTTATAATTGATAGGATGCGCCGGTTCGGCTGTATAAATGGTTTGCACAATAGGATTTTGTGCATCTCCAATGGAACAATTTATGATAGCTATAAGTGTCGCTATAAGTTTATAGGTATGTTTCATTTTAGTTATTTAGTTATTAATATTTAATTCTGAACCAATCAAAATCTACATATCCGCCAGTATTTTTGGTCGCATAATTAAACAAGCCAAAACGATACCCCATAAAATGCGGGATGTCGTATTTCATTTTCAAGATATTTCCAATAGGATTCCACACTTTTCCATCTAAGCTGTACGAGAATTTAGCTTCGTCTTTCCCATTAAGAGCCCAAAGGTTATTAGCTTCATCGTTCATTCCGGTAAAATCGCAATCGATTCTGAAGTAAATTTGGTCTTGATCCAATGGAATTCGCTTTACTTCGACAGGCTTATCATTATCAGTAGTGATCATTACTATCGATTTTTGACCCGCGTCAATTTTAACTCCCACTAATCCATACTTTTTTTGGAGAACTGAGAATCCGGCAAAATCGCCGTCTTTCATTTTGGAAACATCCAGAACAACAGAAGCTGAGCTGGTTGGACCAATAGTGCGTTGTGTAAGTGTGTTTCTGGCCTGAAGAAAATCAGTGTCGATTCTTCCTGTTTTGAGGCGCAGGAATCCTTTTCTTTCAGTTACAGACCACAATGTATTATCTGGGTTATGGTTCCATTGCCAAACTAATGGTAATGCTGCTTGTTTCTTTTTGCGATTGAATTCATCAGAAGCAACCAAATTCGGAATCAAACCGGTACTGGCTGGTAGGTCTAATGTTTCCGGGGCTTTACCATTTTCTCCTAATACAGGCCAGCCGTCTTCCCACTTAACAGGAACGAGATAAGGAACGCGTCCAACAGCAGCAAAATCGCGGAAAAGATAAGAGAACCAACGCCCATCAGGAGTGTCTATCAATCCTCCTTGAGCAATTCCTCTATCCTGTAAGCCAACTCTTCCTTCCCAAGGGCCGTTGATATGATCTGCCCTATGTATAATTACAGTTCGCATTTCACCGCGTGGCGCACAAATATTAAATAGGTAATATTTCCCTTTTACTTTAAATAATTGAGATCCTTCAGCGCTAAGCCCTACTTCTTTTCCTGTTGGTTCGCTGGCGTTCTCGATGAGAACTCGCTCCGGAACGCCTTGTTTAACTCCTGTTAGATCCTCATTTAATTCAAGAATTTTTAGTCTTTCCGCACTATGAATTAAATATACCTTCCCATCATCATCAAAAAACAAAGAATTATCATGATACGCTGGCTTAAAAGAAATTCGTTCCCAATTTCCTTTTTCTATATCTTTTGTTTTAAAAATATAGGTTTCACCTGTGGTGTATGCAAAAGTGGTTACATAATACATACCATTATGGAAGCGTAGACTGCTGGCCCACGAACCCTTGCTATAGGCGTTTTTTCCTTCTGTCAAATTTAGCTCCGGCATATCTGCCAAAGTATCATAGGCATAGTTGATGATTTTCCAATTGACAAGATCTGTAGATTTCATAATGGGCACACCCGGGTTCATGTGCATCGTTGTACTGCTCATATAGTAATTTTCACCAACCCTGATCATAGACATATCAGGCACATCAGCAAAAATAATTGGATTGGTTGCTTGTTGTGCATGAATATTATTTGAAAAAAATAGGCAACTCAAAAGTGCAACGCTGGATAAAAAAGTTTTAAGAAAGCCCAAAATCTTAGGGGCACTTTTGATATTTTTCATTTTTTAAAATTTAAATTGTTTATTTCAAGAGGTTTCTGATTTTCAGAATTAGTAATCTTTCTATTGAAACTATGCAGTAAAACTATGCATTAGCAATCTGAAGGAAGGGTATCAAATGGGTATTACTAGGGTATGAAATGTCCGGCAAGGCTGATTTTTAAAGTGTCTTAGCAAAACAGCCCCTTAGTCAATTTCTCACCTAAGAATTTTCTTTTTTACCTACTATATATTGGGATGGCAATACTTTAAATTCTTCTTTGAAGTATTTCGTGAAGTTCTTCGGGTTATTAATTCCAACCTCGTATGCAATTTCGGCAATGGTCATCCCGCTTTTTTCTAATAACTGCGCAGCTCTCTTTATTCTTATTGAACGAATAAACTCAAGGGGAGCTTTGCCTGTCAGTGAATGAATTTTATTATACAAGGCCTTGCGGCTCATACACATCTCGCGGCTGAAATCCTCAACCGAAAAATCCGGCTTGTCCATGTATTTTTCAACTACTTCCAAAGCCTGTTTCAAGAACTTCTCATCAACCGGCGTTATAGTCAACTCGCTGGGATTGACCTCAATTTGCTTTTGAAACCTGCGTTGCAATAATTCCTGCTGAGCCAGTAAATTTCTAATGCGTGAGGCCAGGATTTCAAAGGTGAAGGGCTTGGTGATATAATCGTTCACACCCGCTTTCAAACCCTCTAATTGTTTTTCCTCACTTCCCATTGCCGTAAGCAGGATAACGGGGATATGGGCCGTTTGCGTTTCGGTTTTAATTTTCCGGGCCAGTTCAACTCCATCCATCAAAGGCATCATAATGTCGCTTACCACAAGGTCGGGATACAGTTGTTTTACTTTTTCCCAGCCTTCTTTTCCGTTGGTTGCTTCTTCTACTTTATACAGCCCTTTTAGGTTATCTTTTAAATAAAAGCGGATATCTTCATTGTCCTCCACCACCAATATTGTTTTTTTTCTGCCGCTTTTTTGAGTTTCCTCAGGTATCATTTGCCCCACCTCTTCCTCTTCTGCCGGCACCAGGCTGATTGCAGTGCTGGCCGAAGGGTCATAAATCTTTTTTGCCGGAAGTAAAACTGTAAAACAAGCTCCCTGCTCCGGTTCACTTTTTACGGTAATGATACCCTTATGCAACCTGACAAACTCTTTTGTAATGGCAAGGCCAATACCGGTTCCCTGGTTCACCATGCTTTGAGGGACATCTGTCTGAAAGAATCGTTCAAAAATTTTCTCCTGCATCCCGGCAGGAATTCCAATGCCTGTATCTTTTATTTCGATGGCCAGGGTCCCTTCATCCTCATTATTTGCAAGGGGATTATAGGTCAGGTTGACGCTCACCGCTCCATTGTCATGTGTGTATTTGAAAGCATTGGAAAGCAGGTTGAAAAAAATCTTTTCAATCTTATCCTTATCAAAATAAATTTCAAGGCTGTCAATATCAGACGAGAATGAAAACCGTATATTCTTCTTTTCGGCGATGTCCATAAATGAGTGACTGATTTCTTTACTAAACCCTATAATGTCACCAATTGAAGGATGCAATTTTATTTCCTGCACTTCCAACTTCCTGAAATCGAGCAATTGGTTTACCAGGCTTAATAATCGCTTGGCATTACGTTGAACGAGATTCAATTGCTTTTTCAGTTCTTCGTCTGTGGTTTGCTTAATGATTTTGTCTAATGGAGAAATGACCAGACTTAAAGGCGTACGAAACTCATGACTTACATTGGTAAAAAATTTCGTCTTTAACTGTTCCATTGAATGAGCTCTTTCTGCTTCCTTACGCTGAAGTTGCACTTCGTAGCGCATGTGAATTCTCTCTAGAGTAATGTGCCGGGCAAGCAAAAACAATCCGGCTAAGATCAACGCATAAATAATATATGCCATATTGGTTCGCCAAAATGGTGGCTCAATATTGATCTGCAAAGTCTTTTCATCACTCCAAACACCCTCCCTGTTTAAAACCTTTACTTTAAAAGTGTAATGGCCGGGACCAATGTTTGTGTAGGTAGCTCTTCTCAGGTTGCCATCAGCATACAACCAGTCTGAATTAAATCCCTCCAGCAGGTATGCATATTTATCCTGGATGCTATGGCCAAAATCAAGCGAAGCAAACTCAATGGAAAAAACATTTTCCTTATATTTTAATCCAATACCTTGAAGCCTTGATAATGACTGTTGCAGCAGCACACGGTTATTGACCAACTCCCCGGGCACTATGCTTTTACTTAATATCTGCAAACCAGTGAAAATAATTTTGGGGCGATAAACAGGTTGTTGAATTTTATCAGGATCAATAATATTAAAACCTGAACGGCCGCCGAAGATCAGTTCGCCAGCCCGGGTTTTGAGTGCAGAGTTATCAGTGAATTCCCGGTTCTGCAGATTGTTGGCGTCATCATAACTAATGATAGAAAAAACAAGACCAGCTTTGCCTTGTTTTGGAATGGCTTTACAAAGTCCGTTAAGGGTGGAAATCCAAAGCGTCTGATGGTTATCTTCAAGAATATTCAATATCATATTATCGGGCAGGCCATCAGATGTAGTGAAAATTTGAAATTGTTTTGTCTTTTCATCAAACAAATTCAAGCCCTCCCGGGTACCCGCCCAAATTCTACCTTTTCTGCCTTCCAAAAAACAGAGAATATTATTATTGCTTAAATGACCTTTATCTTTTGACTGCTGATAAAAAACCTGGGTTGTTTTGCCTTTTTCAAAGACTACAATACCACCGGCAGACCCGACCCATAGGTTTCCTTTTTTATCCTGCAAAATAGCTGAAATATAGTTAAAAGGGGTAAGGTCTGGTGGTGCGCCACTAAACCGGACATGCTCAAAGCGATTCGTCTCCCTGTTTAAAATATCTAATCCGCCACCTAAGGTACCAATCCATAGATGATGTTCCCTGTCTTCAAATATTTCCCACACATTGTCGATAGCCAAACTGGAAGAATCACTATCACTATGCCTGTAGTGTTTGAATTTTTTTCCATCGAAGCTGTTGAGACCACCAAAGTAGGTCCCTATCCAGAGAACATTCTCATGGTCGATACACATGCCTACAATTACGTTATTGCTCAGGCTGTTTTTATTGTTTGGATCGTGCAGGTATTGTTTAAATGTATTTTGCTTCCTGTCAAAAAAAATCAATCCGCCGCCATTGGTCCCAATCCAGAGATTACCAGATTTATCCTCAACAAACCGGTTGACATCGTCGAATGGAAGGCTTTTTATATTTGATTCCATGTGACGATAAAGCGGGAAAAGTACAATATTACTGTTTAGATAACTAATGCCCTGTTTAGCAGAACCCAGCCAAATAATGCCATCATTGTCCTTATAAATTGTCCTTATACCGTTCTGGCCGAGGCTCCGCGGATCTTGGGGGTCATTAAGAAGATAACTGATATTGAAGTTATTTTTTTTATCAATCAGGTTTACCCCGCCACGATCCGTTGCCACCCAAATCAAGCCCTTGTTATCCTGAATAACCTGAGTCACCAGGTTTGAATTCAGCCTTGATGGAATTGAATTTTCATTAAACTTTCTGATCGAATAATCCTCTGGATGAAAAAGAAAAACTCCGCTATTGAGGGCCCATAGCCAGATGTCGCCATCAGTATCTATAAAAAGGTTAAATGGATTATTTCCGTTGTTCAGATTTTGGATCATGGTACTGGAGAAAATGATCTGGTTTGAATTCAGATCATACTCCTGTAAAAATCCATTCCGAGACACGAGCCATAATTTCCCATCTTTCGTTTCTTTAACAGAACTAATTCTATCCAAACTATTGACACTGAGGTTCTGCCTTAAAGATTTTACTTTTTTATCTGTACCTGAATAGCAGTATAGCTCAAGATTGTCGTAAAGAAACCAATATCGATCATTGTTTCCTTTTACGATATTGCTGACCGCACCGGAAGGCAGACCGAGAGATTGCAAATAGCCATTATTATCTGCATCGAATTTTTCTGTAGACGAATTATAAATACAGACTCCCCCCATTGTCGATACCCACATCTTTCCACCGGGAAGCTCATAGAGAGCCAGAATACTGTTATCAAGCAGCGAAGAGCTGTCATTGTAATTTTTACGAAATACCCTGTAAGAATAACCATCATAGCGGTTGAGGCCAGACATGGTACCAAACCATAAGAAACCGTCCTGGTCTTTTAGTATAGCATTCACCTGATTATTTGAGAGACCGGTATAAGTATCTAATTTGGAAAAATTATAATGCTCACTTTGCGCAAAAACAGAAAGTGTCTGTAACAGTAAAACCATCCAAATAAGAAAACGCATCACATCAAGTTTAATTCGGGAAAACTTCAGCCTAGATTCCGCTTCAAAAGCCAATGAAATATTGAAGTAAAGGTAACAAAAAAGTTTCTCAAATTAGTAGCTACCTGCTATACTGGAAGCACGTGGGTTTTGTCAATTCGTCAATCCCTTCTTTCCTTCTTTCCTTTGCTGACATTGCAACAACTGCTTCATATTCTTCAAAGTCCTTTCTGTACTGAATAGCTGCCCTGCTGTCGAGTATTGTAATTCTGACTCTTAATCAGGGAGTCACTGGCTCAAGCCCAGTTGGGTCCATGCACTGAAAAAGAGGAAGTTACAGCAATGTAGGCTTCCTCTTTTTTTGTCGGGTTAAATAAATCTAAAAAACGGAGAAATACTCAGTAAAGAAATTTTGTGTATTCACTTCTGCAGCAACTTCGTGAAATCCACCGGTTTCACATTGTTCCCAGGCCGTAAAACCTTCTCCTCTTTCACCAGCTATTTCAACTTCTACTTTACCTTTTTTAAACACACAAATTTCATTGTTAAATAAGGTTGCTGCCGCCAATGGGTCATGAAATGTGATGATGTCTGTCGGTTTATACAATGAATTGATAATATCGAGCACAGGTGAAAGCGATTTGGCTTTAAATCTGGCTTGTACTTCTGATACTGGCATTGTTACCTTTAAAGTTACATCCAATCCAATGGATTTGTGTATGTTCGCATGCGATCGATAAACGATAGCAGCAGCATGTGGATCACATCTGATATTCCATTCCGTAGGGTATGGATTAAGATTAATAAAAACACCACCCATTATTACCAAGCTTTTTATTAAATGCGGTATTTCCGGATCGATCTTAAACAACAATGCGATATTGGTTAAAGGACCAATAGCTATCAGCGTAATTTCACCCGGATTTTTGCGAATTGTTT
>DASXUZ010000129.1:0-34882 GCA_036504555.1 Prolixibacteraceae bacterium | reverse complement strand
CACAATCTTGGCCAACTCTGATGGCTGGAAACTAAAGAAACCCACATCCAATGATCGTGAGGTTTCCTGGTCAGGATTACCGGTTAATTTAAACTGAATAATGGCAACAATAAGCATAAATATAGTAACGCCTACCAAAACCGGTGCTGACTTAAAATAAACTACCACAGGAACTACATTAACCGCAAGAAGCATTATACCAAAACCGGCCAGAATAAAAACAATTTGCCGGATCAGATAATAAACCGTATTCCCGTTTTCCTCGCGATAGGCCAGCTTTCCTGTAGCACTGTATACAATTACAAGCGAAACAAGCGACAAAAAAATCAGCACCACCCAAAGTGTGCGGTCGCCCTTGAATATTTTAGCCAGCTTAGATGCCATTTTACAATTCTTTTACTGCATTTTTAAACTGATAACCACGATCTTCATAGTTTTCAAATAAGTCAAAACTGGCACAGGCAGGTGACAACAAAACTGTATCGCCATTTTTAGCCAGAAAATAAGCCGAACGTACCGCATCTTCCATCGATTGGGTTTCAACCATGTCAATTCCAATGGGTTTAAAAGCTTCCAGAATTTTCGAATTGTCTACGCCCAGGCAAACGATGGCCTTCACTTTTTTCTTCACCAATTCGGTCAATTGCGAATAATCGTTCCCTTTATCAATTCCACCCACAATCCAGACCGTTGGCTGACTCATGCTTTCCAGGGCATACCAGGTTGAATTAATGTTGGTCGCTTTTGAATCGTTGATAAATTCGATACCATGAACCTTCAAAAATCGTTCCAGTCGATGTTCAACACCCTTAAAATCAGCCATACTCTCGCGGATGGTTTCATTTCTGATATTAACAGCCATTCCTGAAATACCCGCAGCCATAGAGTTGTAAGTATTGTGATTTCCTTGTAATGCAATATCTAAGATCGACATAGTAAATATATTTTTTTTCCAGTTAATAATCAAATTGTTATCTATTACCCCAGCTCCTTCGATTGGAGGCAGTCCAAGGCCAAAAGGGACACATCTGGCCGTCATTTTTCTTTTTCCCATTTCTTCTTTCAGCACCGGATCGTCGCTACACCAAATGAAAACATCCTGTTCGGTCTGATTTTGGGCAATGCGAAACTTCGAATCGATATAATTTTGCATCTTATAATCGTACCGATCCAAATGATCGGGGGTGATATTGAGCAGCACTGCGATGTCGGCTTTAAAATCAACCATTCCATCTAATTGGAAACTACTCAGTTCAATCACGTAATAATCAAAATCCCTTTCTGCCACCTGCCATGCGAAACTTTGTCCGACATTTCCGGCTAACCCTACATGATACCCCGCTTTCTGAAGCATGTGATAGGTTAGCAAGGTGGTAGTTGTTTTCCCATTACTCCCAGAAATGCATATTTTCTTTGCTGAAGTATATCGTCCAGCAAATTCAATTTCAGAAATAACCGAAACTCCCTTTTCCTTCAATTTTTTAATCAGCGGCGTCTTCTCCGGAATCCCCGGACTTTTAATGACGATATCCGCATTTAATATTTTTTCTTCCGTGTGGCCACCTTCCTCAAAATCAAATTGACGATCGGTTAACTCCTTTTTGTATTTATCCTTAATGGCGCCAAAGTCAGAGACAAACACTTCATAGCCTTGCTGTCGTGCCAGAATGGCTGCACCAACTCCGCTTTCTGCGGCTCCCAGTATGACGGCTCTTTTGCTCATTAGTTAACGCATTTTCAATGTTACAATGGTCAATACCGCCAGGATAATCCCCACAATCCAGAAGCGGGTGACAATTTTTGCTTCCGGAATTCCCATCTTCTGAAAGTGATGATGAATTGGACTCATCAGAAAAATCCTGCGACCTTCACCGTATTTTTTTCTGGTATATTTGAAATAGGCTACTTGAATGACCACCGATAAGTTTTCTACTAGAAAGATTCCGCAAAGGATAGGGATTAGGAATTCCTTTCGAATGATCACCGCGAATACAGCCAGAATGCCTCCCAGTGCCAGGCTCCCGGTATCACCCATAAATACCTGTGCCGGATAAGAGTTGTACCAAAGAAAGCCAACAGTTGCACCGATGAAGGCTGAAATGAAAATGGTCAATTCTCCCAGGTTAGGTATATACATAATATTGAGATACTCGGCATAAATGACATTACCGCTTACGTATGCCAGTATCCCGAAAGTAGCGCCACTGATAGCGGAGGTACCCGTAGCCAAACCGTCAATTCCATCGGTCAGGTTGGCTGCATTTGAAACGGCAGTAATGATGAGTATAATTGCCAACGCATAAGCCAACCATCTCCAGATAGTTGTACGATCGCCTAAAAAAGCGACCAATATGCCATAATCAAATTCATGGTTCTTAAAGAAAGGGATAGTGGTCTTTGTTGATTTCACTTCTGTGGTCATATGTTGCATACGACCCCGGCCTGTAATGCTATCGATCACCATTTCTTTGACAAACATTCCGTTGGCATCCACCATCCGTTCACGTACTACCACAGCATCCGAAAAATACAAGGTTCCCGCCACGATAATGCCCAGGGAAACTTGTCCTAAAATTTTAAATTTACCGGCCAATCCTTCTTTATCTTTTCTGAATACTTTAATATAGTCGTCCAGGAAACCGATTAAACCCAGCCAGATGGTGGTGATGAGCATCAGCAGAATATATATATTGTCCAGACGGGCAAACAAGATGGTCGGAATAATGATTGAAGCCAGTATAATAAGGCCACCCATGGTAGGGGTACCCTTTTTCTGCATTTGTCCTTCCAGGCCCAGATCGCGGACTTCTTCACCAATTTGTTTACGTTGTAAAAAACCGATCAGCTTCTTCCCATATCCAACAGTGATCAGCAACGAAACAATGATTGCTGCTCCTGACCGAAATGAGATGTACTGAAACATTCCCAATCCAGGGATGTCCCAATCCTTTAAAAGCTGATACAAATAATAAAACATAACTTCTTAATTTAGTTGTTCCCAAATATTTCGTTGATCACTTCCTTATCGTCAAAATGGTATTTCACTCCCTTAATCTCCTGGTAATCTTCGTGTCCCTTGCCTGCTACCAAAATAATGTCACCAGGTTTAGCGAGCATGCAAGCCGTTTTGATGGCTTCTTTCCGGTTGACAATCGATAAAACTTTCGATTGCTGATGCAGCTCAATTCCAGCTTGCATATCGGCTAAAATCTGCTCTGGCTCTTCAGAGCGCGGATTGTCCGAAGTCAGGATTACCTTATCGCTTTGGCGAACGGCTTCCTGAGCCATCTCCGGTCGTTTTGTCTTATCACGGTCTCCACCAGCTCCAATCACGGTGATCACCTGTTCATTTCCAGTTCGTATATCTGTTATTCCTGACAATACATTCTGGATGGCATCAGGTGTATGTGCATAATCCACAACGGCATATTTCCCTTCAGGCGAACGAATGATCTCGAACCTCCCCGATACGGGACGCAACTCGCTTAAAATCCTCAGGATGTCATCCAGGCTAACTCCCAGAAGCAATGATGTACCCATTACTGCCAGCAGGTTACTTGCATTAAACATCCCGGTAAAATGGGTCCACACTTCATGCCCGTCAATACTAAGCAACATTCCATCAAAATGCTTTTCAAGCACCTTACAGTGAAAATTGGCCAACGACCTCAACGAATAAGTCTGTTTGAGGGCTTTGGTATTCTGAAGCATCACCATACCATTTTTATCGTCGGCATTGGTAAGTGCAAAACTGTCGTCAGGAAGCTGATCGAAAAATTTCTTTTTGGCCTTCAGGTATTCTGCAAAAGTCTTGTGATAATCCAAATGATCATGACTCAGGTTGGTGAAAATTCCACCATCGAATTGAATGCCACTGATACGGTCCTGGTCGATGGCATGAGAACTGACTTCCATGAAGCAATAATCACATCCCGCTTCCACCATACGTGCCATCAGTTCCTGAATCTGCAATGCATCAGGAGTGGTGTGGGTAGCATGAAATTCATCCACTCCCACATAATATTTGATCGTCGAAATCAATCCGACTTTATAACCAAGCAATGTAAATGTATGATAGAGAAGGGTTGCAATGGTGGTCTTCCCATTGGTTCCAGTGACTCCCACCACTTTAAGATTGGCCGATGGATGCCCATAAAACGCGGAGGCTATTTTGCCAAATAGTTGCTGTGATTCTTCAATACGAACCAGCACGACTTCTAAAGGAAAATTTTCAGGCACTATTTCACAAACCACGGCAACAGCACCCATTTCAATGGCTTTTGCTATAAACTGATGACCGTCAACGTGAGAACCTTTCACCGCCACAAACAAATCACCCGCTTCTACTTTCCGCGAATCGAACTGGATGCTGCGGACAGAAACAGACAGATCACCTCTTGTCTCCTGCAACTCAATCCCGCTTAGTATATCTTTTAATAGTTTCATTGTTAAGGCGTTTTAGTTTGATCCGTAGTCTTCTTTGTAGCATTCTTTGCCTCCAATGCTTTTAGGGCAGCAACTTTTTTCTTCCATTTTGCAATAGCCTCAGGGCTTGCCTTCGGCTTTATCGTACCTTTTGAGGTTCCATTTTTTTTCTCCAATGCTTTGAGGGCTGCCACCTTTTTCTTCCATTTTGCAATCGCTTCAGGACTTGCTTTTGGTTTTTCTGCGGAACTGTTATTAACCTTTGCCGGTAATTCAGAATTTTGTGAAAGCTTTGGTTTCGTATCAACTATTTTTGGCTGAAGTTGCTTGGTTTCCGCTGGAACAGATATGGCTGGAGATTGAATGGAATCCCCTGCAACCAGGCTATCTTTTTTCATGATTTCAAGTGCATCAAATCCCAGTTCCAAAGAAATCGTTTCCCCTTTGGTAAAATGCATTCCCGGAGGCAGTGACTGGCGGAAAACACGTCCGAACCCGTTGATTCGCGTAGTCAACCCTTCCTTTTCCAAAAGATACACAGCATCACTGGCACCCATTCCTACCACATCGGGAACAGTACCTGGAAGATCAGTCACTCCGGTAACAAAAACGGTCATACTATCATTGGCAACTGCCACATGTTCGGCAGTCAGGTTCTGCGACTGTGTTTTAAATCCCAGTTCCTTTGAGAAAAGTAATACATCATCTTTCAACCCTGGCTTTACAACGGGCACTTCAATATAAGGAGGAATTGAATCAGCAACCGGTTCGAGGTATGAAGCATATACTTTATCGGCAATCCCCCTGAAAACAGGCCCCGCCACTGAACCGCCATAGAATTTCCCTTTCGGACCTACAATCACCACGATACAGGTAAATTGAGGATTGTCAGCAGGAAAATATCCCACAAAAGAAGCCTGGTATTTTTTTACTCCTCCCGCCTTATAACCTCTGTTTTCATCTGCAATTACTGCCGTACCGGTTTTTCCTGCAATGGTATAATACGGATTCTGGAGCATTTTACCTGTTCCGTTGATGCAAACACCTTCAAGCATCCCCTTGGCCTTTGATAAGGTAGTCTTCGAACAGATGGAAGGATTGATTATTTCAGTTTTAAACTTACGGACCGGTATTCCGTTCTCCCTGATTTCTTCGATAAATTTAGGCTTCACCATCACTCCATTGTTGGCCACAGCGTTATAAAATGTCAATGTTTGAATGGGTGCAATCTTTATTTCATATCCATGCGCGATCCATGCAAGGGAGGGGCCCCACCAGCTGGCGTCGGTCGGATATTTGATATAAGGCTCTGCTTCACCCAAAAAACCAAGACCCAGCGGTTTATTTAATCCGAAACTGTAGAGTCGATCAATAAACTCCTTTTCCTTTCCTTCGTAAAATTTGGTAATGATTTTTGCTACCCCAATGTTGGACGACAGTTCAAATATTTTTTTCATACTGATATAACCGTGACCACCGTGATCAAAATCACTGTCAAGCATTTTTTGTCCCCTGTATTCCCAAAGCCCGCGTCCAGTATCAAACATATCTGCTGTGTCGACA
Source organism: Prolixibacteraceae bacterium (assembly GCA_036504555.1). Taxonomy (GTDB): domain Bacteria; phylum Bacteroidota; class Bacteroidia; order Bacteroidales; family Prolixibacteraceae; genus Aquipluma. The sequence goes on along the minus strand of DASXUZ010000129.1, from coordinate 28,894 downwards.
TATCCTTCCTCCATGGCTACCATCAAGGACATTAATTTAAAGGTGGAACCCGGTTCGCTGCAACCCATATGGCCAAAAGCAAAATTGTAAGTTTCACCATAGGTACCGTCACTTTTCCGTCCCATGTTGGCAATGGCTTTGATGTTGCCCGTCTTTACCTCCATCACGATGGCAGTACCCCATTCAGCCTGGCTGATTTCCATTTGCTTGCCCAAAGAAGATTGGGCATAGTCCTGAAGGTTCACATTGATGGTAGTGATCACATCTTTCCCTTCTTTGGGCTCGACCAGCGGAGTATTGATCCAGCTTCCAGAGAAATTGCGTTTTAAAGCCAGCCCATTTTGCCCTGCCAGGTAGTTCTCTTCCAATCCTTCAACTCCCGTATAACCAACGTAGCCATGGATACCGCCAAAAACACCTTTGTTCAATACTCCGATGGTACGACTGGCCAGGTCTCCATGTGGCAAAATGCGCCTGTTTTCGGTCACTACCACCAGCGCGGAACCAAAATAGCTGCGCGACATGGTCTTTAATTTTCTAAATTCCTGAAATTGATTGTGATCGATTTGCTTTGGATTGATCAAAAACCAACGGTTCTTCCTGTCATAAGCGGCCTTTAATCGATTCCTGAAATCGGTCTTGGAGAATCCGAAAAAAGCGGACAATTCGTCAACCATTGCTTCCGATTCCTTGGCAAACATTTGCTGAACGCGTGGTGCCTGCATGTCCATCCTGATTTCATAGTACGGAACCGAGGTGGACAGAATACTGCCATCGTCGGCACAAATATTGCCGCGCTTGGCCCAAATTTCAGTGGTATTGTTTCTCAGATCTTTGGCGATCATCTGCCATTTTTCTGTATCCACATTCTGGATTATGAGAATCCGGCTGATGATAACAAGTCCGAATAAGGCAATCCCAAAATAGATGATGCCGAATCGTAATGTTATAGCTTTCCTGATTTCCATTATTTAGTCTCTAATTTTTTCACCTTTATTTTCTTTGCCGGCTCAACGGGTTCAATCAAATCAATTTTGCGTTCAATCACTTTTTTGGTGACTTCCGATGGTCGATTAATATACATGAGCTGAGTTTCGTGTATCACCGATTCAGCTTTAAACTCCTTCAGTGAATCTCTCACCATTTCCATCTTGCGGATGGTTTTTTCGGTCCAGTAACGATTGGTGATCAATCCAATTCCAAGGAAAACAATAAAAAACACGAAGGGCAACTGTTTGGTCACCGTTTCACTGGCCAAAATGGTACCTCCCAGAACACTTTTCAGGTCTGCTTTTGAAATTCGCTTGCTTTTATTTTCCTTTTTAACTGTCATAGTTTTTTCTCCGCGATTCTCAATTTAGCACTTCGGGCTCTCGGGTTCCGTTCAAGCTCTTCTTCTGTGGGAACAATGACTCTGCGGTTGATGGCCACCAGGGGGGAATCCACATTTCCGAAAAAATCCTGTTCCTGTTTGCCTGATGAATCACCCGATCTCATAAAGTTTTTTACCATCCGGTCCTCCAGCGAATGGTAAGTAATCACTACCAAACGACCACCCGGTTTCAGCAATTCAATGCTTTGAACCAGGAATTCGTGCAGCACATCCATCTCTTTGTTGGTTTCAATGCGCAAGGCCTGAAACACTTTGGCCAGGTATTTACTTTCCTGCATTCTTGGTGTACAGGGTAAAATAGCTGCCCTAAACTCCTCAATGGTCTGGATAGGTTTGATCGTACGGGCCGCAACCACTTCACGGGCCAGGCGTCCTGCATTGTCAATCTCGCCATATTCGCGGAACACTTTTCTCAATTGGTCTTCCGTATAGGTATTGACAATATCGGCCGCTGTCTGTGTTGAATCACGGTTCATGCGCATATCGAGCTCCCCGTCGAAACGAAAGGAAAATCCCCGTTCTGCCACATCAAAATCGTGCGATGAAACACCCAGATCTGCAAGGATTCCATCTACTTTTTCAACCTGATAATACTTTAAGAAATTTCGGATGTATTTGAAGTTGTGCCTGATAAAATAAAACCGATCGTCATCAATCACGTTAGCCGCGGCATCTTCATCCTGGTCGAAAGCAAAAAGACGGCCAGTGGTTAAACGGTTCAGTATTTCCCGTGAATGGCCCCCGCCACCAAAGGTAACGTCAACATAATCGCCATTTGTCTTGATCTCCAGTCCGTTGACGCTTTCATTCAGCAAAACCGGTTTGTGATATTCTCTTTCCACTTTTATATCTATTCACTGCCAAACAATTCAGCATACTTATCAGCATAATTATCCAACGACCCCACGTATTGATTGTATTCAGCCACATCCCAAAGCCGGATGCGTTCTGCCTGGCCCGTAAAAATCACGTCCTTGGTGATCCCTACCTTTTCCATAAAGTTGTTCGGAATGTTCATCCGACAGCTTTCTGGTACAGGAATAATCTTGAAATTTCGGTAAAACATATCCAGCACCCGGCTGTGATCCCGGTTGTCCCGGTTTAGTTTTGCCTTGATTTTTGCAATCTTGGTTTCCCATTCTACCATTGGATAAATATTCAGGCACTTTTCATACGGATCTATCTCGATGGCCAATTGACCTCCGGGAATAATGCCACCCATTTCATTTTTAAAGTCAGCCGGCAATACGACCCGACCCTTTTCATCAAATGTTGCTTCTTTTCCTGCTGAAAAATCCATTTTTTATAGTACCTTTATTGCAATTGTAAAAGTAGTAAAATTCAATCACGATCAGTCACTCTCCTCCACTTTCAGTCCCTTTAAGGCACGCAAATATAGACCAAAATTTGTTAATAAACTGTTTATAAATTGTGCGTAATCCAGTAATATTACTACAATATGTTAGTATTCTGCATTTTATAATTTATTCACAATTTACACAAGTCGTTAATAAAACTTTTTCTGGAAACAAAAGTAATCCTTCTAGGGGCCTTTTGAAGGAATAAATCGGGTTTGTTAATAAATTTTTAAAAAGATCAGAGGCCGCTTCTGAATGCTACCAGCGGCCAGAAAGTAAATGTCAAAGCACCCTGTCTCTTTTTTTTCCTGAGAGTCATTGCTAATTTTTGATTAATTTCGGCGCCTATTAAAACTGCTACCATGACTGTTGAAAAGGTGGAACCGTTCAAGGCGATCAATATCAGGGAAGTGTTCCTGAAAAAGAACCCCAGGCTGGCCAAAAAGCTTCCCGGTTTTCTTTACCGCTATATCACGCGCATCATGCACATCGATGAGATCAATGAACTGCTGGCCAATCATGGCAACGAACAGGGCATTGAATTTGCCAACAGCATGGTCAAAGCATTCAACGTGCATCAAACCCTGATCGGGGTCGAAAATATCCCTGCCTCCGGTCGGTTTATCTTTGCCTCCAACCATCCCCTGGGCGGCTTCGATGCCCTGCTGATCTTGGGCAACCTCCAACGTATGTTGGGCGATGCGGTCACCCTGGTCAACGATGTGCTGATGAGCATTCCACAACTTCGCCCGGTCTTTGTTCCCCTCAACAAACATGGAGGACACCCCAGGGAGGTCATCCAGCAGCTTCATGAAACCTATTCGTCCGACAAACAAATCCTGATCTTTCCCTCCGGCTTTGCTTCCCGTATGATCAAGGGCAAAGTGCAGGACTTTACCTGGAAGAAGCATTTCATTGCCAAGGCCATTGAATACCAGCGCGATGTGATCCCGGTGCATGTCAGCGGCCGGAATTCAAATTTCTTTTATCGCCTGGCCCGTTTCCGTACTTTTTTCAAGTTGAAATGGAACCTGGAAATGTTTTACCTGGCCGATGAAACCTTCAGCCATAAAAACCAAAATTTCACTATAACGTTTGGCAAACCTATCTCGTATAAGCATTTCGATCAAAGTAAAACCTTGGATCAGTGGGCCGCTGAAGTCCGGGAAATGGTCTACAAGTTACCAAATGAGGCCCCGAAACAAGATTAATTGATGGAGAAAAACAATTAAGAAAGTTTTTTTCTAGTTTTGTGCCTCAATAAATTCAGAGATAATCGTATGAAGGATATTATTGCCCCTGTGTCGAAGGAAAGATTGGTGGCTGAGCTGACACCGGACAAATTAATGCGCAAAACCAACAAAGGCGATAACGAAATCTATATCATCACCCATCAGGATTCGCCCAATGTCATGCTCGAAATCGGTCGTGTTAGAGAACTTACCTTTCGTGATGCTGGCGGGGGCATCGGTGAAGAAGTAGACATTGACCATTACGATGTCTGCAGCGACCCCTATAAACAACTGATCGTTTGGGACCCGCAGGCCCTTGAAATCATTGGCGGATACCGTTACATCCTTTGCAACCATCTTCCGGTGGATGAAAACGGCATTGTCCAGTTGGCCACTACCCAGCTTTTTAATTTCTCCGACAAGTTTATCAAGGAATATCTTCCCTATACCCTCGAATTGGGCCGGTCGTTTGTTCAGCCTCATTACCAGTCAAGCAAGGCAGGTGCCAAGGCCCTGTTCGCCCTCGATAACCTGTGGGATGGACTTGGAGCACTGATCGTTGACCATCCGGAGATCAAATATTTCTTTGGAAAGGTGACCATGTACACCCATTTTCATACCAAGGCCCGCAACCTGATCTTGTATTTCTTCATGAAATACTTCAATGACACCGAAAACCTGGTAACCCCTTTCCACCCCCTGGATTTGGGAATTAACCTGGAAGAAATGGAATTGATTTTTGATGGAGGATCGTATAAGGAAGATTATAAAATACTGTCCCAGAAAGTGCGCGAGTTTGGCGAGAACATTCCTCCCCTGATCAATTCGTACATGAACCTGAGCCCCTCGATGAAAACCTTCGGAACAGTGATTAACCATCATTTCGGCAACGTGGAAGAAACGGCCATTATCCTCACTATTTCAGATATTTACGAAGCAAAAAAAGACCGGCACATCGAAACATATATTCGCAACAAGGGTACAAACGACTGGCCTCTGCCCGAATAACCGAATCATATGACAACCTACTACCACGAACACGAGAAATTCCATGTAGCTGTCGACTCCATCATCTTTGGCTACGATGAAGGTGAACGTGAGTTAAAGGTCTTGCTGCTGAAACGAAATTTCCAGCCAGCCAAAGGCGAATGGTCGCTCATGGGTGGCTTCCTGACCAGCAACGAATCGGTTGATACAGCCGCCAAGCGCATCCTGAACCAGCTCACCGGCCTTTCGGAGGTGTATATGGAACAACTCTATACCTTTGGCGAACTGGACCGTGACCCGGGAGCACGCATCATTTCAATTACCTATTTCGCCCTGATCGGAATCAATGCTTCCGACCTTGAACTAGTCCGTTCACACGGGGCCAACTGGGTGCCCATCTCCTCGATGCCTCCCCTGATTTTCGATCATGCAGCAATGGTTGAGCGCGCCTTGAAAAAACTGCAAATCAGGGCCCGTACTCAGCCCATCGGCTTCGAATTGCTGCCCGACAAATTCACCATTCCCCAACTCCAGGGACTGTACGAGGCCATTTACAGCAAAACCTTCGACAAGCGCAATTTCCGCCGCAAGCTCCTATCCATGGACCTGCTTGAAAAACTGGAAGAAAAGGAAAAGGAATCCTCGCGCAAGGGCGCCTGGTACTACCGCTTCGAGCCAAGTAAATATGAAGATCTGCTCAACCGGGGGTTTAATTTCGAGCTTTAGCGCCTCCCTGATCTAAGATTACCCGATAAGCCCACTTCTGTCCTGGAGCCAAAACCCTGCCGGTGGAAAAATGCACCTTATCTGCTGGCCAAGTCCAGATGGCCTGTCATATCCGGGTAATGACCCCAAGCTCTGTTATGACCCAAACTTGAATCCATCGAATCAGGGGACTTTTTTCTTTCATTATCCTGAAATACTTCATCAAAGCAATATCCCTTGACCCTTGGTTTTAGCCAAGGGATCAATGTCATCTCTACCTACCTTCTCCATACCTTTGAAAGTAGTCATCTGATACCCATCTGATACTCATCTGATACCTTTCTGTAACCTCACCTTACAGAAAGGTATCAGATGAGTATCAGATGGGTATCAGATGGGTATCAGTTGATAACCTTCTCATACCTCTTCCTTCCCCTATAATAACCTTTGGATGGATCTGTTTTCGGGTCAAACCTATTGTTAGGAATTGAAAAAAGGGGTGTATTTATCTTTCCAAAGAAGTTAGACGAGCTATTGGCTTTGCTGGTGATGTTCCTTGCGGAATTCCATGGGGCTCTTGCCGGTCTTGTCCTTGAATACCCGGGAGAAGTAAAAGTAGGATTCAAATCCAAGGTCGATGGCGATCTCCTTAAAACTCTGATTGGTAGATACCAGCAGGTCCTTGGCCTTTTGAATCCGCAGTGAAAGATGGTATTGTGTGGGCGAGATACCTGTGTATTTGCGGAACATCTGCCTGAAATAAGAATAGCCTACATTCAGCTCTCCGGCCAGGGTCTCGATGTTGACATTGGTATTCAGATTTTCCCTGAAGTAGAGACAAGCTTTGCGGATGATCCTCTCGATGGTTTTGCCGGCGAATTCCTGGTTGCGCACCACCGAGAGAATTTCGCTGAGCATCAGGATGGTTTTGGCTGCACTGACTTGCTGATGGCCTGTTTTCTCTTCCTTAACCAGTTGGATGATTTCGAAAAACAGCTTGAGCAGATTCTCCTGGAAACCCACATACATCACCGGCTTGGTGGGGGCAAAGAAGCCTTCGTGGAACAAATGACTGCAAAACTCGCCACTGAAGCCGAGGTAATGTTCGTTCCACCCCGTGTTGGGATCTGGCTTGTAGCGGTGCCACATGCCAGGTCGAAGGAGCAACATCGAACCGGGAACCACCTGGAACTGATCGGTAGCAGTTTCAAAAAGTCCAGAGCCTTCAGTGATATAATTGATCTGGTATTCCTGCAAGATACGTCCTTTTTCCCAGGTAAAGAAATATCCGCTGGGATGGACCATGGGCGGGTAAACCAACGAGGGCGGTATCTGTGCATACCCGGCAACGTTCAGGTAAAGGCCCCATTCCTTGTCTAGTGGCCCGGCATTGATATATTTTACAAACGATTCGTTCTGCATCCGAGTTGTGTCATTTTGTGCAAATCAAGCATCATTTTGCATATTGATATTCATTACTTACTAAGTATCTTTACCTTTACAAAACTAACTAATAAAGTCATAAAAGATAAAACTTAATTAAACTAAACTATGAATGCATTACTAGGCGTTATTTTTCACTCGATCGGGGGATTTGCTTCCGGGAGTTTTTACATGCCCTTCAACAAAGTCAAGGGATGGGCATGGGAAAGTTTCTGGATCGTAGGAGGACTTTTTTCATGGCTGATCGTTCCGCCCCTGGCCGCTTACCTGACCATCCCGGGCTTCATGGATATCATTGCGGGGAGTTCAAGCCAGATACTTACGATCACCTTCATCATGGGACTTTTGTGGGGAATCGGCGGACTGACCTATGGACTTGGGGTACGCTACCTGGGAATGTCATTGGGAAACTCTGTTGTCCTGGGATTTTGCGCCGCCTTCGGGGCCATTGTTCCTTCGATCTACTATAGCATCCATCCAATGTTGGGTAAAATTTCATTTACCGATATGCTGGCCAGTCCAGGCGGACGTTTGGTATTGTTGGGCGTACTGGTTTGCCTGGTGGGTATTGCCATTAGCGGAAAGGCCGGGATGATGAAAGAAAGGGAACTTTCGGTTGAACAGCAAAAGGCCAGTGTTTCAGAATTCAGCCTAGTGAAGGGATTGATCATCGCCGTCCTTTCAGGGATTTTAAGTTCGTTTATGAACTTCGGGATTGAAGCCGGCAAGCCCATGGCCATGGTGGCCAATGAAGCCTGGAAAGCGGTCAACCCCGGACAGGGCGAATTTCTGTTCCAGAACAATGTCACTTACGTGGTGATTCTGTGGGGCGGGTTGTCGACCAATTTAATCTGGACCACCATCCTGAGCATCAAGAATAAATCATACGGCGATTTCACCAACCGAAGGACACCTATTCTCAACAACATCCTGTTTTCAGCCTTGGCCGGAACGGCCTGGTTCATGCAGTTCTTCTTCTACGGAATGGGTGAAAGCAAGTTGGGCAATGGTGCCAGTTCATGGATACTGCACATGTCGACCATTATCCTGACGGCCAACATGTGGGGCATTTACCGCAAGGAGTGGACAGGTGTCTCACCCAAAACCAAGGGAACGATCATCACCGGGATTGCCGTCATTTTGGCAGCAGTGGCCTTGGTTGGTATCGGAAATTCGATGTAAACAGCAGGAGCTGAATAGTTTAAAGTTCCAGGTTTAAAGTTCAAAGTTGCGTGCCGCTCGGGTGCCAGCTGGAACTTTAAACATTGAACTTTAAACATTGAACTTTAAACATTAAACTTTTTCTATTTAAACTATAAAACAATGAAACACACTTTTCAATTTGCAAAACTAATTGTCCTTCTATTGGTAGTCAGCGCCCTTCCTACATTTGCTGCCGCCAAAACGTCAGTGAAGGAATTGATTTGCGAATACCATACCAATCCTTTGGGGATTGATATCCAAAAGCCACGCCTCAGCTGGCAAATTCTATCGTCTGAGAACAACGTACTTCAAACGGCCTACGAGATCAAGGTAACCGATCAGACGGCCAAGAACAAAGTGATCTGGAATTCAGGAAAGGTCAATTCGGACCAATCGGTGAATGTACCTTACGACGGCCCTGCCTTGAAGTCAATGCAGCGCTTATACTGGCAGGTGCGCGTGTGGGACAACCAGCACAAAGCCTCAGAATGGAGCGCTCCCGCCTCCTGGGAAATGGGAATCCTCGAACCTGAAACATGGAAAGCTTCCTGGATTTCAATGGATTCCGAAAAAGAGATGAAGGGATCAAAGCCTTGTCAATATCTAAGGAAAGAATTTACAACTGCCAAAAAGATCCAGTCAGCAAGGGTGTATGTCACTTCACTAGGACTTTACCAATTGTTTCTAAATGGTAAAAAAGTGAGTACAGACTTGTTTACCCCCGGATGGACCAGCTATAAGAACCGCATCCAGTATCAGACTTACGATGTCACCCCGATGGTACAAGCCAAGAATGCCATAGGAGCTATCCTGGGTGACGGCTGGTACCGCGGAAACATTGGCTTTCAGGGACAACATGCCTACTTTGGAAGCAAACTGGCCCTTTTGGCACAGCTTCAAATTACCTATACCGACGGAACAACGGAAACCATTGTCAGCGATCCCAGCTGGAAAGCAACGAACGGCCCGATTACCGAATCGGATATCTACAACGGAGAAAGCTATGATGCCCGGATGGAGATGCCCGGATGGGCTGCTGCCGGTTTTAACGACAGCCAATGGGGTAAAGTAGCAGTGGTCGATCAGTCAAAGAAGGTTCTCATCGCCCCCCAGGGGGTGGTGGTAAAAGCCATCGAAGAAATCAAGCCCCTGAAAATGGTGAACACCCCAAAGGGTGAAACCGTATTCGACATGGGTCAAAACATGGTAGGCTGGGTACGATTGAAAGTGAAGGGGCAAAAGGGCGATCAGGTTACCCTGAAATTTGCCGAGGTTCTGGATAAGACAGGGAACTTTTACACCGACAACCTGCGCAGTGCAAAATGCACCGACCATTTTATTCTGAACGGCTCGGGAGAGGAAGTTTTTGAACCTCATTTTACCTTTCATGGGTTCCGTTTTGTGAAAATCGAAGGACTTTCAACACCCCCATCCATTGACCAGGTGACAGGGGTAGTCATTCACTCCGACATGACTCCCACCGGTTCATTTGCCTGCTCTGATCCGATGATCAATCAGCTTCAACACAATATACAATGGGGCCAGAAAGGCAATTTCGTGGATGTACCGACCGACTGTCCACAACGCGACGAGCGCTTGGGCTGGATGGGTGATGCCCAGGTATTCAGTATGACTGCCGCCTTTAATTTCAATGTTGCACCTTTCTATACCAAATGGACCCGTGATATTGCTGCCGATCAGCTAGCCAATGGATCTGTTCCTGATGTTATTCCTGATGTTTTAAACGGTGGTGGTGGTAAAACAGCATGGGCCGATGCTTGCATTATTGTTCCCTGGAGCACATACCTCACCTATGGCGACAAGCGCATTCTGGAAGCTCAATATTCAAGCATGAAAGCCTGGGTTGAATACATGAAAACGAGAGCAGGTGAAGATAATTTATGGACAGGGGACTGGCATTATGGCGACTGGCTGGCTTTTGCCACCAACAATTCTGATTACCCAGGAGCCACGACCGACAAGGATTTGATTGCTACAGCCTATTATTCCTATTCCAGTGGGTTATTGGGAAAGATTGCAGGCATCATCGGGAAAAATGAGGATGCAAAGACTTATACACAATTGTCCCAAAACATCAAAAAGGCCTTCCAGCATGAGTTTATAACCCCTGCCGGACGCTTGGTTTCCAATACCCAGACTGCCTATTCACTGGCACTGGCATTCGATCTGCTTCCTGAAGATTTAATTCCCAAGGCGGCAGACTACCTGGCAGAAGATGTCAAGAAGATGGGTCACCTGACGACTGGTTTTGTGGGAACACCCTTGCTTTGCAAAACATTATCGGCCCATGGATATGACAGCCTGGCCTTTATGCTTTTGAACCGGAAGGATTATCCATCATGGTTGTATCCTGTCACCCAGGGAGCAACCACCATCTGGGAACGCTGGGATGGTCAGAAACCTGACGGATCGTTCCAGGATGTGGGCATGAACAGTTTTAACCATTATGCCTACGGTGCCATTGGTGAATGGCTCTACCGTTACGTAGCAGGGATGGACATCGATCCATTGGTGCCGGGCTACAAGCACATCTTGCTTGCACCCCACGCTGGAGGTGGATTGACCAACGCGGATGCCGAATTTACCTCTCTCTACGGAAAAGTAAAATCGGCCTGGAAAATTGATGGAAATGACTTTGTTTACAATGTCACTGTACCTTCCAACACCACGGCCACCGTTAGCCTGCCATCAGCAAAAGCGGATCAGTTGACAGTCAATGCCCAGGTGCTGCCTGCCGCGATGAAAGAAAGCCTGAAACAATCTGACCAAGGAGTTTCAGTCAATGTGGGTTCTGGAAGCTACGAGTTTCGCTATAAGATGAAATAAAAATATATTCCCTTCGAATGGAGCCACGATGTATGTGGCCATAAGATGCATAGAAACAGGATAGTAGGCCACGACCTATCGTGGCCTACCATTCACCTAACCATGAAAAAATGATCTAAACCAATGAAAAGGACTTCTCTTTCGCTGATATCCGTTATTGTTCTGGTGCTTACTTTCACCCTTGGGTGTAGTAAAAAGACTCAGCCGGAAGGTATTCAAACCAGCGGTGAACTGAAACGGCTGTTCGCTGATCCGCCATCGGAGTATCGTAGCGCCCCGCTGTGGGACTGGAACGAGCAGATCACGGAAGAAGGAATCGATTTCCAGATGAAGGAATTTAAGAAGGCCGGCATCGGAGGTGTTTTCGTCCATCCACGACCGGGTTTGCTGACCGAATACCTTTCAGATGACTGGTTCCACCTGTTTGATTTTACCGTCCAGAAAGGCAAGGAATTGGGCATGAAAGTCTGGATCTACGATGAAAACTCTTATCCCTCAGGTTTTGCAGGTGGACATGTGCCTGCCGAAATGCCTGATTCATATCGGAATGGCACAGGGCTTAAAATGGAAATTCAGCAAGGCTTGAATGTTGTTTATTCGGATACGATCGCCGCTGTGTTGAAGAAAACGGAAGCCGGATTTACAAATATTACAGCTTCCCTGGATCAGGAAAAAGGACAAGCGGGAACCTACTATGTATTCCGTAAAACCTACCCAGCCAAATCGCCCTGGTATGGTGGGTTCACCTATGTTGACCTTTTGTATAAAGGGGTCACCGAAAAATTCATGGACCTTACCATGACCAAAGGCTACGAGAAGAACAAAGCAGACTTTGGGAAAACATTACAAGGTATATTTACCGACGAGCCCAATCTGGAAGCAGCCATGTCACCAGGCACCCTGTTGCGCTGGACTCCCGATTTGTGGGATGCCTTTCAGCAACGCTGGGGTTACGATCTGAAAGTAAACCTGCCTTCGCTCCTTGAGGAAACCGGCCAGTGGAAGAAAGTGCGCCACGATTATTATGAGATGATTCTTGAACTATTCGTCGATCGGTGGGCCAAGCCATGGAGTAAATACTGTGAACAGAATGGTCTGAAATGGACAGGCCACTATTGGGAACACGGATGGCCCGAGCCAACAGATGGTTCCGATGAACCGGCATTTTATATCTGGCACCAGCAACCGGGCATTGATATGCTCGGAAACCGCCTGGATACCTTAGGCTTGGGCGGGCAATTCGGCAATGACCGTGCCGTAAGGGAATTGCGCAGCGCTGCCAACCAGGCCGGTAGAAAACGTACCCTGAGCGAAACCTATGGTGGGGGCGGTTGGGAAATGAATTTCGAAACCCAGAAAAGGCTGGTAGATTGGGAATGCGTATTGGGGGTTAATTTTGTCAATCAGCATCTCTCCTATTATTCGCTGAACGGGGTTCGCAAGTTCGATTATCCACCTTCCTTTTCTTACCAGGAGCCCTGGTGGGAACATTACAAACTAATGGGCGATTACATTGGCCGGGTGTGCATGGCCATGTCCTCGGGTCAGCAAGTGAATCAAACCCTTGTGCTTGAACCCAACACTTCAGCATGGATGTACTTTTCCAGGAAGGATAAAAACCCGGCCATCAATACCATCCGCGATGGCTTTAAGAATTTTGCTTATCGCATGGAACAGCAGCACCTGGAATACGACCTTGGATCAGAAAACGTATTGAAAGTTTTGGGTAGCATACAGGGCAACCGATTGAGAGTAGGGCATCGCGACTATTCGCTGGTGGTGATTCCATCAGAGATGGAAAACATTGATCTGCCAACCTTCGATCTGATTCAGCAATACCTCGAAAAAGGAGGCCAGCTTTTGTCGTTTAACCGAAATGTTTCCCTCATTGATGGGGCTGAATCTTTAAAAGTCAGGGAACTGGCGGACAAATATCCCGGGCAATGGACAGTAGCCGATCGTCTGGATGACCCCAAGGCTATGAAGCTGCTCACCCACGATGAATTTGTAATGAATGACCAAACTAAAAACGGCATGTTGTACCATCAACGCCGTATGTTGGACGATGGGCAATTGATCTTTGTGGTCAATTCGCACCCTACCAAAAAGGCTGGTACTGAAATAACCCTTGAGGGAAAACAGGTGACCAAACTTGATTTGGTTTCGGGAAAAGCATACAGCTATCCGGCAAAAATGATCAGTGGGAAAGTATCGTTCCAGGTTGATCTTGAACCCGCGGGAAGCGCCTTGTTCACAGTTACCGATCAGAAAACGGATGAACCTGACTATGCAACGCTCTCAGGAATTGAAACGCTGGTTGAATGTATAGGTCCGATTGCCATTAAACGTGAGGCTGACAATGTCCTTGTGGTGAACTACCTGGACTTGAAAACTGCCAAATCGGACAAGAAAGAAATTTATTTTATGAATGCCCTGATTGGTTTGTTCAACGAAAACGGCATTCAGATGGGTAACCCCTGGCAGCATAAAATTCAGTACAAAAAAGATTACCTGGCACTCGATTCCCTCTTTAAATCCAATTCAGGGTTTGAAGCCAGCTATCATTTTTATATCGATCAAAACCTGAACGCGCAGGCCCTGAAAGCGATCCGTGCAGTGGTAGAACGCCCTGAACTGTGGACAGTGAGTATGAACGGTCATGCAGTTGATAAAAGTCCCGGTACCTATTGGATGGATAAAAGCTTTCCGATGTTTGCTGTTGGTCAATTCCTAAAACCAGGCAAGAATACATTGACCTTGAAAGCTCCACGGATGACCATTTTTACGGAAGTGATGCCGGTTTATTTATTGGGTGATTTTCTGGTGAAGCCCGCAAAACATGGCTTCGTGATTGCAGAAGGAACTATCAACACTTTGGGTTCGTGGCGTCAGGCAGGTCTGCCATTCTATTCCCAGAAAGTAGCATACACCCAAAATTTCAATATTACCAAATCTGCCAATTCTTCGTTTCGGGTGAAGTTGGCCCAATGGAATGGCTCTGTAGCAGAGGTGCTGGTGAATGGTCAACCGGCCGGACTGATTGCCTGGAAGCCGTATGAGACGGATGTGACTTCGCTGATCAAGGATGGGGCCAATGAAATTACTGTCAAAGTAACTGGAAGCCTGAAAAACACCTTTGGATTCTTCTATCAGAAAAACGACAATTGGATTTTCGGTCCCTGGTCCTGGAACGATGCTCCGGCAAAGATCCCTTCTGCTTCAGAATATTTTTTGATGGATTACGGATTAATGGAGCCATTTAAACTGGTAAGGATGAAGTAACAGGCAGTATGGCCACACCCTATCGAGGCCTGTTGAATCCACACATAAACAATTAAAAAACAAGATAACCATGAATAAAATACGAATTGAAAAGGCCTATCAACTTGCAAAAGAAGAATACGCCGAACTGGGTGTGAACACCGATCGTGTGTTGCAGAAAATGAACGATGTAGTCATTTCGCTCCACTGCTGGCAGACTGACGATGTTGGTGGTTTTGAAACCCCTGATGCCACCCTTTCAGGAGGGGGCATTCAGATAACTGGAAACTACCCGGGCAAAGCCACCTCCATCGAAGAAATGCGCGCTGATCTGGAAAAGGTATTATCGCTTCTACCTGGCAGACAACGGCTGAACCTTCATGCCATTTATGGCGATTTCAAAGGTGAATTCGTCGATCGGGATCAAATTGAGGTGAAACATTTCCAAAGCTGGATCGATTGGTGTAAAATACAAAGTATTGGAATGGATTTCAACGCCACCTGTTTCTCGCATCCAAAAGCCTCGGATGGGTTTACCCTTTCCAGCAAAAATGAAGCCACCCGCCAGTTCTGGGTGGAGCATGTAAGGCGTTGCCGGGCTATCTCAGCCGAAATCGGACAACAGCTTGGTACGCCATGCGTGCACAATACGTGGATTCCTGACGGATCAAAAGATATACCGATCGACCGCAATGGCCATCGCGCTTTGCTGAAAAAATCATTGGATGAAGCCATGGCGATTGACTATCCAAAATCACAGATGAAAGATGCCGTTGAAAGCAAACTGTTTGGTATTGGCGCCGAATCGATGACTGTTGGTTCACATGATTTCTACCTGGGTTATGCCATCAAAAACAACAAGCTTATTTGCCTGGACAACGGGCATTTTCACCCCACCGAGCAGGTAGGAGATAAGATTTCATCTTGTCTGCAATTCCTGGATGAAGTGCTGCTTCATGTGACCCGCCCGGTGCGTTGGGATTCTGACCATGTGGTTACCTTGAATGACGACTTACAATTGATTGCCTCGGAAGTGATCCGTAATAATTTTCTAAACAGGGTCAACATTGGCCTTGATTTTTTCGATGCTTCGATTAACCGAATTGGCGCCTACGTGATTGGCACCCGCGCTGCCCAGAAAGCCTTTATGATTGCCCTACTCGAACCTACCCAAACATTGGTTCAACTGGAAGAATCGGGTCAGCACTTTGAACGATTGGCCATGCTCGAAGAATTAAAAACCAAACCCTTCAGCGTAGTTTGGGATTACTATTGCCTGCAGGCCGGTGTGGCCGTTGGAACTGATTATATCACTGAAATTCAGCAATATGAAAAAGATGTTTTAAGTAAGCGATAAACGTATTTAATTTTAGATATTCAAGGGTAATTGTGAAGAGGAATCTTTTACAATTGCCCTTTATTTTTTTGAAAAAATCTCTGAAAATTGCATAGAAGTTAATGGTATCTACATTTTGAAATCATGCTTTTAAATACATAAAATAGCTCACATATTACTTTGATTTGTTTTAAATAATTGGTATATTAGATTGATATATAAATCATTAAAAATATCAGATTATGGAAAAAAAGCCAAACTGTTTAATGAAAACAATGCTTATCCCCCTGGTATTGGCATTTGTTTTAGCCTGCTTACCGATGCCTGGTAATGCGCAGAATGCACCTACGGTCTTTGCCATCGTGGATTTTATGAAAGTAAAACCTGGCGATGACGCAAAATACCTTGATATAGAGAAAAATGTATGGAAACCAATGCACCAGGAACGGATCAAACAGGGGAAAATAACCGGATGGGTCCTGTACCGGGTATTGTATACTGGTACGGATGATAAGTACAACTATGCGACCGTTACATTTTTCGATAAGCCTGCCAACCTGGAAGATCCATGGAGTGGCATTGATCCACAAAAGGTCTTACCTGGAAAAGACATTGATAAGCTCATGAGTGAAACGGGTGCAGCGAGGGACCTGGTAAAAAGCAATTTACTCTACATGCAGGATGAAGTCGTTCCGGAAGGCGCACCTGTAGACGCCAAGTACATTGAGGTCGATTATATGAAGGTAAAACCAGGCAATGATGCGGCCTACCTGGATGCAGAGAAAACCATTTGGGCGCCAATCCACAAGGAGTTTGTAAAAGCAGGTACCAGAGCTGGCTGGTCATTATGGAGTCAGGTGTATCCCGGAGGAGCAGGAACTGATTACCAATACGTAACGGCAAATCTTTTCTCAGATTTCAGCAAAATTGGTATGGCTGATTATAATGCGGCCTTCAAGAAAGCGCACCCTGGTAAAGATATGGATGCATTGGGCAAAAAGACTGACGATTCAAGAGACCTTGTCCGTTCTGAACTGTGGCAAGTGGTAGATGCGGTTATGAAACAGTAATCATTCTATCATTTTCGAAGTCAACAACCTATAATCAATTGACTTGAAAGATATACCAAGTAAAAGGAGGAGTTTGAAGCTCTTCCTTTTTTCTTGTCAGATCTCTATCGCCGGAAATTCTGTTCCAACAGACCTTACCAGAATTATTGGATGAGAGTGATTGCCGCTATCTCTGAAGATTAAAAAAACAATAAGATTAAACCACTGCCCTTATTCTAAGTCTAATCTTTAATGTAGGTTTGGCGAATTCTGTCGTATCCCTGAGGGCCAGTTCACCGGGATTAATGCTTTCGGCAATAAAAATTCATCTTAACGAATAAAGGCATGGATTCAATCAAGGCTAAACTACCAACTAAATCAACCCTAAAGAACCGATGAATCAAAAGTTAAAATCGATACAGACCACCATTTTCATTGCCAGTATTCTATTGTTGCTGACTGTGAATCAAAATGCCTTTGGTAAAAAACCCTCCCAGGCACCATACAAATGGAAGAGTGTCCAGATGGTAGGAGGCGGATTTGTAGACGGAATCGTCTTTCATCCGACTGCAAAAGGGGTGTGTTACTGCCGCACTGACATGGGTGGCGCTTACCGTAGAAACTCAAAGACATTGCGTTGGGAACCATTGCTGGACTGGCTATCGATTAAAGACCTTAACCTGATGGGAGTTGAAAGCATCGCCCTCGATCCCTCTGATCCTGATTGGGTATTCATGTCCTGCGGAACTTATACCAACCCACGCGCCGGAAATGGGGCGATCCTTCGTTCACCTGACCGTGGCAAGACATTTCAGCGAACTGATGTGCCTTTCAAAATGGGCGGCAATGAAGATGGACGTGGAAATGGGGAGCGAATGTCAGTGGATCCAAATGATGGGAATATCCTTTATCTGGGAACACGTCAGACAGGCCTATGGAAAAGTACTGACCGTGCGGTGACCTGGAACAAGGTCGAAAGCTTTCCCGATATGACCGAGAATCCGCCGGCAAATATGCGTGATCAGGATAGCATCACCCGATGGAGAAGAATGAATCAGGGTAGCGGGGTTATTTTTTCTCTGTTTGATCCCAAAAGTGGTTCGAAAGGGAAAGGAAGCTCTACTATTTATGTGGGCGCATCACTCATGAACCATGAAAATCTATTCCGCAGTTCTGATGGAGGCAAGACCTGGAAAGCCATTGCGGGTGAGCCGAAACAATACCGTCCGACCCATGCCGTCCTGGCTTCTGATGGAAACCTGTTTATAACCTATGGAAATTCTCCAGGCCCTTCAAGAATGACCGATGGGGCAGTGTGGAAATTGAATACAAAAACCGATGAGTGGACTGATATTACCCCTGACAAGCCAGATCCTAAAACCAGGGCCTTTGGTTATGCCGCCGTTTCGGTTGATGCGCACAATCCGCAAATCCTTATTGTAAGCTCCTTCAACAGGTACGGTATTGATAAAGGAGAAGATATTTTCCGTAGCCTTGATGGTGGCAAAACCTGGAATAAGGTATTCTCCGGTGGCGGTACCTACGACTATTCGCTTGCACCCTATATTCAAAAAACTGGCATCCACTGGTTGTTTGACATTGAAATCGATCCCAACAATCCTGACCATGCGATGTTTACAACCGGTTATGGAGGACATGAAACCTTCAACCTGACGGACATGGACAAGGGCCAACCCACCAAATGGGGCGTGATGGGTACTGGAATTGAAGAAACAGTTGCCCTCGAATTGCTTAGCCCATCCAAAGGGGCTCCACTCATTACAGCGATTGGCGATTACGGCGGTTTCGTCCATTGGGACCTGGATAAGCCTGCTTCGGGCAGTTTCGACAACCCGCGCTTTGGGAATACCAACAGTGTGGCTTGCGCCGAGAACAAGCCAGAAATCATTGTTCGTGTGGGCAGGGCCTCCAATGGTAAGGAGGCAAAGAATATAGCTTATTCAATCGATGGGGGTAAAACCTGGCAGCCTACCGAAACGGTACCTAATCCCCAAAGTAGCCTGGGACGTATTGCCGTTTCTTCTGACGGTGCAACATGGATCTGGGCTCCTGATCCCGTTCGGGGTGGTTATGGCCCCGCAAGGACACCTCCACAGCTAATATCCGTTTCATTGACTACTGACAATGGAATGAGCTGGAAAGAATGTAAGGGCATCCCAGCCAACACCCGCGTGATTGCGGATCGTGTAAATCCCAACAAATTTTATGCAATGAACCTGTTCGACGGCAAGCTTTTCACAAGCACCAACTCAGGGGCAGACTTTACAGAGCAGGCATTGAATTTACCCGGAGGCCTTCCCCAACGTGGCGGCAACCGTGGAGATTCTCGCGGTGGACAAGACTGCATTTATGCTGCACCGGGCCATGAAGGTGATCTTTGGATTGCTGCTTTCAATGGACTTTATCATTCTGCAGACTCTGGTCAATCCTTTTCGAAAGTTGATAGCCTGAATGAAATTCATGGTTTTGGATTTGGAAAAGGAGCACCGGGGATGGATTATTCCGCCCTTTACCTGATCGGCAATGTAAACGGAGTTCGGGGAATTTACCGCTCCGATGACATTGGACAAAACTGGGTGAGAATCAATGACGATCAGCATCAATGGGGCTTGCTATTGCACATTACGGGCGATCCAAAAAAATACGGACGTGCATACGTTGGAACCCATGGCCGCGGAACCATTTATGGCGATTTGGCAAGATAAAATACAATATACGAAGAGTTCGTTTTAGTGACAAGTCAACTATTAAATTCGGATACAAATAACACAAATGACAACTTTGCTAAAATTGGTTATTTGGCATAGTTGTCATTTGTGCCATTTGTGCCATTTGTGCCATTTGTGCCAATGTTGTAGGTGAATTGGAATCCAGTCAACTATTTAAATAACAGTCACCCGCACCTTTTTATTTTTCAGCCTGCTGTTGTCCACCAGGGCAATCAGCTTGTTCACTTCTGATGCCTGAACGGCTACAAAGGCGCAGTCCTGCTTGATTTCAATGGTTCCCAATTGCTCATTGCTCAGTTTACCTTGTTTCATGAACAAGCCTGCAATATCCCCTTTTGAGATTTTATCTTTTCTGCCCCCTGACACAAACAAGGTCTTCCATACTGAGGCGGACTGCCGGGGCGAATCGATCAATTCTTCCACTTCCGAACTTTCAATAAAATCAGGCAACTCTTCATTTTTCCACTTCAGCACGTAGGCCGTTCCATCATTGAACATCCGCGCGGTGCGTCCATTGCGGTGTGTGAATTCATGGCTTCTTTGCGGAAGCTGGTAATGAATGATGAATTTAATCTCCGGGATGTCGATTCCTCGTGCCGCCAGGTCCGTAGCGACAATCAACTGGTGGGTTCCGTTTCGGAATTTGATCAGTGCCCGTTCACGGTCCTTTTGTTCCATTCCGCCATAAAAACACCCGTGATTGATGTTCTTTTCCGTCAGAAAGTCACTTACTTCCTGGATGGTATCCTTGAAATTACAGAATACAATTCCCGGCTGATCACCCAGCTGGTATAGCAAACTGGCAAGCGTATCGAGTTTATTCTTTGAATTGGCAAGGATCGTTTTAACTTTAAGCTGCGAAATTCCTTTGTCAAGATAATTGATTAAGATGGGATTATTTAACCCAACAAACTTTGGAATCTCCACTTCCTGGGTGGCCGAAGTCAGTATCTTTTTCTCAACATTGGGAAGTAAAGACAGGATTTCCTTCATTTCATTTTCAAATCCAATCTCAAGAGACTTATCGAATTCGTCGAGCACAAGGGTGCTGATCAGTTGTGTTGAAAAATTCTCCCTTCGCATGTGATCGGCAATGCGGCCGGGCGTTCCAATCAGGATGGCAGGACGGTGCCTGATCTCCGTCTTGTCTTTCGAACCTGCTCTTCCACCATAAACGGCATTGGTCTTGTAACCGGTTCCCATTTCGCGGATCACCTGCTCAATCTGGATGGCCAGTTCCCTGGAAGGGACCACAATGAGCACCTGTACTTCAGCACAATTGATATCCAATTCAGCGATGATGGGCAATAGGAATGCAAGGGTTTTACCTGTTCCCGTAGGAGAAAGTAATATAATTTCTGAACCGGACAGAATCGCCTCCTGGGCCTCTTCCTGCATGGCATTGAGTTTCTCGATGCTCAGTTTCTCCAGAATATTGGATTGATTTTTTATCGGACTTGACATGCGGCAAAGGTACAGTTAATTCAAACGATAACGCTCAGCAAATAACCCAAGATCGCTCCGCCCATTACAACCAGAGCACTGTTCACTTTTCGGAAGCTGAAGGTGAGGACGATGCTTAAAATTCCTATCACCATTGTCCTCCAGTCGGTAATGCTCTCCTTGCCCATCACATAACAGATGGCGATGATAATGGCAACGGAGGCCACATTGACAGCATCCAGGAAAGAGGAAAACAAAAGTGAGTTTCTCATTTTCCTGACCAATGGATTAAGCAAGGCCACAAATACAAACGAGGGCAGGAAAATCCCAATGGTTGAAACCAATGCTCCTGTCCAACCATTGATCTGGTAACCGACAAAGGTGACCGACGAGAAGACAGGCCCCGGGGTGAATTGCCCAACGGCAATGGCATCAATGAGTTGCTGCCTTGACAATAGTCCTGTTGTGACCAGTTCTGCATCGAGAAAAGCGAACAGCACATAACCACTGCCATAAAGGATGGCACCTACTTTAAGAAAAATCAAGAATAAATTGAACGTCGAGGTGGATAGGACGCTGCCAGTGGTAATTTGGAGGAGGCTGAAAGGGAAAAAGGAACCGGCTCCCGATTGAAGCTGCTTACTTCGAATGGCTGTCAATGCCAGGCCAAGGAAGCCAGCGCCAAACATGACAAATATTTCATTGAGCCCAACCAATGCTAAAGTCAGGGCAGCCAGGCCGAGTATTCCCAACTCAAGGGTCTTCAACGATCTTTTGGCCAATGGAAAAACAGCCGCCAGGATAATGGCAATGATGGCAGGCTTGATGCCATATATGAATGGTTGAACTTCGGGAAGCTGTCCATACTGTTTGTAAAGCCAGGCAAACAGCAGGGTAATCAGTACGGCAGGAAGTATAAAACACAATCCTGCAACAATTAACCCCCTCCACCCTGCCCTTTCGTGCCCGATGTGAATGGCCATTTCTGTGCTGTTGGGCCCGGGGATTAAATTGGTGGCTCCGATCAGGTCCAGGAAATGCTGCTCGCTGATCCACTTGCGCCTGGTCACCACTTCCTCCTGCATCATGGCAATATGAGCCGCAGGACCCCCAAAACCAATCACACCCAGTTTCAAGAACAAGCTTGCTATTTCCTTGAGCTTAGTCGGTTGGTTTTTGTTTTCCATGGTGCATCAGGTGAAAATCAACAGACCAGTATCCGCCTCCTTGAATGATGAGAAACAGCGTTCCGAGGAACATACAAAAATCAGTTCTTGCCTCGTGGGCAAAGGCCCAGAAACTATCGTGCAACAAGGGAAATTTGGTGGTGACAATGGCTACGCAAATATTTATAAAAAGCAACACAGATGCCATGCGGGTAATGAATCCTACCATTAACAACAGTCCTCCCACGATCTCAACCAGACCTACGAAGGGGGCAAAAAATTCAGGATAAATAATCCCAATTTTGATGAAACGTCCAACACCCAGTGCATCGGGAAACAAGAATTTCTGTATGCCCTCTGAAAGGAAAACCGCTCCTACCATTAACCTGATCAGCAGGATGGTTCTTGAATTGTCAGTATGGATAATTGGCTGGTTCATCGGTCTAGCTTGTTGAAATTGAAGCTTTTACTTGATGCTATGTTTTGTGGGTAGGGTCGAATAATTCCATTGATCCCACCACCGGATCACCGGCTTGTCACCTTCAAAAGCAATGGGAAGCCAAACATATTGACCATCAATGGGGTTCTCGGGCATCCAACGGTCGGCCATAAAAATGAACAGGTCCTTTTTACCCTGAACGGGCAGCACAAATGTACTCTGAGAATGGAACGTAAGTTCTGAATCTTCCCCGACGCATGGGTTTCCAAGCTCTGTCCAGTTTCCAAACAGCTGATCCGAGACCGCCGAGCGTGCCGCATTGGGAGCCCAGCCGGTACAGTCGCTAGCAATGATATAATATTTGCCCTTGCGTTTAAACAAGGTGGCGCCTTCCATATACCTTCCTGCAAAGACGCGGAAATACTCTCCCGCATAAGATAAATAATCATCACTCAGCCTGGAAATCTGCAGGGTGCTGTTTTCTTCTGAAGAATAAATATGGTAAGCCTTGCCGTCGTCATCCACAAAAAGATTCATGTCGCGGGCCATTTGTCCACCTTTGAAATCACGTCCCAGGAGGTTGACCGAGTCAGGAGGGGCTGGCAGACAACCTTTTCCACCACAATACGAGGTTTTAACGCTGGAGTCAACCGGCTTTTTGTGACAGGCCTGAACATTCACTGGCCAGTAACCCGCATTGGGCCTGAAACTTTTCACGTAGGTGAAAGGTCCCGTGGGCCGATCGCTCACAGCCACTCCGCTGCGGGCAGCATCATACCCCTTGCCCTTCAGTTCAAGGTGAAACCACATGACGAATTTATGGGTCTTCTCATTGTAAATGACTTTTGGTCGTTCAAGGATGCAGCCTTTGGCAATGTCGCTCAGCGAATCTGACTCATTGACCCTCAGGGCAATTCCTTCATTCTTCCAGTTGTACAAGTCGGCCGATGAATAACATCCTACTCCTACCTGAGCCGAATTGCCCAGTTTACCTGCAATTTTGTGCTCTCCATAAAAGTAATAAAGTCCATCATGAAATAAAATACCCCCACCATGTGCATTGATAGGTGTTCCGGCATGGTCTGTCCAGCTCTGGCCTGGAGTAAACTGACGGAAGGTCTGTGCTTTCACAATCGAAACACAGCAAAATACCATGAATAACAAGTAGATACGACGGCTCATAATGAATCAGCTTTATTTTCTTTTTAGAAATGATCGTAAGGTTAATCCCTTAAAGGAAAAACAATCCATTTAAACCTGGCTTCGATCCAAATGAATGTCCATTATGAACTGGATATTTCATTTTAGAATCCTGGCCCTTGGTTTCACCAAAGGTAATAATTATGTAGTGATAATTTCAACAATGGGCCGTCGTTTGCATCAAAATGTACTATTTTGCATTGCCCGGATCAGGGGATTTTTATCTCTCCCAAAGCCTGGCCGCTGGTAGTAGCTGTGGTATAATTGAGTACCTTAAAGATCTTTTTGCTTTTCGCCCCTGCAATATAGAGTTGTCCCTGGGCATCTTCACCAAAAGTGGTGAAACTATTGCCGGTATAATGACCAAAATCTTCCTTTACCCAACTGCCTCCTACTTTATGTAGGGTCCAGATCCTATCCGAGCAATAGTCGGCAAAGAAGTAATATCCATAATAGGGAGAGGAGGTCGTTCCCCGGTATACATAGCCGCCCGTTACCGAACATTCATCGCCATGCGGATAAGTGTAGATGGGGGAAGTGAAAGAGGTTTTTGAATCACATTCCGAATCGTTGTAAACTTTATTGCCTTCATAACATCTCCACCCATAATTTTGGCCCCCTTTATCCCCAGCGGGTTGAAAGTCGATTTCCTCAATGGCATCTTGTCCCACATCAGCAATCCACAGGTCACCCGTTAGGCGATCAAAACTAAACCTCCAGGGGTTTCTCAATCCAAGGGCCCAGATTTCACCTTTGGTCGTAGAACTGTTGTAAAAGGGATTGGATGCTGGAATGGCATATGGACTTCCCTGGTTTACATCAATACGTAATATTTTTCCCAGCAATTCTTTGGGGTCTTGAGCCCTGTTGCCCGGGTCACCTTCAGAACCCCCATCTCCAAGTCCCAGGTAGAGAAACCCATCGGGACCAAAAACCACACTTCCTCCATTGTGGTTCTCAAATGGCTGTTGCTGGGTCAAGACACTAAACTCGCTCCCGGCATCGGCCTTGTCGGCACTGGCTGAACTTACCTTAAACCTCGAAATGTGGGTGAGATCCCCTTCTCCGATGTAATTCACGTAAAAGTATCCATTTGACTGGTAGTTCGGATGAAAGGCCAGGCCCAGCAAACCGCGCTCACCACCAAAGTTCACCCGATCATGAATATCAAGAAAAGGCTCCGGGTTGAGGGTCCCGTCAGCTTTTACAATTCGGATATATCCTTCCTGGTCGACTATGAATAACCGGCTGTCGCCCGCATTGGCAATGGATACCGGGTTATTCAGCCCGCTGGCAAAAGTGACCATTTTGGTTTCTGTCTTGGGTTCTTCCTTTGGTACCTCTTTTGGCGTATCGTTGTTTCGGCAACTGTAGTTATTGACTGTCAATAGCAACATCAATAACCAAGACTTTGTATGAAGTGATTTCATGATAATGGTTTTTGAAGTTAAAATTGTATTGAATGTTCTGAATATGAATCAGTAACAATCTAAAATAAAATTTGTTGGTGTCGATTTGACAAATAATTATGGGATGGTTTTTTGCTAAAACAGCCCGTTCTTCATCTTAGTTTCCTATTTTTGACAGATAAAACCACCCATAGGAATCGAGTCCTTTACAGCTGTTGACCTGGAAAATTGAATCGCTGTGTACCATTGGCCTATGTGGTTTAAAAATGATCAACAAATGAATTACCAGTTGCTTTGTAAAAGTCCTTTGGGCTTTCTGATCTTAAAGTCAGATGGTTTGTCCATCACTGAAATATCCTTCTCTGAAAATGAACTGGCAGAGGAAAACCCTTGTGAGTTATTGTCAAGATGCAAACAACAACTGGAAGATTATTTCTCCGGCAAATCCACTTCCTTTGATGTACCGCTAAATCCCAATGGGACTGAATTTCAGAAGAAAGTATGGACTGAATTACAAAAAATCCCGAACGGTGAAACCATTACCTATGCCCAACTGGCAGCACGGCTTGGCGATCCCAAACTGGTTAGGGCTGTGGGTACTGCCAATGGCCGAAACCCCCTTGCCATCGTGATTCCCTGCCACAGGGTAATTGGTGCAGGAAACAAACTTACTGGCTATGCAGGAGGCCTAGAGCGAAAACAATGGCTGCTGGAACATGAAATGAGGATCAATCCTTCAAAACAAACTCTTTTTTAAACAATAAACATAGATAATACTTAACTTAGATGCCTGAAATACCAAATGTTTTCAAAGCATCTAAACAAAAAACCATAAAGACCAATTCACCATGCCAGTTGATTTAAAATCAGAAAAGTTTTACGGATTAAGTGAAGAAACTGTAAACGCGAAAATTGCAAGGGAAGGTTTCAATGAGCTGCCTTCATCCAAACCCAAGAACTTCCTTACTCTGGCTTGGGGAGTCGTGAAAGAACCCATGTTTCTGCTTCTGGTGGCCTGCGGTACCTTGTACCTTGTCCTGGGCGATGTCCAGGAAGGGCTGATGTTGCTCGGATTCGTCTTTGTGATTATGGGCATTGAATTCTACCAGGAAAAGAAAACCGAAAAAGCACTCGATGCCTTGAAAGATCTGGCAAGTCCGCGCGCTTTGGTGATTCGCCAAGGGATTGAAAAAAGAATTGCAGGTCGTGAAGTGGTGACCGAAGATATTATTATCCTCCAGGAAGGCGATCGTGTTCCGGCTGATGCAACGGTGTTGTATTCAGTCAATTTGATCGCCGACGAATCGCTGCTCACGGGCGAATCAGTTTCTGTCCGTAAATCGGAATGGAACGGCACAGACCTCAAGACCCAACCCGGAGGCGATGATCTGCCTTTTGTCTATTCGGGTTCCATGATCGTCCAGGGAAACGGAATTGTAAAAGTGACAGCCATCGGTTCTGATACTGAAATCGGGAAGATAGGCAAGGCACTCGACTCGGTGGTGGAAGAGCCGACCAAACTGAAAACGGAAATGGGCTCACTGGTCAAAAAACTGGCCATTATCGGTATTACACTCTGTATTGTGGTGATTGCCGTATTCACCCTCACGCGCGGCGATTTACTCAAGGGCTTCCTGGCCGGTATTACCCTTGCCATGGCCATGCTCCCCGAAGAATTTCCCGTTGTACTGACTGTCTTTATGGCCCTGGGGGCCTGGCGGATGTCCAAAAAACATGTGCTTACCCGCAAACCTTCTGCCGTTGAAACACTTGGCTCGGCTACGGTCTTGTGTACCGATAAAACCGGTACCCTGACTCAAAATAAAATGACTGTTACCCGCCTGTTCAATGGCACTAATTTTCATTCCATTGGCCCCAAGACTGGGTTTCCAGAGGAATTCCATGAAATCATCGAATATGGCATTCTATCGAGCCAGACCAACCCATTCGACCCCATGGAAAAGGCCATTACCCACATGGGGGAAGCCTATCTGAAGAACACCGAACACATCCATACCGATTGGCACATGGTCAAGGAATATCCCCTGTCGAAGGATTTACTGGCCATGTCGCGGGTTTTTACCAATTCCGAAAACCAGCAGCAAACCATCGCGGCCAAGGGAGCTCCTGAAGCCATCTTTGATCTGTGTCACCTCCCGGCAGAAAAGCAAAACTCCTATGCCCAGGCCATAGCCGAAATGGCCTCCGAAGGCTTAAGAGTCTTAGGCGTTGCAAAAGGCCTGATCGGAGCCAGCAGCCTGCCCGAGATTCAACATGACTTTGAATTCGAATTTATTGGATTGATTGCCCTGTCGGATCCGATCCGCGAAACGGTGCCTGAGGCGGTGCTTGAATGTTACAAGGCAGGCATACGGGTGATCATGATCACCGGCGATTACCCGGTGACGGCCATGAACATTGCCCGCGAAATCGGACTGAAAAACCATCACGTGGCCATCAGCGGGGCCGAACTTCAGGAAATGACCGAGGACGAACTGTGCGAACGCATCCGTGAAGTCAACGTGTTTGCAAGGGTAGTTCCGGAGCAGAAGCTGAAGATTGTCAATGCCCTGAAACGAAACCGGGAAGTGGTTGCCATGACGGGCGACGGGGTCAACGATGCCCCCGCGCTCAAGGCCGCCCACATTGGCATTGCCATGGGTGAGAAAGGAACCGATGTAGCCCGCGAGGCTTCCTCTCTGGTGCTGATGGACGATAATTTTGCCTCCATCGTGGGCGCCGTGAAAATGGGCCGGCGCATATTCGACAACCTGCAAAAGGCACTGGGCTATATTTTTGCCATCCACGTTCCAATCGCCGGGCTGTCGCTGATCCCCGTATTCTTTGCCAACCTTCCCCTGCTGCTCTGGCCCGTTCACATCGTGTTTCTCGAACTGATCATCGACCCGGCCTGCTCCATCATTTTTGAGGCTGAAAAGGAAGAGAAAAATGTGATGAACCGACCCCCGAAAGACATCAATGAACCTTTCTTTGGCGCAAAAAAGATTTGGCTCAGTTGCACCCAGGGCATCGGGATCCTGGCCATTGTTTTTGCCGTCTATATCATCGGCCTGAAATTAGGCTACTCCGAACAGGAGGATCGGGCACTGGCCTTTACCACCCTCATTGCTGCCAACATTGCCGTGATTCTTTCCAACCGCTCCTGGACACGTAACATTTTCCAGATTCTTGTCACTTCCAACAAATCTGTTAAATGGGTCGTTGGCGGGGCCAGTGTCTTCCTGACCCTGGTGCTCAATGTACCTTTCCTGCTTACCCTGTTCCAGTTCGAAAAAATCAGCCTTATTGAGGCACTGCTTTGTATCGTCCTTGGATTTTCCAGCATTATTTGGTTTGAAATGTATAAGGTATTTACCATTCGGGAAAGAAAAGGATTAATTGCATAGATAGCTTACGTACAGATGTTTAGCGGATATAAACCCAAGATCTAATACTTCATATTCGATCCTTTTAAGACAGCCATTGAATAAATGACCTATTCTTCCATTGCTTTATTTGACCCCTTCCCTATTTTCTTTCAATTGCAAATGCAACAGCCGTTAATTCCAGTGTTGACAACTGCCAGGCCTATTGCTTCTGTAAGGTATCTGTAATCTAACTGTAATGTATCTGTAATCTACAATACAGATACATTACAGTTAGATTACAGATA
>DASXUZ010000128.1:0-2003 GCA_036504555.1 Prolixibacteraceae bacterium | reverse complement strand
GCTTAAGATACTTTGCAATTTTATATACCCAGTTTGTTTTCACGGCATCAAATATAAAGAAAAGGGCCGACATACTGCCGGCCCCTTCTGTGTTTCGTGGATTGCTGCAATTATTTTTGTGCAGGTACGTCACTCATGTCTTTTACGATAGCAGCTTTGTCGACCCTGATTTTCACATTGTCGTCTACCTGAAGCAGTACGACTGTGTCTTTGATTTCAACAACTTTGCCATAAATCCCGCCTGTAGTAACTACTTTGTCGCCTTTGGCAATGCTGTTGCGAAAAGCAGCCAGTTCTTTTTGTCTTTTCATCTGTGGTCTGATCATAAAGAAATAGAACACTACGATGATTAGAATCAAAGGGAGAAATGTCATGATTGGATTTGCTTCAGCACCTGGTGCTGATTGGGCCATTAATAAGTAATTCATGTGGAAAATGTATTTAATTTAACTGTAAATCTCAATTAGCTCGTTCGTAATATTTGCTTTTATAAACAACATTTTTTCAGGTTGATCTGCATTTGAGTACAGGGTGATTGTTTTTAACTGTTTCCCAACCTCTCCTGCCGAATTGTAAATCACTTCTATTTGTCCTTCCTGTCCGGGTGCAATGGTCTTATTTGGAATCTTTACCTCCGTACAGCCACATCCTGAATCTACATTTGTAATGGTCAACGCTTTTGTTCCTTCGTTCTTGAAAATAAAGGTGAAAGATACTATTTCTCCAGCTTTTAGTGAACCAAAATTATGGATTTCTTCTGAAAAGACAAACTTTGGCACTCCGGTTTCTGTTGACTGGTCAGCAGGTGTACTTTTTTTCGTTCCAGAATTGCATGAACTCATCAATAATCCTGTCAAAACAATGAATGATGTGACAAGACACAACTTCAAACTTTTAACTTTTAACTTTAAACCTGGTTTCATTCACTTTCTGCTTCACCGATTAAACCACGACCAGCCTTGAGGATTTTATTCTCTTTCTTTAAATCTTTCAGGGCTTTATCCAGAATTCCGTTAATGAAATTCCTGCTTTTTTCAGTGCTGTAATATTTCGACAATTCGATGTATTCATTCATGGTAACCTTGGTGGGGATGGAGGGAAAATAGAGGAATTCGCTCAAAGCCAGTTCAAGGATCAGGTTATCGATAAAGGCGATGCGCTCGATGTCCCAATTAACCGTGTGCTGTTTGATAAGAACTACATTGTCGGCGTGGTTTACCACTACTTTGCGGTAAAGGTCTTTGGCAAACTGGTGGTCTTCATCATCCTTGAACATGGGCAGCAATGCCTGGCGCTCGTCACTCTCTTCCTTGAACTTTTTAAAAGTCTTCAGGATCATACTTACCACAAAATCAAGATCATCGTTCCAGTAAATGCTCTGTTCCTCAAGCATTGATTCAATATCTTCATTGTCCAGGATCAGGTATTTAAAAATATCCTCAATGAGCTTTCGGTCATCCACATATGTTTGCCCGGGTGCTTGCATATACTCTTTGTAAAAGTCCTGCTCAACAAGGCTCATGTAGATTTTGCGGATCAGATCCTCGTCCTCAGTCCAAGTGAGTTTGGATGCGGCGATATACTTATTTAAAGGAATATTGATTTTGAGTTGACTGAGAAGTTGGTTGCTGATAAAGCGCGTATTGGGAGCCAGATCTTCGGTTGTAGGACGATGCTTTTTCATGCCAAGATCGATGCGCTCTTCAGCAAACTTCTGAATCTCAAGGACCAGTGACATCAGATAATGATACAGATCGTATGTTTTCTGTAGACTGAAAAAAAGTTCTTTCTCAGTGTTATTGATCGAGGTGTCGGGTGAAGTAAAGAACGCGTACAATATTTGCAATACCTTGATTCGAATTATTCTTCTGCTAATCATTGTCTTAGAACCTGTTTAAATATGGGAGGGCAAAGTTAGAATTTTTTCTCATACCAGTTAAATGCAGGATCTTTTTATTGGATCAGAAAGTGTTTTTTAACCACATAGTCACATAGGCTCCAAG
>DASXUZ010000127.1:0-9423 GCA_036504555.1 Prolixibacteraceae bacterium | reverse complement strand
TGGGGGTACTTTACCATTTTATATTGCATTCAATTCCAATAAATTAGGCTATAAACATCTTGGGATTGGGCAAATATTTTTTTCTCAACAGGTACTATTTAAATTGACCAATAGGAACTTAGGAAATCATAAATTGCCTGTAGTATCATTTATCGCAATATTCTTTTTAATTTCAACCACTTAAACCGGCACATAGAATAAAATGAAACAAATATTTGGCATCGCTCTCATATTATTGTTCGTCGTAAATACTGCGAATGCACAATTTTTTGAAACCGGACAGGATCCTTCGCAAATAAAGTGGAAGCAGATCAATACCAGTAATTTCCAGGTTATTTATCCCGAAGAATTTGAGAAAGAAGCACAACGATTGACCTTTGTGCTTTCCAGGGTTTATGATTACGGATCCAGAACAATGAATTTTAATCCAAGGAAAATTTCAGTTGTTTTGCATACACATACCGTCAATTCAAATGGCTTGGTTGCATGGGCTCCCAAGCGCATCGAGCTGTTTACGACACCGAATCAGCAAATTTATTCGCAGGATTGGTTGGAGCAATTGGCACTGCATGAATTCAGGCATTTGGTTCAAATGGACAAAATTCAAAGTGAATTACCTTTTATTCTCAAATTGATATTGGGCGAACAAGCAACAGCCATTGTAACTGGGGTCTATTTACCGTTTTGGTTCCTGGAAGGGGATGCCGTAGTAACTGAAACGGCCTTGTCAAATACAGGCCGTGGCCGATTGGCCTCCTTTAGCATGGAATACCGTGCCCAGTTGACCGAATTGGGTAAATATTCATTTAGTAAAGCATTTTTAGGGTCCTACAAAGATTTTGTGCCCGATCATTACAAATTAGGTTACTGGATGGTTGGTAAAACCAGAGAAAAATACGGAGCCCACATCTGGTCCGATGTGTTGGATAAAACGGGCCATCAACCCTTCTCTGTTACGCCGGTAAATTCTGTTCTGAAAAAGGAAACTGGCCTGAACAGCAAACAGTTATACGATCATATTTTTAATGATCTAACTCAGGATTGGAAACATGATCTAAATACTAGCAACAACAACAATTCTTCGCTTGTATCACCCAATAAAAAAAGCAACACCAATTATCTATATCCTGAATTTTACAAGGATTCATTTATTGTTGCCTACAGAAGTTCAATCAATGATATTGGCCGTTTTGTACTGATCAGTCCAGATAAATCCGAAAAGGTAATTTATACGCCTGGCTCTGTATTAGAAGAATCAGTTTCGATTAAGAATCAGCTGATTATATGGGCTGAAGACCGAGCTGATATTCGGTGGACCCATGCTGACCGCTCGGTAATCTTGGTTTACAGCATTGAAACAAAAAAGAAACATGAAATCAGCTATCAATATAAGCTGTTTAGTCCTGTCATTTCTCCTGATTTAAAGTCCTTTGCAGCCGTTGAACTCGATACTGAAAATAACTATTTTATATCGGTTTATGATTTAAATTCGGGGAAAATAAAGCAGCGCTACAAAACCAGCGATAATCAATATTTCTTCACTCCATGCTGGGATGAAAAAGGGGAGAAGTTGTATTTTGTAAGCCTTTCATCAAAGGGCAAGAGTTTGACCTCCCTTGATCTTCAAACGAAAGAATTTAAACCTCTTACACCCCCTTCGTTCAGCAATCTCAAGAATCCTGTTTTTAACCATGATCAACTGATCTTCGTTGCCGATTTTACAGGAACAGATTATTTGTATTCTCTTGATATTAAGACAGATCAAATCTTCAGGATTCATAAAGTTAACTTTGGAGCCGATTATCCATCGGCAGCCAATGCAGAAAATAAAATTGTGTTCAGTGATTATTCCGCATTTGGCTATCAACTTTCCGTGCTAAATTTAAAGGATAAAACCAACTGGGAAGAAGCGACACCGATCAGTTTGCAATCAAACCAATTGGCTGATAATCTAGCAGCCCAGGAAAAAGGGATTCCAAGTTTTAGCAATGGTGATTCAATCAAATACGCTTCAAAGAAGTATTCCAAATTAGGACATCTATTCAATTTTCATAGTTGGGCACCTGCCTATATTGATATTAACAGTTATGAAATGAGGCCTGGGGTTTCGGTATTTTCCCAAAATAAACTTGGAACAGCTCAAACACAAATTGGTTATGACTACAATGTAGCGGATCGAACTGGGAAATACAAGTTGGCTTTTAATTACACCGGTTTATTTCCTGAAATTAACACCCAATTGTCTTATGGAAATGGAGCTACCTATTATGCACAGATCATCAATACCACCAATCAATACAACCAGATAATAAAAAGTGATACAACCATCCAACACTATAAATGGGATGAGTGGACCGCTGATATCGACGTTCGTTTGCCGTTAAACTTATCGAGGGGGAAGTATTCAGTTGCTCTTTTTCCTGAAGTAAAATACACTTTCAATCAAGTAATGCCAAATGTTGCGATCCCTGATGATTTCTATTCAGGAACCTATCATGCAATGACTTACCGCTTGTATTATTATCACTTGTTACATCAATCGGCCCAAAATATAATTCCACGTTGGGGCCAGCTGTTTGATATGATTTACCGCCATACGCCCTTTGTGGGCAATAGTCTGGGTACCCTTGCAGGGATTCAGTCAGTATTATACTTTCCGGGGGTAACCAAAAATGATGGCCTTAAAATTTATCAGGGCTACCAACAAAAGAGTTTGGCCAGGATTCCAGGCTTCTCTAACTTTGTACGCACTCCCCGGGGTTTCCAGGGACGGGAAAACAATAAAATGTATTCATTGGCAGCCGATTACCTGATCCCACTGGCTTATCCTGACTTAAGCATTGGGAAACTGGTCTATCTGAAGCGTATCAAATCTTCTTTATTTTATGACTGGGCGAGGTTATCGGTACCGATTGTTGATCAAAACCATCAGATTATTCCAAATCATCATCAGGTTGAAATGAATTCCTGGGGATTAGAGCTGACTTCTGATCTTCATGTTTTACGGTTTTTTGCCCCAGTTGAACTGGGAGTTCGATCAATCTATCTTCCCAGTTCGAATACTTGCAGGTTTGATCTACTATTGTCAATTGATTTCAATGGCTTTTAGACCGGTATAATGTCAATAATGTAATTTCTGGCCGCATTTCTATCCGTCCCTTGTATCCAATAGTTCCCAATCCTCTGTTTACGTAGAGGGTTTGATTATCTGATTGATAAAGTCCACCCCAGTTTTTCTGGATCAAATAAATAGGACTGAATTCGATTCCTGCAATTTTGATCCCGAACTGTCCTCCATGGGTATGTCCTGAAAGGGTCAGTGGAATATCTGTTTCAGGAACTACTTTTGAATTCCAATGGGCTGGATCATGGGTCATTAAGATTTTAAATGTATTATCAGGGATCCCTTGCATAGCCTTATTCAGATTGGCATATTGAGGAAATGGGGGATGTCCCCAGTTTTCAACACCAATTAATGCAAAGGAAGTATCTTTCACAGAGATTTTATCCCAGCTATTCAGTAAAAGCTTAAATCCAGCATCCGTTAAACCGGATTCGATTTGATGCAAATTCCGATTCTTGCTTGCTGAATCGGGCCAGGCTGAATAGTCGCCATAATCGTGATTTCCTTGAATGGCATATTTCCCGTAATGTGCTGTAAGTTGCAGTAAATAAAATTCAAAACCTTTAATTTCATCACTGAAATTATTGACTAAATCTCCAGTAAACAAAAGTAAATCAGGATTTAAATGTTTTACAATCCTGACAGTTTTCTCCATCACTTCTGTATTATTTCCAAAGCTGCCAAGATGTATATCAGATAGCTGAACGATGGTAAATCCATTGAGTTGTTCTGGCCAATTGTCAAAATACAAATCTTTCTTCTCAATATTAATATCATATCTACCCCAAAACATACCATAGGCAATAACTCCTAAAAAACCGCTAGCTATAACAAAAGAGCCAGTCAGTAGGATCAATTGTACACGTTTGCCGACAGTCCATCTAAGAAGAAAAGAGACAAGAGTTGTGAGGGCAAAAATAAACTTGGGGAATAAGTTTAAAAAAGTGACAGATATTACCAGATAGAAAAAGTTATAACTCCTGGCTTGCCGGATTACATCTGGATTTGCAAAAGCATAAAACAATAGACCTGCAGTGAATATGCTAATCAATACATATAGGGTGGTAAAATAGATTTTGATTCTTTTAGAATAGCGATGAATCAATTGCCAGCATCCAAAGTAGGAGATAAGCTCGATTAGAAAAACCAGAACTCCAAAGAAAAATAAAAATGTAGAAGGAATGCCTCTCATATGAATAAGTTTAAAACAAAAAAGAAAAATACACAATTTGAAGTCGTTATTGGTGCTCGGAAATCAATTTTTATGCCTTTTGTTGAAAAATAGGTTTTTTTCTTCCAGATGAGATTTTAAAGAATCATCAAAATGGAAGGATAAATGACAATATCACAATTAAATAGGCGCATTATTGTTGAATTTGAACTGCTTTAGAATACAATATTTTTAAACGTATTCAGGAAGGGCAGGGAATAAGAGCCTATTTTGAATCTAGGGCAAATTTATATACTATAAACATTCCAATTTCATTATAAGCTTAACTGCATTTTGTGTTCTTCAGGCGGGCAGAAGAAAGAAAGTAGGAGCGAAGCGATATCTCCAGACAAAGCAGGATGCATTCATATTTATTTCGGGAAGCTGAATCGGGTGTATAGTGATGACAAGAACAAAAAATAAAAAGTTTAACTCTCGGTAATTCATTTAAGTCACCAATGTCATTTTGGAGAGATAAGTGATCTGATCAAAATAGGATCTAAAAATTCTCATCTAACAAAGTGAGGTAGACAGAATATCTGTAATTTACAAATGACAACTGTGATTTATTGTAAAATTTAGTGTATAAATGTAAATTGTCATTGTTTAAGACAAATGTAAATAGTGTTTATTTGAATTATCTTAATAAAATGAATCGAATAATTAACATCTTTAACGAGGCTTATATACCGGTCAAAGCAACATGTAAAATATGCCATATAGCATTGAATAACAGCATTAAAACAGTTATTATATCCTTCATTAGTTGAATGCATGGTTTATTTATGTGCATTTAGCCAGTAAAACCAATTATATATTGGTATATGTATCTTAATAAGAATTAATTACAGTTATAACATAAAGTATTTAATGAATTAGTTATAAAAGAAAAGAATTACAAATGTCGTGTTTGTATACAAATGTACACAACTAAAATGTACATTTATGAATTCATGTATAGCAAAATCTTATTACATTTGTGCATTCAATAATTTACATTTATATGGAAGACCGGATTAAGAAATTTATGGATTACAAAGAGATTTCTCCATCAGAACTGGCTGATGCAATCGGTGTTCAACGATCAAATGTTACTCATGTTTTAAAAGCCAGGAATAAGCCAAGTTTTCAGTTTATCGAAAAGCTTTTACAGATATATCCTGAAATAAATGCCAAATGGCTCCTACTGGGTGAAGGCAACATGATTGAGGGAATTTCAAAATCCAGAACTTTATTTGATTCAATTCCAGAACCAGTAAGTAGTAAAGTCATCCCCGAAAAGAAGGCGGAACCTGAAACTTTAAAGGATTCGACTGTCTCTTCAACCAAAGAAACAATTTTGGCATCACCGGTACCAGATAAAAAGGAGCCTGAAAATGAGTTGTATGATTCCTTTTTTGGCGCAGATAAGCCCATAGAAAGGATGATTGTGTTTTTTAAAGATCAAACTTTTAAAGTTTATAACCCTTCCAGATAAGTTTTTTGAGCTATATTTGCCGGCAAATAAATTTGCATGAAAAAGACGGTAATCGATTTATTATTGCTTGAGAATAAGCAGCTTAACAAAGATAATTTTCTACTTAAACTTCTATCGCCTGTTCCTGTTTCCGAAATTTCACCTGGTCAGTTTGTCAATATCGAAATAAAAGAAGCCAAGGAGATATTTCTGCGACGTCCTTTTTCAGTCCTTGATGTCGATTACCAGAATCAGACTATTTCTTTGCTGGTGAAAATTCTTGGAAGAGGATCAAAAAAGTTGACAGAATCAAACGAGGGCCTTAGTTTCAGTACGATTTTTCCCCTGGGCAAATCATTTACTATGCCCTCTGAAAAGGATCGTATTTTATTGATTGGCGGCGGTAGTGGCGTGGCTCCCATGTTGTTTCTGGCCAAAATATGCGGACTTGATCCTGAAAATGTACATGTACTTATCGGAGCACGTTCTGTTTCAGACCATATTGATATAGAGGAATATAAACCTTTCGGAAAGTTCTATTTTACTACAGAGGACGGTTCTCTAGGAGAGAAAGGATATGTAACCAACCACCCGGTGTTTACAAATAAACTGAATGAATTCACAAAAATATACGCTTGTGGTCCTGATCTGATGATGAAAGCCGTTGGGCGGATTGCACTTGAAAAACAAATTTTCTGCGAAGTGTCACTAGAAAATATGATGGCCTGTGGTTTTGGAGTTTGCCTTTGTTGTGTTGAAGATACAAAGACAGGTCATAAATGCGTTTGTACTGATGGACCCGTGTTTAATGTAAATGATTTGAAATGGTAAATTTAGGGGTAAAAATTCATGCATTGGATTTTAAGAATCCGGTGTTGACTGCTTCCGGTGCATGCGGATTTGGCGAAGAAATTGCAGATTTTATTGATCTTTCCAGCCTTGGTGGAATAGTTGTAAAAGGAACAACTCTTAAACATCGGGAGGGTAATGCCTATCCCCGAATGGCTGAAACACCCTCAGGAATGCTAAATGCGGTGGGCCTTCAAAATAAAGGAGTTGATAATTTCATTGCCAATATTTATCCACGGATCAAAGATCTGGACACCCATATAATTGTCAACGTAAATGGATCAACCATTGATGATTATGTGGCTTTAACTGAACGATTGAATGAACTGGATAAGATTCCGGCAATAGAACTAAATATCAGTTGTCCCAATGTGAAAGAAGGGGGAATGGCCTTTGGAATCAGTTGCCCTTCTGCTGAAGCGGTGGTAAAAGCGGTCAGAAAAGTTTATAGTAAGACATTGATCGTAAAACTTTCTCCCAATGTAACTAACATTGCTGATATTGCAAGGGCTGTAGAAAGCCAGGGAGCTGACAGTGTTTCGTTAATCAATACTTTGCTTGGGATGGCTGTAAATGCCGAAACTAGAAAACCGGTCTTGTCAACCATTACAGGAGGTCTTTCAGGTCCTGCAATCAAACCGATTGCGATTCGAATGGTTTGGCAGGTCTATAATGCAGTTAAAATTCCAGTAATAGGCATGGGAGGAATCATGAACGCCACCGATGCCATTGAATTTATGATTGCCGGGGCATCAGCTATTCAGGTTGGAACTGCCATTTTTATTGACCCAACTATTCCTGTTCAGATTGTAGATGGATTATCAGCTTACATGGAACGACATAACATTCAGTCTGTTAACGAATTAATTGGAAGTTTACAATGCTGAATTATCTAAAGACACATATCTGCACTATCAAATTATTTAGGTACTGTTTGATTTTTTTCCTGGTTGTTTCAAATGGCTATATGGCACAACTTCCTCATGAGTTGCCTGATCATTTTCAGGAATTGGATTCAGAGGGGCTCAATTTCAGGATTACCAATGATCTTTCAGAATTTAAAGGAAGTAAATTCATTGAAAAAGAAGCCAATGAGTTTCTTCGTCAGTGGAATTTAGCTGGAATGACCATGTCGGTTGTGAAGGATGGGAAACTGGTTTATGCACATGGCTTTGGATATTCTGATATGGAAACCAAACAGCCCGTATCACCTGGACAACTATTCCGAATAGCGAGTGTCAGCAAATTAATAACCGCTGTGGCCATCATGAAATTGGTTGAACACAAGTCAATTTCACTTGATTCAAAGGTATTTGGTCCAAAAGCAATTATCAGAAATCCCATTTTTAATTCGGTGAAAGATCCTCGCCTTTATAAAATTACAATTCGTCACCTTTTGGCTCATGCCGGTGGTTGGTCACTTCATTACGGAGATATGGCATTTAATTCATTGTTGGTTCTGGAACTAAACGGTGAAACCGGAGCAGCAACCATGGATTCTTATAACCGCTTTATTGCTACACGAAAACTTCATTTCGATCCGGGAACCCGATCGTCGTATTCAAATATGGGATACATGTTTTTAAGGGAAGTTATTGAGGCGGTGTCTGGTAAAACCTATGAAGAATATGTGCGAAATGAAGTCCTGAAACCTATTGGAATCACAGATATGCACATCGGCAAAAGCTATCTTTCCGATCGCCGGTTCAATGAGGTAAAGTATTACCAATCTGATGATCAGCAATTGGTTTCATGTTTTGATGGATCAGGCAGAATGGTTCCTAAAGCCTATGGAGGAAACCCTATTGAACTGCTTGGACCCGCGGGAGGTTGGATTGCTTCCTCCATTGAATTGGCAAAACTAATGGTAGTGGTTGATGGATTCAGTAATGTTCCTGATATCTTGCCTCGCAATTTAATCAATCAAATGGTTGAGAATAAGCTTTTCAGAGGTCCTTTGGGATGGAAAGTGGTAAAGGATAATGGCGATTGGATACGTACAGGAAGCATGGCTGGAACTTCAGCCTTGGTGAAACGTCAAAGCAACGGATTTTCATGGGTAGTTATCATTAATTCAAGCAGTTGGAAAGGTCCACGATTACCAGCTTATATCAATTATATGATGGGAAAAGTGGAAAAGACAATTAAGACCTGGCCAAAGCAGGATTTATTTAAATACAAACCAAAAGGATAAACTGATCCCAATATTAGAACCCCTTGGAATAACTTATAACCAGCATTCAAATCAAATAAATTGATTTAAATGCTGGTTATAAGTTATTTACGTGCATTCAATCAATACAATAGCTAATAGACTACTTTCATAATTTAGGTTTAAATCCTGACAATAGAACCTACACTCCTGATAGTTTCGACAAACAGACAGACCTTCACGACCCGAAGGGTCTTTATTCATTCAAAATCAAAAACATAAATTCGAAATTAATAACTGCGACCTTGGGAACTTGAGGAAACCGAGAAATTGGTTTAAACAATTTGCAAGGACTCTTGGGTGCATCCTGCTTTATGTTTTGGAGGGCTAACTTTCAGGAGTTTTATCCTGAAGGTCTTCAATATCTCCTTGTGCCATCTTAGCTTTGACTCGAAAATAGATACATCCAATAGTGATTGTACCCGATGAAATAAGGTATGATTACTCTATATCTGTAACCCATCTGATACTCATCTGTAACCTTTCTGTATGGTGAGGTTACAGAAAGGTTACAGATGAGTTACACATGGGTTACAGATGATAATGACAGAGGGATAGGAACAAGGAAGGAG
>DASXUZ010000126.1:0-25727 GCA_036504555.1 Prolixibacteraceae bacterium | reverse complement strand
GCTAAGCCATGGATTTCGGACTTTCCAACTATTTCAACAACGAAACGATTGATAAGATTGTCAGGATAGCCTTTATCCTGGTAGTAGGCATCGGCTCCATTCACTTGATTTCATTTATGGTGAAACGATCGCTTTACAAGCATGTTTCGCGGCAGTCGATGATGCTCGTGTTGCGGACCATTATTTATACCGGTTACATCGGCCTGGTGTTGATGGTGATCCGTGAACTGAACTATGACCTGACCGCCCTTTTCGGAGCTGCCGGAGTGGTAGGTATCGTCATCGGGGTGGCTTCGCAGACCAGCATCGGGAACATTATCAGCGGCTTGTTCCTGGTTTCTGAAAAGTCGTTCGAGTTGGGCGATGTGGTGCGCATTGGCGACAAGACAGGAACCGTTTATTCCATCGACTTGCTTTCCATCAAGGTTAAGACCTACGACAATGTGCTGATCCGCATTCCCAACCAGACGGTGATCTCCACAGAATTGGTCAATGTAACCAAGTTCCCTATCCGCAGGCTTGAATTTCTGGTCGGGATAGCCTATAAAGAAGATTTACGCAAGGTAAAAGCATTGCTTGAAAATGTGGCAAGGAACAATCCTCTGTGCCTTGAAGAACCTGAACCGGTGATTATCTTCAAGGAATTTGGTGAAAGCAGCATCAACATTTCTTTTGGCGTTTGGTTTGAAAAGGCCAATTACCTGGCAGTAAAAAACAGTGTTTTCATCGAAATCAAGGAAGCCTTTGACCGCGAAGGCATAGAAATACCCTTCCCACATGTTAGCCTCTATGCCGGGGAAGAAAGCAAAGCCATTACCGTTGAACTGAAAAAGTGATATTTTATTTATCGGGTGACTTCAGCTGATTTACCGTACATCAGGTTCAAAGAATACCCATTGAATAGAAGGATTGTGCCTTTTAAGAGCAGCCTCGCAACGATTGATATTTTCAATTAGCTGATCAATTGTTTCAGGGTTATTCATTTTTGCCTTTACGGCAACCATGATCTGGGCACCCAATTGAATGGTAATCACGTTGAGGACTATTTCGATTTCGTCCCGTTTATTCAGAAACCCAGTGATGTCAGCCTGTACTTCAGGGTCTATGCTTTGGCCGATGAGTAAGCCTGATATTTTAACAGCCATAAACATGGAAACTACGATCAGCAATGCGCCAATCCCGATGCTCCCCATGGCATCATAAATGGGGTTTCCAGTTACCATCGACAAAACAACTGCCACCAGAGCAAATGTTAATCCCAGCAGGGCAGCCACATCTTCACCCAATACCACCACCAGTTCACTTTGACGACTGGTCATCAGCCATTTCCACAAACTCTTGCCGTGTTTTACCTTATTGATCTGGGTGATACATGCCCAAAGGGAAGCCCCTTCCATGACAGCACTTACAACCAACACCACTATTGCAATAAGCGGACTTGAGAGGCCTTCATGAGAACTGAGTTTATGAATTCCCTCGTAAATCGAGAACAATCCGCCCATGCTGAACAGGATAATGGCAACAATGAATGACCAGAAAAAGATGGCCTTGCCATATCCCAATGGATGGTTTAGATTGGGTGCCTTTTTCGATCTCTTAAGCCCAACAAATAGAAGACCTTGATTGCCGCAGTCTGCAAAGGAGTGGATCGATTCGGCCAGCATAGCCCCTGATCCGGTAATAACGGCTGCAACGGTTTTGGTAATGGCGATCCCCAGGTTGGCCAGCAAGGCAAAAAAGATTGATTTTACAGATGAACTTTCGTGTGACATATTTGAAAGGATTGTTTTGAATTTGAATTCAATGGGCTGTTTTTGGAAACTGAATTGGTAAATATAAGAAAGTTCTGTATTTATTTAGAAGAGATGACTGATATACAGCAAATGATCACAGACACAAGTCACTTTGTATCAAAATAATATGAGTATAAATAACAAATGTACTAAACAGTGAATTAATATTTTGATAAAATTGAATACTATTCTAACATTCCTCCTATTTTTGAAAACCTAAATCAACGTAACTCTATCTCGAATGAGAGGAAAGAAATTAAATCTACTAAGAAATCGCCATTTAATATTGTTGATGGCCATTCAGTTTCTTGCAGCCTGTGCCATTCAGGAAAAACAATTACAACCACCCACCTCCTTTAGCGGCATCTATCCCCAACTGGCCTATTACAACAACGAAGGCGAATGCGGAACCGGAGCGGTCGTTCCATGGGCTGACAGGCTTTGGGTGATTACCTATGGGCCCCATCTTCCATTTGGTTCATCGGATAAACTGTACGAAATAACTCCAGATCTTCAACAAATTACATATCCAGGAAGTATCGGTGGAACACCTGCCAACCGAATGATTCATAAGGAAAGCAATCAATTATTCATTGGCCCTTATATTATTGGGGCTAACCGCAGTATTCGCACCATTCCTTCCAAAGACATGCCTGGCCGCCTAACCGGGAATGCCCGTCATTTGACCGATCGCGCAGGAAAGATTTATTACGCAACAATGGAAGAAGGTTTTTATGAAGTGGATGTGAAAACCTTGCAACCCAAAATGTTGTACCAGGATGGAAACGTGAACCGGAAAGCAGGGGAAATGGCTCAGGAAGCCGAATTATTGCCCGGGGCTCATGGCAAGGGATTGTATTCCGGGCAAAGGATCATGGTTTATTCCAACAACGGGGAGGCTACTCAGGAAGCGTTGAAGAAATTTGACATTCAATCTGGTGTCCTGGCAGAGTGGGATGGCAAAGACTGGAAGGTAGTTCGCCGCAACCAGTTTGTGGAGGTGACTGGCCCCGGTGGAATCGCAGGTAATCCTAATCCTGAAACCGATCCGATTTGGGCTACGGGTTGGGATCATAAATCGTTACTTCTGGGGGTTCGCAATCCTAAAACAGGATGGGACTTCTACCGTTTACCCAAAGCAAGTCACAGTTACGATGGCGCACATGGCTGGAATACCGAATGGCCCCGGATACGCGATATTGGTACTCCCGGGAAGCCCGATTTCCTGATGACCATGCATGGCATGTTCTGGCGTTTCCCTGGAACATTTACCGCTCAAAATTCAGCTGGCATCCGTCCGCGATCGGCCTACCTGAAAGTAATTGGCGACTTTACCCGATGGAACA
Source organism: Prolixibacteraceae bacterium (assembly GCA_036504555.1). Lineage (GTDB taxonomy): Bacteria > Bacteroidota > Bacteroidia > Bacteroidales > Prolixibacteraceae > Aquipluma. Next base: position 22,588 of record DASXUZ010000126.1, on the reverse strand, counting down.
ACCAACTGGTTTTTGGTTGCGATGATTCAGCCCAGAAAGAATTCCTGAATCAACGAAAAGTCAAGGGAACGATCGAAGGTCCCGGACAATCCAATTCCAATTTGTGGTTTACCTCTATAGAAAAACCTGATCAATTGGGACCCAATACAGCGGAAGGCGCCGTATGGATTTCTGAAGAAATAAAAGCAGGAACTGTTTCCGAACCATTCCTTTTTGCCGGATGGGACTACCGTTCTTCCTGGATTAAAAACGATGGAAAACAATCCACCTTATTTACTTTTGAGGTGGATGAAAAAGGTGACAATACCTGGAAAAACTTAATGGTTGTAAATGTTGAGGCTGGGAAAGCTGCAAATGTGGTCTTCTCCACGGCGGATAAAGGCGAATGGATTCGTGTCATATCAGACAAGGCAACTACGGCAACAGTTCATTTTTCGTATGCTCAAAATGATATCCGCAGCAAGAAGGCAGATGCAATTTTTGCTGGCTTATCGAATGTTTCGGATACCGAATCCAATGCCGGATTACTCTGGGGATTAGGCAGCAATCGCCGCAAACTGGGTGTTTTGGCTGGAAGTGCATCCAATCAAGGATTTACTGAATCCGGTTATTACGAACTGGATTCATTGATGAAACTTGTAAGGAAAGAGGATCCCAAAACAGCCTCTTTTATCCGCGAGAAGTTTGTCATCCCCCATGAGGTGGTCACAATAGATGAAGCATCAGTTCTGATCATAGACGATTTGGGCCGCCGATGGAGGCTCCCAAAAGGGAATTCGGAATATACCGAGCTGACCCATCATTCCGTTCTACGTATTTGCCGTGAAGTGGCCACCGAGCGGGATTTGCTGAATTGTTCAGGTACTTTCTATGAACTTCCAGCTGAAAATGCAGATGGTTTTGCCAAGATTAGACCCATTGCCTCACACCATTTCCGCATTTATGATTACACTTCCTACAGGGGAATGCTCATTATGACCGGAATAGATCAAAAAGCTGCCAAAGGCAACTCCCATGTGATAACTTCAGAAGATGGGAAGGCTGCTGTTTGGGCAGGTGTCATCGACGATTTATGGCAAGCTGGCAAACCCGCGGGGGAAGGCGGTCCCTGGAAAAACAGTTCAGTAAAGGCAGGGGAACCATCTGATCCGTACCTGATTGGCTTTTACGATCAACGTAGTTTGTCACTTTCACATGACGCGAACCAAGCCCTTACTTTCAAAATTGAAGTGGATCCCATTGGCCATGGCCCATGGATGACCTATCAGGAAGTGACCGTTAAGCCGGGAGAATCATTTACCCTGGCCTTTCCTGAAAATTTCCAATCACGGTGGATTCGGTTTACAGCCAATAAAGACTGCCAGGCTACTGCATGGTTAAAATATGAATAAAAAGGGGCAAATAAATGCCTTTCAAGATAGGAAATAGCAGAAATTATAGTTACATTCATACCATCATTGAATACCTGAACCAACCAATATGAACAATTATTTTATATTCATCTTATTGTTATTCTTTACGCTCACTTCTCCTGCCCAGAATAAAACGCTTCTCATTGAAGCCGAAAGTTTTGCCAATAAAGGTGGTTGGGTAGTCGATCAGCAGTTCATGGATCAGATGGGATCACCATTTCTGATGGCCCATGGCATGGGTATTCCGGTTAAAGATGCAAGCACCCAGATCCAATTTCCCAAAATCGGCAAATACCATCTATTTGTCCGCACCCGCAACTGGGTAGCACGCTGGACCACCCAGGATACCCCAGGCAAATTTCAGGTATTGATCAACGGCAAGGCGGTAGCCCCTGTATTTGGCACTCAATCAGCTGCCTGGAGCTGGCAGGATGGCGGTGTAGTTGCCATCAACAAGAAAAAATCGACCCTTTCCCTGAAAGATTTAACGGGGTTCAATGGCCGTTGCGATGCCATCCTATTCACCTCAGACTTAAGTTTTATCCCCCCTGCAAGTGTTCAGGAATTAGGGGAATTAAGGGGCAAAATTAATCCTTCAACCAATCAGGTAAAAGAAGCAGGAAAGTTTGATTTTGTAGTAGTTGGAGGGGGAATGGCAGGAACCTGTGCTGCTATTTCAGCTGCACGACTTGGCCTGAAAGTGGCACTGGTACAGGATCGCCCGGTGCTGGGAGGTAACAACAGCTCCGAAGTACGGGTTCACCTGGGAGGTCGGATCAACCTGGAACCTTATCCTAACCTGGGTAACCTGGTGAATGAAATAGGACCTTCCAAAGAAGGCAATGCACAGCCACTGGCCAATTATGAAGACGATAAAAAAATGGAAACCGTTAGCAATGAAAAGAACATTTCATTGTTCCTGAATTGCCATGCCAATAAAGTAAATATGAAGGATGGCCGGATTGAAAGTATCCAGGCAACCAATACGGAAACTGGAGAAAAATGGTTGTTTAAGGCACCGCTTTTTGCCGATTGTACGGGTGATGCCACCATTGGAATTCTGGCTGGGGCCAAATACATGACCGGGCGTGAAAGTGAAAAGGAGTTTGGCGAAAAAACAGCCCCTGAAGTAACCGATCAACTGACCATGGGTTCTTCGGTGCAATGGTTTGCCGAGGATCAATCCAAAATATCGGCATTTCCTGATATTGCCTGGGGCCTCAATTGGAATGAAGACAAATCAGAACATTTGATTCGTGGCGACTGGAACTGGGAAACCGGCATGGGAATTGACCAGGTGAGTGAGTTTGAGCAAATCCGCGATTACGGTTTGCTGGTGGTTTATTCCAACTGGTCGTTTCTGAAAAACCATTCTATTGACAAGGGGAAATTTGAGAAACGTCAATTACAATGGGTAGCCTACATCGCCGGAAAGCGAGAATCGAAACGCCTTGTGGGCGATTATATTCTGCGTGAGTCTGACCTTGTGGACCACAAAATGTATCCCGATGGTACAGCCCCAACTTCCTGGACCATTGATCTGCATTATCCCGATCCTGAAAATACGAAACAGTTTCCGGGAAAAGAATTCAAATCAATTGCTAAACATACCCCCATTTTACCCTACCCCATTCCCTTTCGTTGTCTATATTCAGTAAATGTACCGAATTTGTTGATGGCTGGCCGTAATATCAGCGTATCACATGTGGCCTTGGGAACCGTCCGCGTAATGCGCACCACCGGGATGATGGGTGAAGTGATCGGGATCGCTGCATCGGTTTGTAAAAAATTCCAGACTGATCCTCGTATGGTATATTCCAAACATCTGGAAGATTTAATAATTTTGATGGAAAAAGGAACAGGGAATGCGGAGTTACCCAGGATTCAGAATTACAACCAGGGAACTACCAAACTTCAGGTAGCTCATTAAACTCAAAAGGGTAGATTTCGTTTGTAATTTAATGTCAAAATAACAGCTTCAAGTAAAACCGATGATCACTTTTATAATCTCCATAGCCCTCCTTGTTTTGGGATACATCGTTTACAGCAAACTGGTGGAACGGATTTTTGGTGTCGACCAATCAAGGCAGACTCCTGCCATGACCATGAACGACGGGGTAGATTATCTTCCCTTACCCAAGTGGAAAACTTTCCTGATACAATTCCTCAACATTGCCGGATTGGGACCTATTTTTGGTGCTGTGGCCGGTGCCATGTGGGGACCGGTGGCTTTTTTATGGATCGTCTTTGGGTCCATCTTTGCCGGGGCCGTGCATGATTATTTCTCCGGGATGCTTTCTGTCAAGCACAAGGGATTGAGTATTCCAGAAATTGTAGGCATCTACCTTGGCGCGAATACCAAGCAGTTTATGCGTGGTTTTACGGTGATCCTGATGGTAATTGTGGGTGCAGTGTTCATCATGGGCCCTGCCAAGATCCTAGCCAGTTTAACCCCGGAAAGCCTTTCGATGAATTTCTGGGTATGGGTGGTATTTATCTACTATGTGTTGGCCACCTTACTGCCTATAGATAAAATCATTGGTAAAATATATCCTGTCTTTGGTTTTGCCCTCTTGTTCATGGCAGTAGGTCTAACCGGAGCGCTGTTTATAAAAGGCTACCAGATTCCGGAACTTACCCTGGATAGCTTGAAGAATTTTCATACCGAACCCGACAAGTTTCCCATATTCCCTATGATGTTTATCACCATCGCCTGTGGTGCCATTTCAGGATTTCATGCCACCCAGTCGCCCCTGATGGCCCGTTGCATTACCAATGAGAAACAAGGCAGGGGCGTCTTCTATGGCGCCATGATCACTGAGGGAATAGTTGCCCTGATTTGGGCTGCCATTGGAATGGCCTTTTACAGTGGTGTTGGACCGCTGAACAAGGTGATGGTAGCCAATAATGGAAATGCTGCCTTTGTGGTCAATGAAATTTCGAATTCACTGCTTGGACGAATTGGTGGCGCACTTGCCCTTTTGGGTGTTGTAGCAGCTCCGATCACCTCAGGTGATACCGCTTTCCGCAGTGCCCGCCTGATTGTAGCCGATTTTCTGAATTTAAAACAAGGGCCTATGAGAAACCGGCTGATGATCAGCATCCCATTGTTTGCCGTAGGATATGGTTTGACATTGGTCGATTTTGCTGTCATCTGGCGGTACTTCGCCTGGTCGAACCAAACTCTTGGAATGATCGTATTGTGGGCTATAACCGTCTATTTGGCCCAGGAAAAAAAGTTCTACTGGATCACTCTCCTGCCTGCCCTGTTCATGACCGTTGTAATTACCAGCTACCTGTTGTTTGCTCCTGAAGGCTTTGCCTTACCCTACATAGTTTCAATCACTTCCGGTTTGGGAATTGCCCTTTGTGCAGCCTTCTGGTTCTTCTGGAAACTGGATAAGAGCAAATCCTTGATCGAAGCAGTTACCATTCCAGATTAACTCAGATTATGATCAGACGAATTGATATTCAGCCCATTGTGAAAGGTGACAAACGTGTAATACGGGGCTGGGTGATGTACGACTGGGCCAATTCTGTTTATCAATTGACCATTGCTTCGGCTATTTTTCCCATCTATTACAATACGGTCACCCGCACGGGTGACAATTTTACAGTCTCCTTTTTTGGTGCCTCGATCACCAATACAGTCCTCTATTCCTGGGCCATTGCGGCAGCCTACCTGCTGGTAGCCATCATGTCGCCTTTGTTTTCATCGATGGCCGACTATACAGGTCGGCGTAAAGGTTTCATGCGAGCCTTTACCCTTATCGGGGCAACTGCCTGCGGTGCTTTATTTTTTTTCGATAAAAACCACATCGAACTGGGAGTCATTGCTTTTGCATTAGGAACCATTGGTTATGGCGGTAGTATTGTGTTTTATAATTCTTTCCTCCCGGTCATTGCAGAACCCGAAGACCAGGACCGCATCAGTGCCAGGGGGTATTCCATGGGTTATTTGGGTGGTGTGATCCTGTTGTTTTTCAACTTGTTAATGATCATGAAACCCAGTCTATTTGGCATGTCTGCCGATAGTTCATTACCAGCACGTATTTCATTTGTAACGGTGTTTCTTTGGTGGATAGGATTCTCCCAGATTACTTTCAGCAGGCTACCCAAATACACTTTCCGTCAGCGAATACAAAGAGCATCGGTATGGAGCAATGGATACAAGGAATTACGGGCCGTGTTCAATCATATCCGACAATCAGCCAAACTCAGTTTATACCTTACCGGCTTTTTCTTCCTGATGATGGGCGTACTGACGACCATGTTTATGGCCGCTACTTATGGCGAAAAACAATTGGGGCTGAAAGAAGATGTGCTCATCCCTACTATTCTGGCCATCCAGTTGGTTGGAATGCTGGGCGCATGGATGTTTGCCCGTATTTCTGAAAAATTGGGCAATTTGCGTGCCCTGATGATTACAATAGTTGGGTGGACACTCATTTGCATAGGGGCCTTTTATATTACTGATGCCATCCAGTTTTTAACGGCAGCCTTCTTTATAGGCCTTGTCATGGGCGGCTCACAATCACTGGCACGCAGCACTTACTCAAAGATGCTACCTGCCGATACCACAGACCATACTTCCTACTTTAGTTTTTACGATGTCATGGAGAAGCTTGCAACAGTCGCCGGTACCTTTAGCTTTGGAGCCATCGAAGCAATTACTGGGAGCATGCGATATGCCGTACTTGCTATTGCCGTCTTTTTTGTGTTGAGTATGTTTTTCATGTTGCTGTTATACCGGGAAACAAGGATCAACGCTTCCTAAGATGGGTTAATTCAACAATATTGACACCATTTTCATGTAACAGTTATTCGGTCATTTCATGGTTCAGGAACCTTGAAAGCATTACCCCTACTAGAAAAGTCAGGCAACATACTGTATATTAACTATATAGATTGCCACTTTCGCTACCAATAAACTTTAGGAGTTTTATATCAAAAATCTCCCATGCCTCTTTGTGAACTATTTACTTTGACATGAAAATAGATACCTCCAATGGTGATTGTACCTGATTGAAGAGGGTATTGAATATGACTTTCTGATACCTTTCTGATACTTTTCTGATACCTTTCTGTAAGGTAAGGTTACAGAAAGGTATCAGAAAAGTATCAGAAAGGTATCAGAAAAGGTAGGGATGACAGGAAGCGGAGGAGAGGATCAAGGAAAGATGAATGGAAGTCTGCCGGCCCCAGATTCGATGCCCGATGATTATTCCTCCAGCCGACCAGTTAGCTAGTTGCCTGACTTACTCTGATATTAAACTCACGATAATAGTTTTCAATACTTATCCAAATGCCGGTTTACAGGTTCTACTGGTATTACGAGATTCAAAGCACTTATACAAAGTTGGCAATCCCCTAACACTTTCTTCCATTTTCAATTAACTTTGAGGCCTTCAACCTAAACCAATCCATCAATGAAACGTCGCCACTTTCTAAAAACTACCGCTGTAGGTTCAGCTTTCCTGGTCACTTCAGGACTTTGGAACTTGAATAAGGCATTGGCCGCTAACCCTGAAAATATTTCCTATTGCTTTCAGTCGGAACGCGATATTCCAATTGTCTATGATGTGGATGTAGTTGTAATTGGTGGATCGGCAGCTGCTGTTGCTGCCGCTGTTGCCGCTTCGAAGCAGGGTGCAAAGGTATTTCTGGTGGCACAGGAAACCTATTTGGGTGAAGATATATGTGCCAATTTCAGGTATTGGAATGGCGATCAAAGTTCAGAACTGGGACGAAAGCTATTCTCCAATGGCCAGCCTAGTCCCATGCATGTAAAACGGACCCTTGACCAGGAGTTAATCAGCCACCAAATAGGATTTATGTTCTCGACTTTTGTGACTGATCTTGTCATAGATTCGTCAAAACATCCTTCTGGAGTAGTCATTGCCAACCGTTCGGGAAGGCAGGCCATTGTTGCCAAAACCATCATTGATGCCACTCCAAGAGCCATGGTAGCACGCATGAGTCCTGCCCGATTTACTGAATATCCATCAGGCCTGCACCAATTTAATTTTGTGGTGGTGGGCAATGAACCGAAATCAGGAAATGGGCTATCGGTCATCAATTCAACCCACAACATCAAGCGGGGCGAGACCACTTACCCTGTGACAGAATATGCCTTTGAGTTCGAGATGCAGGATGCATCATGGGCCTCCTTTGCAAAGGCGGAACAAAAAGTACGCGACCTGACCTGGGATGCTAACCAGGTGGAAGCATCGGATCAATTGTTCCAGGTTCCTCCGGATTGGATGACAGGGCAAAAACAGTCGGACAAAGAGGAGATTGATTCAGAAACCATTAGTCTGAAAGTATTTCAGCCGAAAAGAGTGAACGGTTTGTTTGTGTTGGGCGCCTGTGCCGATATTTCGCGAAAGTCGGCTACCCGTTTGCTTCGCCCTGGTTCTTTTGTCCGTATTGGTGAGCGGATAGGTCAGGAAGCGGCTTCACTTGCAATGTCCACCCCTGCAAAAAAGCACAGCATTGAAGGAAATAGAATGGTTGCCGGATCAAAAGGCGACATCGGCGAGCTGCTTGAGGGAATACGCCCCACCTTGAACCTTGGTTTGATAAAAGCCGATGCATCACAACTCCCTATTCTTGGAACCTACGATGTGGTCGTGATGGGCGGTGGAACCGCCGGTGCTCCTGCTGCTCTCGGTGCTGCCCGCAATGGCGCATCCACCTTGGTGGTTGAATACCTGCACGGGATGGGTGGAATCGGAACCCTTGGCATGATTGGCCGCTATTGGTATGGCTACCGTCATGGGTTCACCAATGAAGTAGATGAAGGGGTAAAGGCCCTTGGAGGTGATAATCCACGGCAGAAAAACCGACTAGATGAATGGGTATTCGACTGGAAAACAGAATGGTATCGCTCGGGAATCAGGAAAGCAGGCGCAGACATCTGGTTTGGAGTGATCGGCATTGGCGCTTACGTTGAAAACAAACAGGTAAAAGGGGTGGTTGTTGCAACTCCTTTTGGCCGAGGGGTTGTTCTGGGAAATACCGTGATCGACTCCACTGGAAGCGCAGACATTGCCATTGCTGCCGGCGCCGGGTTTAGTTATACCGACGGCTACAATGTGGCCGTTCAGGGAGCAGGATTGCCACCCAAAGGACCCAACGATTTTTACAACAATACAGACTGGACATTTACCGACGATACGGATATGATTGACGTTTGGAGTACTTTTGTAATCGGCAAAGAGAAATTCAAGAACCAATTCGATTTGGGTAAATTACCCCAGACACGTGAACGACGGAGGATGAATGGCGATTTCACCGTATCGGTGCTCGATGTTTACAATGGCCGAACTTACCCCGATACGATTTCCATCCATGAAAGTTCATTCGATACCCATGGCTTTACCATCGATCCATTCTTTGCACTCAAACCGCCTGCCCATAGCTCAGAAAATGTCATAGCACATGTCCCCTTAAGGGCGCTTCTCCCCAAAGGATTGGACGGAATCGTGGTGACTGGCCTTGGTGCAAGTGCACATCGCGATGCAATGCCTGTGATCAGGATGCAGCCCTGTCTACAGAACCAGGGTTATGCTGTTGGAATGGCTGCTTCGATGGCAGCCAAAAATCATCAGGTCATCCGCAATGTCAATCTCAAGGAATTACAGCAACGACTGGTTAAAATAGGTAGTCTCACGGAAAAGACCTTGACCGATACCGACAATTATCCACCCACATTTGTTCAGGTTCAGCAGTCTGCCAAAACCTTGACCCATGAATTGGATGGTTTAGAAATCGTGATGTGGGATGTCGAAAAAGGCATTCCTGCACTGACCGATGAGCTGTACCGGGCTGTGAAGCCGGAAGACAAATTAGTGTATGCAAGGATACTTGGAATGCTTGATGTGGATGCAGGCTGGGACGTTCTACAAAAAGCCGTGAATGGTTTTGATGCCTGGGACCTTGGGTGGAATTACCGTGGGATGGGCCAATTTGGCATGAGCATGAGCTACTTGGACAGTCTGGTGATTGCCCTTGGGAAAACCCGCAAGCAGGAAGTATTGCCAACTGTTATCAGGATGGCCCGTATGCTTACTCCTGAAAGTGAATTTTCGCATTTCCGTGCCATTGCCGTCGCTTTTGAGACCCTCGCCAATGAACAAGCCGCCAAGGTATTGTTCGATTTGCTTCAAATGAAAGGAGTAACTGGACATGCCATGAAAACCATTGAAGAAGCGATTCAAAAAACACCCTCCGGTAGTGAAGACACCAGTACACGCAACAGTGCACTGCGTGAAATTATCCTGGGCCGTTCATTATTCCGCTGTGGCGATTACAATGGGCTGGGTAATACGATATTGAATGAATATGCCAAGGATTTACGGGGTCACTTTTACCGACATGCTACCGGTGTACTGAAATTAGGACCTTTTACCCGCTTGCCAAAGTTGGAGTTGTAAAGAAATTTATTTTTTAAAGAATGAAAGGACTGTTTTATTGAATAAATCAGGATGCTGCTGGCAAACCCCATGATTTGAATCAGGAAATATACACAGTGAGGCAGTTGGAATGGACTGATATATTTTGATGGTATGTTCAGTTTTAATCATATCGTGATCACCTGCCATGACCAATACAGGACAAAGAATTTTACCCAAATCCGAATAAAGAATATTGGGTTGATCGATCATCATTTGGGTTAAAGCCACAGCCACCTTTGATTCCGAATCAGGATGTGCTACAAAGTTTTTCATGCCCAGAAGGTCAGCATTTGACAATGCTGTGGTATCGGGAACCGTATTGGCACCCGACACTGCCAGCCTTTTTACCTTCTGCGGGCAATGCATGGCCATCATGATTCCATCGATTCCACCATCGCTCCAACCCAATACATTGGCTGACTGAATATGCAGATAATCCAAAAGGGCACAGAAATCTGAAGCCATCAGTTCATAGGAAATGCTATCGGGTGAGCCTCCTGACTTTCCCTGAAGACGGCTGTCTATGGCAATGACCTGGTAATACTGTTCGAAAAATGGGATTTGATTGCTGAATGAATTGATGGAGCCACCATTGCCATGTAATAGGATTAACGGCTCACCACTCCCATACACTTCGTAATAGAGCTGAATTCCATTCACGGGGGCATAATGACCCGCCTGCAGATTATTACCATATTCAACCGACGAATCTGATTGAGCGAAAATGATTGTAGCGAGGATGATTAAACCAACCAGAATGACAAAAAACCTATTCATATTTATGCTTTGTTATTCATTGTTATGAAACTCTTTCCTGAATAGCCGTTCAAAACCAGGATAGGCAGTTAAAGCCATCAGGTCAAAATCAATCAGTTTTTGCTGAATCAGCGGAAGCTGATTAACAATCTGGCGGGCATGGGCTTTATCCTTTGCTTCCAGGATGAGAACAGCACAATGATCATCTGTAAAATACAACTCACGTATTAACCCCTTTTGTTGCAATTCCCATGCCTTTAGGGCTTCAGCTTCCAGGTAGGGCTGAAAATCGGAATCGGACACACCAGGCATTTCTTTTTCGATAGCAAGTACTTTCATTTTAAATAAACAGTTAAAGGGCTATTCAGGTTTATTTTCCCTGGGTCCTGGTTTTCCTTTAAACCAGTTTTTAGGATTTAAACGCGTAGTGTATTTGGCAAGTAATTCTTTTCCAACAAGTATTGCCCCGCCCCAAAAGGTGGCTTCACCTATTACAAAGAGTGTAGCTGCAACAATAACTTTGGCACCATCTCCAATTGGTAGAAACGGGACGATGGGAATGGCCAGAAATGCCAACACACATACAATGAGAAGAACGATTCCCCATTTGAAATACCGGCTACGTTTCATATTGAAAGTTTTAGATTGCCCCATAAAGATATTTAAAAATATCACTCATTTGATTGAAGGAAGGTAAATGTAATTGGTTAAAAGTTTAAAATAGTCAGGGGATATAAAGCACTTCAAATAGTTACTTAACTTCTTGAATCTTTTTCTTTTTTCTGACCACCAATATAGCGCCTGCTAATGCGATCAGAGCGCCCGTAATTGAAAGAACGGAGAAATGCTCACTGGCAATCCAATCTACCTGCATCCAGGTTAAAATACCCATCAGGATGAATGTGATGATCGGGTTTAGGATAATAATGATGCTCACCTTCCCTGCTTCGAGGTATTTGAGGGCAAGCGATAAACAGCCATAGGAGATGAGCGTATTGGCTCCCAGGAATATGAGCAATGCCCAATAGCCAAAGCTAAGATGCGTCAGGCTGGCAAAATTGACAAACGGCAGGTATAGTAAAACCGGCAACCCGAAGATGAACACATTGAGCGATGCCACCGGGAAGTGAACAACCAGTCTTTTCTGAAACGCTGCATAAATGGCCCAGGCCACCGCTCCAGTTAATGTAATCAGCATTCCCTTGGTGTATTGTCCCTCCTGCCCTGCCGGAACCGCCTGAACATGCTGCCGGTAAAAGATCCAGAAACCAATAATGGCAATTAGAAAGCCGAATATCTGGAGCCGCGAAATTTTTTCCCTGAAGAATAGGATCCCAAATACAGCCAGCAATAAAGGACCCGACTGTATGGCTACCTGTGCGTTACTCGGACTAGTAAACTGAATGCCCAGCATAAAACCCATGTAGTTCCAGGCCAGTGCCAATGAGGAGATTACGATCAACCAGGAAGGTTTATAGAGGATTTTAAGTTCTTTCGGATTGTTGATCGCCATCCAAGCAAACAGGGCTGAAAAGGCAAGCGAGAACCGAAACCATACGATGGTGGGCGAATCCACTTCTTTGGTGGCCACTTTTAAGGCAATAGCCAGCACGCCCCACATCAGAACGGTAATTAGAGTATAGATTATTCCTTTTGCGTTGTTACTCACTGTCTCAGTTTAAAGTTCCAGGTTCAAAGTTCAAAGCTGCTGCGCCGATTAACATTGATGTGTTTAATTCTCATTCTCTCATTCTCTCACCTTCTCATTTTCTAGCCCCCAGCCATTAAAAAAGGTGCTCTGATTAAAACAGCAGCACCTTTAATCTATATATCTGTCGGCCAAGCCTATCTCAACTGTGCGCCCAGTTCTCGCTCATAGGTAGAGACCAGCTTTTGCATGATCTTTTCAATCTGGTTATCATTCAGCGTTTTTTCATCATCACGAAGAATATAGCTGATGGCATACGATTTTTTCCCTTCAGGAACACCCTTGCCCTCATAGACATCAAACAAGTCAACCGATTTCAACAGTTTGCGTTCCGAACGGAAAGCCAAATCCCTCAACTGGTTAAACTGGACATTCCGATCAAGCAACAGGGCCAAATCACGGCGAACTTCTGGATATTTTGGCAATTCGGCAAATATCACCTTGTTGTTTTTAAGCTCAATAAAAAGAGTATCCATGCTGAAATCAGCAAAATAAACGGGCCTTTCAATGCCAAATGCCTTCAGCGTTTTGCCTGAAATGGTTCCAAACTCAACGAGCTTCTTGCTATTGATTGAATAGCTGATTCCTTCATTCATCACCTCAGTTGATACATCCTCGGTCTTCAGGTTGGCAACTGAAAAACCCATGCGTTTCAACACGTTTTCAGCATAGCTTTTCAGTTGGAAAAAGCTGGACTTCGCGGCTGGAAGTGCCCAGTTGGCGGCTTCCTTATCGCCTGAAACGAACAACGACAGGTGTTCTTCCTCCCGATAATTCTTGAGTGCATTGTCCTTTAAGCTGCTTCCCTTGAAGAAGTAGCAGTTTCCAAACTCATACAAACGGATATCAGGATTTTTACGGTTGGCATTGTGGGCAATCGATTCCAAACCACCGAAGAGCAAGGTCTGGCGCATACTTCCCAAATCCTGACTCAAGGGATTTAATATCTTCACTGTATTTTCAATCGGCCACACCACGTTATTTTCGTAATACGAAGTCTTGGTGAGCGAATTCGACCATATTTCATTGAACCCTTGTGCCGTTAACATCTCAGCAATCAGGTTGCGCATTTTCGTTGGATTGGGTTTAACCGAATATTGCAGCGAAGAATTCACCTGCCTGGGTAATTCAATGTTGTTGTACCCATAAATGCGCAGAATCTCTTCAATCACATCAACTTCACGTTTAACATCAACGCGGTAAGGGGGAACCAACAGTGAAAGACCGTTTTCAGTTTCGGATTCAATCCTGATTTCTAAAGCATCCAGGATACTTTTGATGCGCTCTTTCCCAAGATCAGCGCCAATTAGCCTTTTAATTCCTTGATAAGTAACATCCACTTTAAAGTCTTCAACCGGGTTTGGATATACATCCACAATCTCAGATGAAATTTCACCTCCGGCCACTTCCTTGATCAGCAAGGCTGCGCGTTTCAGGGCATAAATCGTTCCATTGGGATCAGTTCCGCGCTCAAACCTGAAGGAGGCATCGGTACTCAAGGTATGTCGACGAGCTGTCTTACGGATATAAACCGAATCAAACCAAGCACTCTCAAGGAAAATGCTGGTGGTCGTCTCTTTTACCCCTGAATGCAAACCACCAAAAACACCGGCGATACACATGGCTGAAGTCGTATTGCAAATCATCAGGTCGTCCGTGTGCATTGAACGTTCGATGCCATCCAGGGTGACGAATTTTGTGCCTGCTTCCGATGTGCGAACCACCACTTTCCCTCCAGCAATCTCGGCAGCATCAAAGGCATGAAGTGGCTGACCGGTTTCAAAAAGCACAAAGTTGGTAACATCCACTATATTGTTGATGGGTTTCAGCCCAATTAATTTCAATCTATTCTTCAGCCATTCAGGTGATTCCTTGATGGTCACGTTCGTAAGGGTGATTCCTGAATAACGGGGACAGGCCTCGGTATTTAAAACCTCCACAGGTATTTCAAGCGAATGATTGTCGACTTTAAAAGCCTCAACCGAAGGCCTGTGATAGGATATTTCGTGCTTTTGTTTGAGGTAGGCAGCCAGGTCGCGGGCTATGCCAATGTGCGAAGCGCTGTCGATGCGGTTGGGGGTCAAATCCACTTCAAGTACATAATCTGATTCTATTTTGAAATACTTGCTGGCAGGCATTCCTGGAATGGCCGCAGGGTCAAGCACCATGATGCCTTCGTGACTGGTACCCAAACCAATTTCATCCTCGGCACAAATCATTCCTTCCGAAACTTCGCCCCTTATTTTCGACTTCTTAATTTTAAACTCATTATCGCCATCATACAAGGTCGTTCCCACCGTTGCCACTACTACTTTTTGCCCGGCAGCCACATTTGAAGCCCCGCATACAATGGGTAATATTTCACCATTGCCCACATTCACGGTCGTTTTACTCAGGTGATCCGAATCAGGATGTTGCTCACAGGTAAGTACTTCACCGATGACCAATCCTTTCAGTCCTCCTTTGATGGTTTCCATTTCTTCCATGCTTCCCACTTCAAGGCCAATTTGAGTGAGGAATGCGCCAACTTCTTCGGGAGTAGATTCCAGGTTGATGTAATCCTTTAACCAGCGATAAGATATGTTCATAATAAGTGTCTTTTACTTCTGAATTTCAATGATCGCCAAAAGTAAATAAAAATCGTGGCAGGAAAACAAAAATACCTGCTAAATGCTCTGAGATTGCAGCAAGCTTAAATTACTGTCAAAAATAGCGAAGAATAATAAAGTCCCATTAACCATTCTGGATATATCAGAACGGGAGTGAATGGAAGGGGTAACGCAACTGGAAATTTGAAGTAAATAACATTCATTGCCATAGCAATTGTTGAATACTACCATATATCATTTAACAACAAACACTTACGCAAAATACCATTTCCCTCTCATATGGATTGAAAAACATTTTCCACTGCTCGGTCCCTACTCCCACAAATTCAATCAACTTTACTATAAATATTCTGATTGGGCTACATTAACTTCACTTTTGCTGAAATAAATCATGTTCTGCATCATATGACGACTTTTGTCAGGTTTGAAAGCATGCATAATCGCTATATTGCCAGCCGGATAACAGTCTATCCTATTTCAGCATGAATCGAATATTCAAAAACCCAAATAATCAACACATGAAAAAAATCGGTCTATCCCTTATTGCATTGGCATTCATTGCAAGTTCCTGTAAAACATCCCAAGAACAAAAAAAAGACATGAGCAATCCATTCTTTACTGAGTACACAACGCCTTTCCAGGTTCCACCTTTCGATAAAATTAAGCTGGAACATTACATGCCTGCCATTGAAGAAGGCATCAGCGAACAAGTGGCCGAAATTAAAGCCATCACCGACAACAAGGAAGATGCTACTTTCGACAATACCATCCTGGCTTTCGATCAATCTGGCAATCTGCTCAACAAAGTTAACAGCGTATTTTTCAACCTCAATTCAGCCAATACCAATGATGAAATGCAGGCACTGGCCCGCCAAATCACTCCAAAGCTGTCGACTCACAGCGACAACATCATGTTGAATAAAGATTTATTTGCACGTGTAAAGGCAGTCTATGAAAAACGCGCTGACCTGAACCTGGATGCCGAGCAATTGCGCGTGGTTGAAAAGTATTACCGTGATTTTGACCGCAATGGAGCCAATCTGCCAGACGATA
The DNA here is from genome assembly GCA_036504555.1 of Prolixibacteraceae bacterium. Taxonomy (GTDB): domain Bacteria; phylum Bacteroidota; class Bacteroidia; order Bacteroidales; family Prolixibacteraceae; genus Aquipluma. Next base: position 6,591 of record DASXUZ010000126.1, on the reverse strand, counting down.
AACAAGCTGAACTCCGTAAACTGAACGATGAACTTTCGATGCTTGAACTGAAATTTGGGGAAAATGGATTGGCCGAAACCAACAAAACATTCAAGCTAGTCATTGATAAGGAATCGGACCTGAAGGGACTTCCTGCCGATGTGATTGCAGCTGCTGCCGATGTGGCAAAAGCAGATAGCATGACCGGGAAATGGGTATTCACCCTCCAGAAGCCAAGCATGCTTCCTTTCCTTCAATATGCTGAAAACCGCGATCTACGCGAAAAATTGTACAAGGGATATACCAACCGTGGCAATAACAACAACGAATACGACAACAAGCAAGTGATCGAAAAAATCGTCGCCTGCCGTGACCAACGAGCCAAACTGTTGGGTTTTGCAAACCATGCCGCCTACACCGTGGATGTCAACATGGCCAAAACACCTGAAACCATTCATGAATTCCTGATGAAACTTTGGACTCCCGCCCTTGAAAGAGCAAAGGTCGAACGGGCTGACATGCAGGCAATGATTGATAAGGAAGGTGGAAACTTTAAACTGGCCATGTGGGACTGGTGGTATTACGCCGAAAAGGTACGCAAAGCCAAATATGATCTCGACGAAGCCCAACTGAAACCATATTTCACCCTCGACAATGTGCGTGAAGGGATGATGTACACGGCCAATAAGCTATACGGCATCAAGTTCATCAAACGTGCTGACCTTCCTGTTTACAATGAAGAAGCCATGGCCTACGAAGTACAGGAAGCAGACGGCAAACACATTGGTATTTTCTACATGGATTTCCACCCCCGCGATGGTAAACGAAACGGTGCCTGGTGTACCAGCTTCCGCGACCAGTCTTATAAAAACGGACAGATGATAACCCCGGTGGTTTCAATCGTTTGTAACTTTACCCGTCCAGCCGGTGATGTTCCTGCCCTATTGAGCTTCGAGGAAGTGACTACCTTGTTCCACGAGTCGGGACATGCGCTTCATGCCTTGTTTACCGATGGACCTTATCGCCGCACTTCAGGAAGCGTTCCTCGTGACTTCGTTGAACTCCCATCACAAATCATGGAAAACTGGGCTTCAGAGCCTGAAGTGCTTCGCGTGTATGCCAAACATTACAAAACAGGCGAAGTGATCCCTGAGCAACTGATTACCAAGCTTCAAAAAAGCGCCCAGTTCAACCAGGGCTTTGAAACCGTTGAATACCTGGCCGCTTCCTTGCTTGATATGGACTGGCACACCCAGGCGCCTGGCCAAAATGTGGAAGCCTTTGAAAAAACTTCAATGGATAAAATTGGCCTCATTCCAGAAATTGTACCCCGTTACCGCAGCACCTATTTCTCCCATATTTTCTCGGGAGGCTATTCTGCCGGATACTATGTCTATATCTGGGCTGCTGTGCTTGATGCCGATGCTTTTGATGCCTTCAAGCAAAGCGGCGATATCTTTAATCCTGCCTATGCTGCCAAGTTCCGTCATTTGTTAACCAAATCTGGCTCAGGCGAAGGAATGGATGTTTACAAGGAATTCCGCGGTCAGGAACCCTCCATTGAACCATTGCTCAAACGCAGGGGATTGAAATAAGCTTAAATCCTTGGGTACTTGCTGAGATTTTGAATTCAATTGACACAGCCACCCCGATCTGATATTCTGAAAAAGACTCGTTTCGCACTTGCGGAGCGGGTCTTTTTTTTGAGCTTGATTCAAATCCTTTCGCGAACGGTGGCAAGAAATTTTCCTTCTAACCCTCATCCAATAATTGGTTTAAGCTGATATTTTATTTAAATTGTTCCTGCAAAAGTGACATTTTAACCTTAACCTAATCACTGAAATAAATTTCCATATAATCCTAAAATCAATGTTGCAAGTAACTGGGTTCACCTAAAGGGTAGTTCATAAATTTGCTATCTCCCACTTCGCAGGATTGGCGTGGGTAGCTTGTGCAAACTCGTGCAAATTCATGCAAAAGTCACTGATTTTAATCTTCCTTCATCTATTTGTAGTAACTTCAAAACGGATTTCAAGCGTTATTGGATGGATTTAATACGTTCAACTGATTTTTCAATTTAAACTTCAAAATAAAATGAAAAGAAAGAATTTTACCTTTGGGATTTTTACCTTCATACTACTGCTGGGATTGGTATTTCCAGGGGTTGTATGGTCACAGATTGTAACAGTTGGAGGTGGCAGTTATACGACGGTTTTACCTCCTGCGGATGCTGCCGGGAGGAATGTGAATCCAACAGGCAAGCCAAGGGTTTCGGGGGCGGCAATTTCCAAACCCATTGCCACGAGCGACTGGTGGACAGGCTTACTGACTTTTGATGGCGCTATTCTGTACAATTATCCGTTGACCATGAAAGGTGTTCCTGCAGGGTTGGTGATGAGTTATACCTTTTTGGGATTGGGTGCCAACGATTCGAGGCAACCCATGAGTCCTGACCAGCCTTTGGTATTGGGTGTAAGTGGATTAAATGCAACCTATCCAACGGTTTCAGACTATTCAGACTGGACAGTGACCGCCTCATGGATCAGCGGAGAACATACTTTCAATGCAACAATGGGGATGGGTATGCCATTCGTATACTGCACCAAGGGGTCTGCCGATGTAGCATCGGTGACTATCAACCTGGGAACTGTTACCATCCAAAACGAGATGATACTGATCACCAATTCATTGAGCAAGGCCAATTTTGCGGTGTATGCACCCCTTGGCTCTACATGGACAAAGACAGGATCAACCTATACTTCAACACTGAATGGCAAGAATTACTTTTCTGCAGTCATGTTACCAGCCGCTTCTGTCGCCTTGACGGTAGCCAATGACTGGAAACAATACGCTTATGTATTTCCAACCAACACTTCAGTAGATTGGACCTATGACAATGCAAGCTCCAGCTTAAAAACCACCTTTACTGTAACAGCCGACCAAAAGGAAGGAAGCGGATCAAATGTATTGCTGGGTTTGCTGCCGCATCAATGGGCTCATTTGTCAGCTTCTTCCCCACAGCCGGGATCCTACAACTACACCACTTCTCGGGGATTGATGAAGATGCTGCCATCCAATACTTTCATTGTGGAGAATAAGTTCAGGGGTATTTTATCTACCCTACCGAACATGGCAAAGTACAGCCAAGGGTTTGATCCGGGGGCGCTGAACGCCAAAATTGACCAGGTCAAAGGTGCTGGGCTTGACCTCTGGACAGATAGTTACAACGATGGGCTGGCGATGAACCGTCTGATACAAGTTGCCAGGATTGCTGACCAAATGGGTAATACCGAAGCAAGAGATCAAATTGTAAAAACAGTTAGAGAGCGTTTGGAGAACTGGTTCAAAGCAGTTGCGGGAGAAAATGCATTCCTGTTCAGTTACAACAAGACATGGACGACTTTAATTGGGTATCCTGCAGGTTACTCCTCGGATGCCAATTTGAATGATCACCATTTTCATTACGGCTATTTTATCTCCGCGGCAGCTGCCATCGAGCAGTTTCAACCCGGATGGGCATCCCAATGGGGTGGAATGGTCGAATTGTTGGCAAAAGACGTAGCCAACGGTGACCGAACGGATACAAGATATCCTTTTCTGAGGACTTTTAACCCCTACGAAGGTCATAGTTTTGCTTCGGGATTGCTCAACAATGAACCTCACGGCAATAACCAGGAGTGTTCGTCGGAAGCCATGAATTTCAATTCTTCACTGATCAATTGGGGAATCCTGACAGGCAATACTGCCTTGCGCGATTTGGGTATCTATTTATATACCACCGAGCAAACTGCAATTGAGGAATATTGGTTCGATATGAGCAACCGCAATTTCTCAGCTTCCTATTTACAAATGATGTGTTCAAGGGTTTGGGGCAATGGATACGACCGGGGCACTTTCTGGACAGGCGATATTGCTGCCATGTATGGAATCGAAATGTTCCCCCTGACAGGTGCATCACTTTATTTGGGGCAAAACATCCCTTACGTAAAACAGCTTTGGACAGATATGAAATCCAAAACGGCTGTGCTAGCCAAGACACCCAACGATAACCTTTGGTACGATGTTTATTGGTCGTACCTGGCCTTGGCCGATCCGGCAACAGCGATCACACTTTATAACGACTACCCGGGATACAAGGTTAAGGGCGGATGTTCCGATGCCCAGACTTACCATTGGCTGCATAGTTTTAACGGAATGGGGCAAATGGATGCCACCATGACGGCTGATTATCCCATTGCCGCAGTTTTTAACAAGGCAGGGAACAAAACCTATGTCGCTCACAATTATGGGACAGAGGAAATCACAGTTACTTATTCTGATGGCTATAAGATGCCTGTTCCAGGCAGAACAATGAAAACAAGCAAGGATCTGGATATCACCGCACTGCTAGTTTCTTCAGCCTCCCAGGTAGCCGCCAATGGCAGCACTACCCTATCGGCGACCACTACCGGATCGGGAATTACAAAAGTAGAGTTTTATGACGGGTTAGCCTTGATTGGAACTTCCAGTGAACCACCATATTCGGTTGTTGCGAACAACCTGGCAGCAAAAATCCATGGATTCTATGCAAAGGTTTATGTAGATGCCAGTGTACAGTTGTCAAATGTGGTAGCTGTTACGGTAGGATCACAACTTGCCTATAAAGGAACACCTGTTTCGATTCCCTTACAGGCCATCGAAGCTGGAAATTACGACTATTTCGAGGGGGGTATCGGTCAAAATATTTCCTACTTTGATGCTACTTCGTGGAATGATGCAGGCACTTTCCGCAGTCCTGAATATGTAGATGCTGGCCCAACGACTGGCGAAGGAAATACTGTGGGTTGGGTCGACAATGGTGAATGGCTGGAATATACGGTGAACATAGCCCAGGCTGGAACTTATGATTTGACCTTTAGGTATACATCGGGCAATGCTGCCGGTGGCGGACCTTTTCATCTTGAAGTTGATGGGATCACTGTTGCCGCTAATATCATGGTCGGTTTCACCGGTTCAACCTGGAATACCTGGGCCTCGAAGACAATTACAGGCGTTGTTTTACCTGCAGGGGAACATGTGATCAGGTTTGCCTTCGACAAGGGTGGTTTCAACCTAGGGAAAACTACATTTACTTACAAAGGAACTACCGGATTGTCAGAACTGGAGAGGACGGCAATCAAGGTTTATCCCAATCCTGCCAATAATGTATTGTTCATCGAAGGGTTGACAAAAGAGTCCATGGTAAGCATTTTTGGGGTAAGCGGTCAGATGATTGTCAACAAGTTAAAGAGAAAAAGTCAGTTCGACATCAATGATTTACCACGTGGTATTTACACGGTGCAAATTACAGACTTATCGGGAATTATCACCAGGAAATTTATCAAGCAATAGATGAAATGTAAAATGGTAAAAGTAATATGGGCTTAAAGTTAATAAGAGCAAGGTTTCTGATTTAATCAAGTTCAGTTTGCGAAATTTTTAGGACTTTTAAGACCTGAAAACCGATGGAGTCTGTATCGGTCATGAACTTCCAAATTAATAAGATAAAAATGACATCTACCGACATAGCAAAAGCCTTCAGCGAAGTGTTGAAACTGGATAAATACAAACTCACGGGGGTCTGTTTCAGCGATGAAAAACCTGCCAATGCATTAGAGCTCAAGAAAAAAGGAAATGGATGCATTGTTCCCCTTATGCTGAAAGCTTCCACCGGGGTTCCGCTGGTGATATCCGAAGAATCGACAGGCTGGCCCTGCTCGGCTTTTTACCTTGGCTTTCAGGATACCATCTTCGAGGGAATTGAATATTTCCTTTCCCACAAGGATGATTTTTGGCGCCCTTGTGAACGGTTTATCCAAAATCCGGCATTGGCCAAGGCATTTGTCGACAATGTTAACCCCGTAAAGCCTGATAAAAAATACATGGTCATCAAGCCACTTGAAGATTTTGCAGAAGGTGAAGAACCCGAATCGGTGTTATTCTTTGTAAATGCAGACCAACTGAGTGCACTGGTCTTTTTAACGCATTTCGATGCTCCCGGAAGCATGGATCGCGTGATGGCACCATTTGCTTCGGCCTGCATGGCCCTGGTAACCCTTCCCCTAAAGCTGGCCCGCAACAATGAACAGAAAGCAGTAATGGGACTGTTCGACATTTCTGCCCGTACCCGCACGCCCAAAGATTTATTGTCATTTGCTATGCCCTATGCATTCCTAAAAAAACTGGCAGCAATACTTCCTGAAAGTTTTATCACTACTGAAAACTGGGCAACAGTGAAAGCAAGAAATTAAACCTGAATAAACGGCTACAAACAAATCAAGGCTTCATCAAAAGTGAAGTCCTGATTTGCGTAGATCATTTGATGGGAATGTACTGAAAAATGGTGGTGATCTTCAGGAAAATAATTGTTACCCTCCGGCTGTTTATCTGACTGGGAATCAGACACTGGTGGGGCCCAAGCTGCAAGCAATCAGATGAATGCACAAACATTCCTACAAAGACAGTGTGTTGGGACTGCCCTCTTTGGATGACTGAAATGCTGCAGGGCTATAAGAACTCATTTTTCATTCTTAATCATGACCTGCCAGCAAACCTTCATTTACTTGAAAACAAGAGAATTACAATCTGATTTAT
>DASXUZ010000125.1:0-10303 GCA_036504555.1 Prolixibacteraceae bacterium | reverse complement strand
TTTTAAAATCTTTTTTTTAAGATCAGTGTAAATCCGTAACATCAGTAAAATCAGTGTTCCCCTTTTTTCTTTTTAAATATTAATCTGTGTTCTTTTTTTATCAGTGTTCATCCGTTACATCAGTCAAATCTGTGTTCCCCTTTTTTTATCACTGTAATTCGTATCATCCCCAGTCTGAATCTCAGAGTATTTATTATTTTTGATGCTCATAATACTTTTGCTGCCAATTTTAATTTTAATTTTTTCTATAGACCGCTCCCATTGACAATTTGATAGAAACCTGGCTAACCTGAGTACAATGAGTATCAAAACCGCATTTCTTAAAATAACCCGTTATTCAACTCAAAAACAGATCATCTACATTAGCGTTTGCGAAATAGTCCTTGAATTTTGTACTATGTTGGTATTGAGTCTTCTACCAGCATTGCCTTTACTGATAACTGCCTTGATCGATTGTAGTATTCTGGCCATTCTTCTTGCACCAGCAATATATTTAGTCCTCAGGCAGGATCAAAAATATCAAAATGAACGAAAAAGAGCCAACGATGAATTGAAAGAAAGTGAAATACATTTGTTCACGCTGGCCAATACTGGACAGGCTTTGATCTGGACTTCGGATACCAATAGACAATGTGATTATTTTAATCTGCCATGGCTTAACTTTACAGGCCGTAGCCTTGCCCAGGAAATGGGCGAGGGCTGGATGAAGGGAATCCATCCGGATGATTTACCCCAATTTACTGACACGTATGCAAGTTCATTTGAGCGATTTGAAAAATTCAGTTCCGAATACCGCTTACTCCATACCAGTAGTGAATATCACTGGATTCAGAACGAAGCCACTCCCCGTTACAACAGTGAAGGCGAATTCATCGGATTCATCGGGCATTGTCTTGACATCACGGTCCGAAAGCAGACTGAAACATACAGGGAAGTGTCACGGGAAATTCTACAGATTCTAAATGAGTCAGGTGACTTCCAGGATCTAATCAATCGTGTCATAGATATCTTGAAGTTCAAAACAGGGATCGAGGCGGTCGGCATTCGGCTGCAGGAGGGTGATGACTTTCCTTATTTTGCGCAGAATGGCTTTCCAATGGAATTTATCATTCAAGAAAATTCCTTGCTCACGCGCGACAGTCAAGGGGAAGTCTGTCGGGACAGGGACAACAAGGCATGCCTGGCCTGTACCTGCGGCTTGGTCATTTCGGGTAAAAATAGTCCATCGGATCCCCATTCCACCGTGGGAGGGAGCTGGTGGACCAACGATTCAACCCAGATTTTGAACCTTCCCCCTGACGAAGAAACCCGCTTCCATCCAAGAAACCATTGTATCCACCTGGGTTATGCGTCTGTGGCCCTGGTGCCGATCCGAAACAAGGGACAGATTGTGGGTCTGATCCAGTTAAATGATCTGCGCAAGAATCGTTTTTCACGCGTGATCGTTGAAAAGCTGGAGGAAATCGCCTCACACATCGGAGGAGCGCTGATGCGCATACATGCCGAGGAATTGATCAGGAAGAAAGATGAACGCCGACTTTCTATCCTGGAGACTGCCATGGATGGCTTCTGGCTGGTGGACACTTTCGGGCGCCTGCTGGAAGTCAATCAAACCTATTGCCGGATGAGTGGCTATAGTGCCCAGGAATTGTTGTCCATGGATGTGAATGATCTTGAATTCCTTGAAACGGAAAATGACATCTCCTCCCGTATACAAAAGATCATTCTCAGGGGAGAAGATCGCTTCGAGACCCGGCACCGCCGTAAGGACGGCAGTATTTTTGACGTTGAAATCAGCATTCAATACCAGTCAACTGAAGGTGGACAGTTTGTCACTTTCCTGCATGACATCACCGAACGCAAGAGTTCAGAGGAAAATCTGCGCCAAAGTGAAGAACGGTATAAATCCTTGTTCCAGGGAAATCATTCTGTAATGCTATTGATAGATCCTGATTCAGGTGACATCAAAGATGCCAACCCGGCGGCCAGTCAATACTATGGATGGACACATGCGGAATTGCAAGCCAAAAATATTTCAGACATTAATACCCTCACCAGGCAAGAAGTGGCGGCAGAAATGCAAATGGCAAAAAATGAAAACAGAAATCAATTCTTCTTTAAACACCGCTTGGCCAATGATGAAGTCAGGGATGTGGAAATTTATTCCGCTCCCATTCGCTTCAGTGAGTCAACTTTGCTGTATTCCATTGTACATGATATTACTGAACGCAAGCAGGCCGAAAGGGCCTTGTTGGAAAGCGAGGAAAGGGTACGGTTTAAACTTCAAAGTATTTTGTCCCCTGAAGGAAGTATTGCCGATCTTGAACTCAATGACATTATTGATGCTCCATCGATTCAGAAATTGATGGACAATTTCTATGAACTGGCAAAGGTTCCCATGTCCATCATTGATCGTTGCGGGAAGGTTCTCGTGGCTGTAGGCTGGCAGGATATCTGTACCAAATTCCACAGGGTTCATCCTCAATCATGTATGAATTGTATGGAAAGTGACCTTCAACTCACTCAAGATATCCCTGAAGGTGAATTTAAATTATACCGGTGTAAAAACAATATGTGGGATATCGCCACTCCCATCGTTATTGGAGGTGAACACAAGGGAAACCTGTTCATGGGCCAGTTTTTCTTTGATAACGAACCCATTGACTATCCGTTGTTCCGCGAGCAGGCTGGTCGTTATGGTTTTGCCGAACAGGAATACATGGATGCGCTGGAAAGGGCACCGAGACTTAGTCAACAAAAGCTTGACCATGCGAAGGCATTTTTCGTAAATCTCTCCTATTCCATTTCACAGCTAAGTTATAGTAATATAAAGCTGGCCAAGGCGATGACCCTGCAAAAGAGGGTAGGAGAGACCCTGAAGGAAAAAGAAGAACTCTTGAATAAGGCCCAGGAAATAGCTCATTTAGGTTCCTGGTCGCTTGACCTAATTAAAAACCAACTCACATGGAGTGACGAGATTTACCGCATTTTTGGCTTGAAACCCCATGAATTTTCAGCCACTTATGAGGGTTTCCTGGCAACAGTTCATCCTGAAGACCGTGATGCGGTTGATTCTGCCTATTCCAATTCTGTCAGCTCAGGTAACGACAGCTATGAGATCGAACATCGTATTGTCCAAAAATATTCCAATGAGGTTCGGCATGTCTATGAGAAATGCCAGCATCTCAAAGATGGTTCAGGAATAATAGTCCGTTCTGTGGGAATGGTTCAGGATATTACCGAACGTAAAACAAGGGAAGAGACGCTCCGAAAACTGAATCAAACCCTCCTGGCCCTTAGCAAATGCAGTCAGGCCATGTCACAGTCGGTGGATGAAGCCGGGTATTTAAATCAAGTATGCCAGATTATCGTGGAGGATACCGATTTTGCCATGGCCTGGATTGGATACCCTGAAGAGAATCAGGCAAAAACGATCCGACCCGTTGCAAGTGCAGGTTTTAACAATGGTTATCTTGAAACCATCCGATTGAATTGGGATGATTCAGAAACAGGAAGTGGACCTACTGGCACTGCTATTCGAACAGGTAAAATATCGATGTGCAGCAATATATTCACAGACCCTGCCTTTGAACCATGGCGTGAGAATGCCATCCAACGGGGCTATGCTTCCTCGATCGTATTCCCCCTCAAATCAGGAGAGAAAACGTTTGGTGCAATCTCCATTTATTCCAAAAAACCCGAGTCATTTCTGGAAGTTGAGATTAATTTGTTATCCGAACTGGCCAATGATTTGGCTCACGGAATTACGACCCTTCGATTGCGGATTGCTCACCAATTGGCCGAAATCGCTTTGAGTAAGTCACATAGTGAGCTTGAACAGCAGGTAAAAGAAAGAACCCGGGAATTACAAATTACCAATGAGTTGTTAGTAAAGGAAGTAAATACTGGAAAGCAACATGAACAAAGCTTGAAAGTTGCTGAAGAAAAGTACCGCACGGTAGCCGACCATACCCATGGATGGGAGTTCTGGCTCGACAAGGATGATCATTTCATCTATTGTTCTCCCTCCTGCGAAAGAATAACCGGCTATACGGCAATGGCCTTTCTGAAAAAACCCTATCTGCTCTTTGAAATTATCCATCCCGATGACCTGCAACGATTTATGGACCATCAGAAAACGGAAGGTTTGAGACAGGATGAAAATCACGAATTCGAGTACAGGATCATCCGCACGGATGGATCAATCCGGTGGATCGGTCATGAATGTCAACCGATCTATGACGAGTACGGCAATTTTATGGGTGTCAGGGGAAGCAACAAGGATATCACCGAAAGAAAAAAAATTGAACAACTGCTCAAAACCAACAACCGCAAATACCGGCTTCTTTCAGAGAATATTACGGATGGGATATTTATATGCCGAAATGGTTGTTTTGAATATCTCAATAAATCAATGAATCAAATCTTTGGGTATGAGACCCAGGAACTAATCGGTTTAAAGTTGGCAAAATTGGTCGTTCCTGAATATTTAAGCGAATTGGATTTCATTGATACGCTCTCCTCTACGGTGAACCTGTTAAGGAGTGTTGAATTGGAGTGTTCAAAAAAAGATGGGTCTACCATCGTTGTAGAATTTCTTTTTAATTATGTAGCCAAAGAGGAAATGATCTACGGAGTCGTGCATGACATTACTGACAAAAAGCAGCTTCAGAAAAATATTGTCAAAGCCATCATTTTAACCGAAGAGAATGAAAGAGCCTATTTCTCAAAGGAACTACATGATGGATTGGGCCCGCTGCTGTCAACGATCAAACTGTATCTGCAATGGTCTGAAAGGGCCAAAACCGACCAGTCGCGTGAAGAAATTATCAGCAAGGCCGAAGAGATACTTGAAGAGGCACTTACAACGGTCAAAGAAATATCCAACAAATTAAGTCCCCATCTTTTGATTAATTATGGTCTGGTTTCTGCCATTCAAAGTTTTTTGGATAAGCTGGGAGAAACGCTGCCCATTCAGATTAAATTCGATAATCAGTTGGACAGGCGATTGGGCAGTGAAATTGAAGCAGCCATCTATCGTGCCTTGATCGAATGCGTCAACAATACCATTAAACATTCATGGGCAAAAACAATTACCATCAGTCTGATGGATATGGACGATCAGCTTAAGATCCACTATCGGGACGATGGCATCGGATTTAATCTGCAGGAAACACTCTCGGCAAAAAAAGGATTGGGATTGTTTAATCTTCAAAACCGGATTCAAAACATAGGAGGAAAAATCTCCCTCTTCAGCGAAACCGGAAAAGGGGTTGAATATCAGATTTCGGTTAATCTTTAATGAAACAGGTTATGATATCTTTATAATTATACCTTTGAATTATGAATTCCAGTAATAAAAGCAAACCAACACTGATCATCGTTGATGATCACCTCATCTTCCGCCAGGGATTGACCTCTCTCCTCAACTCTGAAAACATTGCTTCCGTGATCGGGGAAGCTTCCAATGGGAAAGAATACCTTGAATTGCTGTTGCACCTAAAACCTGATCTGGTTTTAATGGACATTGACATGCCACACATGAATGGGATGGAAGCCACCGAAAAGTCACTGGCCCTGATGCCCGAGTTAAAGATTATTGCCTTCACCATGTTCAGTGATGAAGAATATTATTACAAGATGATTGACCTGGGGGTAAAAGGTTTTATTCTGAAATCAAGCGGCATCCATGAACTTGAAAATGCGATCAGAGAAGTCGCGATGGGTGAAAGTTACTTCTCCAATGAACTACTTCGAAAAATCATTAATAACCTTGGTCGTAAAAGCAACGTCCTCCCATCTGAAAACTTGGGGCTGACAGCCCGGGAAAAGGAAGTTCTGCAACAGATCTGCCTTGGCCTGAACAACGAAGAGATTGCAAATAAATTATTTATCAGCAATACAACCGTTAAAAGCCACCGTTCCAACCTACTAGAAAAAACCCGGTGCAAAAATACGCCTGCATTAATCCTCTATGCCATAAAAAACAAATTGGTTGATTTATAGCCGTAAATTAAATGGTTAAATGGTTAAATGGTTAATTGGTTGGATGGTTGAATGGTTAAATCGTTAATCCTCAATCGTTAATCGTTAATCCTCAATCGTTAATCCCAAATCGTTCATTTTTTTTCCTTTTTCCCTTCTCCCTTCTCCTTTCTCACTTTTCCTCCTTCGCCCCTTGTCTCCTCCTTTTGGAGGAGATCACCTCCATCTTTGGTTGGGATCAAAACACTCCTTATTTCCGAAACATCACTCTTTTTTGACAATCAGTTCCAAGTGGTCTTCCGATATATTTGTCAATAACATTTAGAAAATTTATTTGACCGATAATGAATAGACCAAGCATCATATTAGTTGACGATCATCTTCTCTTCCGGGAAGGTATTAAATTAATCATCAAGGAGGAAAATATAGCCCATGTCATCGGGGAGGCCTCCAACGGCATCGAGCTGTTGGAACTCCTTTCCCATGACAAGCCCGACCTGGTGATCATGGATATTGATATGCCCCAGATGAACGGCATTGAAGCCACCCAAAAAGCACTGAACCTGTTCCCCGACCTGAAAATCATCGTCTATACCATGTTTGGCGAAAAAGAATACGTTCAGAAAATGAGCGATCTGGGTGTAAAAGCCTTTATGCTCAAATCAAACGGCATCGCAGAACTGGAAAAAGTCATCAACGACGTTTTCCTGGATAAACCCTTTCTACCTGAAAACATTCCCAAAATAATGCCTCCCCTTCCATTCCAATAACCGAGGAGGAAACAGCCCTGGAGGGGCAACCAAAAAATCAAATCAAATTAAATATTTAATCACCAAAATTAAACACTATGAAAAAAGCTTTATTTTTATTATTTGCCATCACCCTGTTTTTATCGGGGAATTTGTTTGCACAGGTCAACGGTGAATTCCGTTCTGTGGCAAGCGGCAACTGGAACAGCGCTGCCACCTGGCAAGTGTATAGTACAGCAACTGCCAGTTGGAATGCAGCAGCTACTTTTCCCAATACCATCACTGCTGTGGCCACTGTCCAGACTGGACACACACTCTCCTTAAGTGCTGCGGCCACGGTGTTAACCTTGAAATTAAATGGTATTGTTACAACAACAGCCACCAACCTGTTAACTATTTACCGAAATGGAAGCATTGTAGGAGGCAGTAATACAGCCTATATTGATGGACCAATTGCCGCACAAGTTATTGGATTAGGACAACAAAAGATATTAACCTTACCGGTTGGCAAAAATAATATATGCAGACCGGTTATACTTCAAGGAACCGGGACTGGCACACTTGCAACCTATACTATTGAAATGTTTAATGCCGCACCGCGTGCTGCCACTCTTCCTGCCACCTTAATGTCAGTTTCTAATGTTAGATATTATTCAATTGCAAAATCTCCTGTCAGCCAAAATAATAATATGACTGTACAATTAAGCTATGATGTTGATGATGCAGTAGGGAATTATAATTCTACGGTAAGGGTTGCATTTTTAGGATCAGCTGCTACTGGATGGGCCGATATGGGTGGAAGTGGAACCGCTCCTGTCACAGGTACCGTCAGATCAACAGCTTTAATTACCAATGCCGTTGTATTTGGCAATGGAATTTATGCCATTGGAAGTAATCTTGCTCAGCCTTCTATTTCTGGAAATGCCGGAGTTGCCGGTGCTGTCCTCGCTTATAACGATGGAACACCCAAAACAGTGACTGCTGATGCAACGGGTAATTATACCTTTAAAGTGCCCTTGGACTGGACTGGCACACTTACTCCTTCAGCAACTGGTTATACATTTACTCCAGCTTCTTATAGCTACTCGAATGTTGTTGTCAATAAGACTGCACAGAATTTTTCTGCCACTTCTATTTATAGCGACTATAGAACTTTACCCGATGTTTTGGGCAACTGGAATGATCCTGCTATGTGGGAGGCATTAAATTCATCAACCTCGCAGTGGGAACCTGCAATCAATTATCCGGTAAATGTAACAGGCACCGTAACGATAAACAATGCCGATCTTACCATCAACGGCGCTCTTTCCATCAGCGGTACCTTAATCAACAACGGTAGTCTGAATCTGGCCGCGAATGTTACCATCGCTGCTACCGGCAAACTGGTGAATCAGGGAACTCTAAACAATGTCGCCGGAGGTTTAAAGGTTTATGGAACTTATGAACATGCACAGGATGGCGGCATGATCGGAATTGCAGGTTCATTTGGCGAGTCAGTTACCAGTTTTTATACAGGATCAACATTGTTGATTACAGGAGTTGTTTCTGCTGCACCAACCGTGCCCTGGTGGTTCAGTTTCCCTCAAATGATTTGGGATTGCCCTAACCAGACCGATGATGCATTCCTCTTTATCAACTCGCAAAATAACAATTACGGTAAAGATGATTATCAAGGCTTTGGTAACCTGACTGTGCTGAATAGCAATTCGCACAACATTTACATGTTCTCCGGACAAGGCCGCTCAGTGGGCAACATCGTTGTCGATGGTCCTAACTCAAAACTAACGGCCTTTACAAGATCAAGTAACGGGATTGAATACGCGTTCTTCTCCTATTTCAGCAGTCTGACGGTACAAAACGGCGGTCAGTTTTATATCAATACTGATCCGGGAAGTCCTGGAAAGGATTATGCAACCATCAACATCCATAACAATTTGACTGTAAGCTCCAATTCGGTTCTGGCCAACTATGGCAGCACCTATTACTCAGGACCCAGCTATGCCAAAATTGTATTTACATCCAATTATCCACACACAGTAGACCTCAGTGGACAGGTATCTGCTCCGGAATTGGATGCACAGACCAATCATTTTAATTTTGTGGTGAACGGCAATACCCTTACATTGGCCTCACCCATCAGTTTAAATAACCTGGATTTATTCGGAACTGGTAAAATCGTATCTGGTGGAAACTTATTGACACTGTTACCCGGTGGCGCCGTTTCAGGTGCTAGCGCTACCAGCTTTACCGATGGACCCGTAGCCTTCGAGGTCGCCACAACTGACCCTACCTCCCTGGTGTTCCCGGTTGGAAAAGGAACCGTTGGCAGACCTGTTACCTTAAGCCTTACCCAGGATGCAGAAACTCCCACCACCTATACGGCTGAAATGCTGAATCCCCCGGTACCCACCCATGCACTCTCTCCATCATTGGAATCTGTTTCTGCACTCAGGTATTATACGATTACCAAGAGCGTCGGCGCCAATGTAACCGCTGCCAGTGTAACCTTAATTTATTCGACCGATGATGGCGTAGGGATCAACAATTCAATCTTAAGAATTGCAAAATCTGATGAGGCCGGCAATTGGATTGATTTAGGAGGATCAGGAACCGCTCCAACGACGGGTACCATTACTTCTACCAATAACTTTACTACCTTCAGTGACTTTGCATTGGCAACGGGAGTAGTTCCAACCATTTCCGGAAATGCAGGAATTGCAGGTGCTACCATTACCTGGATGGATGGTATTGAAAAAACAACCACTTCAGATGCCAATGGAAATTATGGAATATTGGTACCAACAGGATGGTCTGGAACGATTACGCCATCTTTAGCAGGTTTTGCATTTACACCGGCAAACAGAGCATATAGTAATGTTACGGCACACCAAACTGCCCAAAACTTTACTTCAGCAGCCATCCTATTAACCATTTCAGGCAATGCAGGGGTAAGAGGTGCTATTTTAAGTTATACGGATGGTGTTTCCAAATCTGTAACTGCTGATGTGAATGGGAACTACTCGTTTACAGTATCTTACAACTGGTCTGGAACGGTAACACCTTCGTATCCAAGATTTGCTTTTACTCCAGCAAGTATTGCATATACCAACCAACTGGCCGATGCTGCAACACAGAACTACACCGCAGCAATGCAACCAGGAGTAATAAGTTACTGGCATTTGGATGAAAGTGGTAATAGTTTTTCAGACGACTTAGGAACCAACAATGGAACAGGTTATTTATCTCCAATGGCTGTAACAGGCCAGGTTAGTGGAGCCCAGCAGTTTAATGGAACAACTACAAAAATTCAGGTACCAGCCAGTCCTACCTTTGATTTTGCAGCCAATGGTGATTTCTCTGTTGAGTTCTGGTACAAAGGAGTGAATGTTCCTTCAGGATATAAAATTGCAGTAGGCAGATATATTCCAGAGGGAGGAGCAAAATACTGGTATGTTGGATTTGTTGGAGGCAGCGGAAAAATAGTGTTTAATATGATTGGAGGAGGAACTGGTGCACAAGTTTACGCCAATTCCATATTTGACGGGAACTGGCACCATATTACAGCTACC
>DASXUZ010000124.1:0-11221 GCA_036504555.1 Prolixibacteraceae bacterium | reverse complement strand
TATTACATATGGGAATCTGCTCAACTTGAATTCATCGATGGGGTCTTTAAAAACCTTTATCTGTTGCAGTCCAAAGGATTTCAATTGTTTATTGTAAGCAACCAGGGGGGCATTTCCCGTCAATTGTACACCAAAGAAAACATCCTGAAACTGCATGAGGAATTGATCGAGACCTTCAGGAAAAACCAAATCATCATTTCCGATATCTTGTTTTGTCCCCATCACAGCGAATTAGAAAAATGCCTCTGCCGCAAACCTCAATCCCTGATGCTTGACAAGCTCATGGCCAGATATGAACTCAATCCGCTGCAATCGATCATGATCGGCGATAGCGAATCGGACATGGAATCGGCTGCCATGGCCGGTATTCAAGGCATCCGAATTACACCCAATCAAAATATGTTCCCTTTTATTTCAAAGCTTCTATGATGAACCAGGGCAATTTCATACTGGTGAACGGGTCATTTATTCCCGCTGCCGACTACCGCATTTCAATCCAGGAATCGGAAGGACTGCTCTTTGCCGAAAAGATCAGGTCTGTACGAACAAGTTTCCCACTTTTCAGACCAAGCCTGGAAATGATGAAACTCAAGTTACAGATCTTTCGTCAATCGCTTCCTTATTTAATGGATAACGATGGAGCAGAATTGAAAAGGCAAATGGAACGCACACTGACCAAAAACAAGCATTTCCTGGGCGCAGTGCTTTCGGTCCGATTCTGGTTCTTTGAACAAAAGCTTCAATATTCCATCCAAAGTACCAAAACAGAACACACAGGTTATGAACTGAATAACAAGGGAATGTATATTTCCATTTCACGTGATATCTGGAAATCTGTCTCTTCCCTGTCCAATTGTTCTTTGGGCTCCGAGATATACTGGAACATTTCCAGCAATGCCAATGACTCCCAGGTCGACGAACTGGTACTGCTCAACGATGAAGATCAAATCATTGAAGCTCCCCGGTCAAATATTTACCTGCTGAAAAGTGGAGTGATCAAGGGTGCCTCCATCCATCATGGGGCTTATGCCGATATTACCAAGTCATTGCTGCTCAAAATATTTGATACCCTGAAAATCACCTATGATGAATCGGACGGATTAACCGAACAAGACCTGAAGGAAGCAGATGAGATTTTTTTGGTAAATGCCCTTGATGGCATCCGATGGGTAATCGGCTTTGAAGGCAAACGCTATTTCAATCAAACAACCAGGAAGATCAACAATCTGTTTGTCAAGAGCTTCGCTACATGATAAATAAGGATTATACGAAATAGATGGTTGGATGGTTAAATGGTTGGATGGTTAAATGGTTGGATGGTTGGATGGTTGGATGGTTGGATGGTTGGATGGTTGGATGGTTGGATGGTTGGATGGTTGGATGGTTGGATGGTTGGATGGTTAGATGGTTGGATGGTTAGATGGTTGGATGGTTGGATGGTTGGATGGTTAATAATTAATCTTTATTCTATCTTTTCCCATGCACCAGGCTCTATATTTCATCTTTTCTTTTTATCAGTGCAAATCCGTTTAGTCCGTGTAAATCAGCGTTCTAACTTTTTCTATTTTTTACCTGGTCAGTTGAGCGAAGGATTCTCCGGAAAGTTTTCCCACATGGAGTATTTTCCACCCATTGAGCGCACGGATTCAACCCACAGCTCATTTTCATCAATGGTCATCAGTTCATTCTCCGAAAGATCGGCAACCAGCCATGAATTTTCCTTGATTTCCTCTTCCAGTTGTCCTGGTTCCCATCCCGAATAACCCAAAAAGAAACGAACCTGGGTGGGATGAACCAAGCCCAATTTAATCTGTCGCTTCAAGGCATCAAAATCCCCGCCCCAATAGAGGTTGTCTTTGATATGAAGGCTCCCTGGAATCGAATCACCCAGGGTATGAATAAAATAAACAGAATCGGTCCCAACGGGTCCCCCGATGTGAATGACCGAATCAAAATCAGGAAAATCCACAAACAGATCTTCCACCGGATAATCCACCTTTTTATTCAGAATAAATCCAATAGCCCCTTTTTCGTTGTAGGAAGCCAGGATAATGATCGACCTGTTGAAATAACTTCCAGCTAAAAAAGGTTCTGCAATAAGAATATGTCCCGTTTGCGGAGCCACATGATTGGTTTCTATTCTAAATATATTCAGGTTCATCTGAAATTAATTGTTTTAAAATTAACGACTGAAACCTCTCCCCTAAAATCAGGTCAGTTTCATCGATCAACTTATTTTAAGAAATATAACAATTCTGTCTCTCTTTTCAAAAAATAATTCTTCTTTCTCTGATTAATATTTAAAACATTAACGCAAAACGCTTTAAAAAGTTCTCTGGGATGAATCCTATACCACAAAAAAAAATACAGTTGGATGAATCAAGCAAAGAAAACGATGCCTTTGCCTTCAAACCGATGCCCAAAACCCATGTACTTTAGCCGATGGTCTGGAAACACTTTTCCTTATATTAATTTACACTTAATTCTTTCAATGGGGGATCTCACAAATAGATCGGGATTCTATCTATTTTTCTTCAACGATCAAAAAGACATCTTCATCCGCCTTTTTCATCAAGAATTGTTCGCGTGCAAACTTCTCCAGGTTTTCATCATTGGTCTGCAGCTCGTATAGCTTTTGCTTGTCGGCCTCAATCTTGTGCTTGTAAAAGGTAACCTGCGCCTGCAGCTGACTTAACTCCTCTAAATTCTTACGATGCTGCATCAGGTTGTTTTCATCAAAAAACATGATCCATACCACGAACCCAGCCGAAACGATCAGGTACTTATTGACCGGATTCTTCAGTATTTTTAATATAAATTCTTTGGCTGTCATGTCAATTCATTTGAAACAAAAATAGGTATTTCTAAGACGAAAAAAAAGGAGATGAAAAAATTCATCTCCTTTTCTACCTGTTCCTTATTTCTCGTCTGGCAAAAAGCTGGGATACATATAGTTCACCGGCGAAACAAAGGTTTCCTTGATGGTACGGATCGAGGTCCATCTCAGGAAATTAAACACCGAACCAGCCTTGTCGTTGGTACCCGAACCGCGTGCACCGCCAAATGGCTGTTGCCCCACCACCGCGCCCGTGGGCTTATCGTTGATGTAAAAGTTCCCGGCAGCGTTTTCGAGCCGTTTGGTAAGGTATTCAATGTTGTAACGATCCTGTGAGAAAATAGCCCCGGTCAAGGCATAAATGGAAGTTTGATCCAATGCATCGAGTGTTTTATCCATGTCTTCATCTTCATAGACAAAAACAGTCAACACCGGTCCGAAAAGCTCCTCAACCATGGTGACATACGTAGGCTTTTTGGCCAGGATAATGGTAGGCTCAATGAAGTATCCCACTGACTTGTCACATTTTCCGCCAAACAATACTTCCGCGTCGGCATCTTTGCGCGCCGATTCAATAAAGCCAGCCAGCTTGTCGAACGAGGATTCATCGATCACTGCATTGACAAAATTGGTAAAGTCTTCGGGTGGTCCCATTTTAACGGTGGCCAACTCCCTGCCCAGGCGGGTGCAAACATCATCCCAGATACTTCTGGGCACATAAGCCCTTGATGCGGCTGAACATTTTTGACCCTGGTATTCAAAAGAACCACGGATCATGGCAATGGCCAAAGCCTGTGGATCTGCAGTCGGATCAGCAAAAATAAAATCCTTGCCGCCTGTTTCCCCCACGATTCTTGGGTATGCTTTGTATTTGTAGATGTTTTCCCCGATGGTCTTCCAGATACTTTGGAAAACGCCCGTGGATCCTGTAAAATGGATTCCTCCAAAATCAGGTGACTGAAGCACCACTTCAGCAGCGGCAGGTCCTCCAACATACACCAGGTTAATCACCCCATCGGGCAAACCAGCCTGCTGAAATACTTCCATGATTACGGCAGCCGAATAGACCGCTGTTTTTGAAGGTTTCCAAACCACCACGTTTCCCATCATGGCTGGTGCAGCGGGTAAGTTCCCTGCAATGGAGGTGAAATTAAAGGGTGTCAGTGCAAAAACAAACCCTTCCAGTGACCTGAATTCATTGTAATTCCAGATTCCGGGAGCAGATTCAGGCTGCATCTTATAGATATCGGTCATGCACTTGACCCCAAAGCGGAAGAAATCGGCCATTTCACAGGCGGCATCGATTTCAGCCTGGTAGGCATTCTTCGACTGTCCCAACATGGTAGCTGCGTTGATCTTCGCACGGTAGGGTCCTGCAAACAAGTCAGCGGCTTTTAAAAAGATGGCAGCACGATGTTGCCAGCCCATGGTATTCCATTTCTCCCTGGCCATCATGGCTGCATCAATGGCCATTTGAACGTGGGAGGTATCACCCTGGTAATAATATCCCAAAGTATGTTTGATGTCGTGAGGGGGCGAAATACGAATCCGCCGATCGGTCGTGACTTCTTTTCCACCAATGATCATGGGCAGTTCAAGCTCCTTTGAACGCAATTCATTCAACATTTCTTTCAATTCGGCCCTCTCTTCAGACCCCGGGGCATAACTTTTAATGGCCTCGTTTTTTGCAACCGGAATATTAAAAAATCCTTTTGGCATAGCTGTTTTATATTATTTTGAAAAACTTACATCCTTTCGCTTACAAAAATAGGCTTTTCGACACGTTCAAATCCTAATAAAAATCACCTTTCAATCGGGTAAAATCAACGCAATCTTATTTGGAATTTAATTTTTACTACATTTATTGCCTGAATAATATGAATGGTGACTGCTATTCCATGCAAAAATCTTTAGTCAACTCTATTGCCGGACACTACCCTGTTGAAACCAAAAATGATCTTTTCAAAATCATTGGGCTTCATCTATTTATCCTTTTAGGGTGGATATTTGGTTTATACCTGTTTGTGATCGATCTAGCCGGTTTATCCCCCGATGAATGCTTGCCCGGTGACATTTCAATCCTGATTATTTTTGGACTTTCATTCTACGGACTGCGAAATATACGCATCAGCTGGGCCATCAATGTCTTTTTCATGATCCCTTTCATGGCCTATTTCTTTTTTATTGCCCCCTCCTATTCCATTTTACCCAACCATTTATCAGTTAACTATACGCTTTGGACCTTGATCCCGTTCATGCTCCTGTTCCTGCTTTTCTGCAAAAATAGCCGAAGCCTGACGATCTATTACCTGCTCTCAGTGGTCACCCTGCTGATCCATGTGTACATAGCTGGCCTGGGCGATTTATTGTTCCATTTCAAATGGGAGGCAGGGAGCGAATACTACAATCCATTGATCATCTTATCAGCCTTTTACCTTGTTGCTCTTTTAATTGCATGGAACTTTCAGCACAGCCTTGATTACCTCAGGGATAAAAAGGAAAATACGGAAAAGATGATCAATCAAACGGTCAGGAACCTTTCGGATGGGGTGTTGCTGCTTGAAATTACCAAAGATGAATTCGGAATGCCCGACTGCCTGATGGTCCGCAAATCCAATCCTGCCTTTGAACGACTTTTGAAAATTACCTCCCGCGAAATAAAGGATCAAAATGCCAATGATGTGTTTCCCAAGATATTTCGCGGCGCTTTTGACTGGAACAACCAGTATTTCCATGCCTTGAAGAAACATTTCTCCATTTACCTCGATCACCTTGACCGTCATTTTGAAGTCGACACCTTCAAACTGCCCAACGACCAGATCGTGAGCATTTTCAGGGATGTCAGCTCCCAATGCAAACAGATCATCGATCTGGAAGAAAATAAACATCGCTACCAGGTATTGCTGGAGGCGGTTCCCGATCTGTTTTTCATCATCGATAAAGATGGAACCTATGTCGATTTTGTATTTAAAGCCACCGAAGCCCTGAAGATTAAGCCTGAAGATATCATCGGCAACTCCATCTTTGAAGTGGGCTTCTCGGAAAAGATGGCTGGTAAAATTTTCGCCTGCATCCAGCAATGTATTGACAACGACTCGATTGAAACCATCGAATATGCCCTGGAGGTCGAAGGGGCATCGGCCATGTTTGAAATGCGCATTGCCCGCCTAAACGATCATTCGGTCATTTCACTGGCACGCGATATTTCAAAACGCAAAATGGCCGAGATCCAACTCGAAGAGGCCAAGATCAGGGCAGAGGAATCCGACCGCTTGAAAACAGCCTTCCTGGCCAATATCTCGCATGAAATCCGCACCCCGATGAATGCCATCATCGGATTCTCCAAAATGATCGGCTCCCCTGATTTTGATGAAGATGAAAAGGCCAAGTTTATCGAAATCATCATTACCAATGGAAAATTATTGATGGAACTGATCAATGACATGATCAGTCTTTCGAAAATTGAAAGCAACACCCTTGTGATGAAAAAATCAATGTGCCGAATCAACGACCTGATGGTTTCGCTCTACAAGGAATTCGACTTTGAGTTGGAAGACAAAAAAGATATCCGCCTTAAGCTGGCCTGCGCCAATACGAATCCCAAATTCGGGTTCACGACCGACCCCGGACTGCTGAATGTCGTTCTCAAGAAGCTGATCGACAATAGCATCAAGTTTACAGAAAACGGGGAAGTCGAATTCGGATACCTGTTTACAGACGACTCCCGGATCGAGTTTTTCATCAAGGATACCGGCATCGGAATTGCTGAAAGAGACCAGGAACGTATTTTTGAACGCTTCCACCAGCTCGATAACCGCACCGTTCGCAATTATGACGGCACAGGCCTCGGCTTGCCCATTGCCCAGCACTACGTGACCATGTTGGGTGGAAGTCTGAAAGTGGACTCCACCCTGGGCAAAGGATCGACTTTTTCATTCAGCCTGCCCTACGAAAAAGAAGAAAGCAAACTAAAGATCGTTCGGTAAGAACAGCAAATTTTTAATCGGTTTCTAATCCGGCCAATTGGATGATCGCAAGCCTCATTTTTGGGCTTTGCCGGTTCAAATTCGTATGATTATACACTGCAAAACCATCCCAAAATCTCCTTGTCATTCCAATCCAGAAAAGCCTTTTTCCTCTCTTACTTTTAATTGGGGGTTCATTTAAAATTCAAATGGCTTAAATAACTTTTTCAAACTGTCCAGCGATTTTTATTCAATAAACCTGTTATTGCATTCCATCTCCCTAGCCCAGGTCATCCCTATCTGTAATGTATCTGTAATCTAACTGTAATGTATCTGTATTCTAGATTACAGATACATTACAGTTAGATTACAGATACATTACAGATAGGGATGATCTGGGCTAGGGAGATGGAAAATAGATCAAGGAATTTAATTGTGAAAGTTCTGAAAACCAAGGCTGAAAGGCATAGGTTTACCAGTCACTGAAAGCAATTGATGCACTGAGCCCAATTATTTGATCTGGGAATTGACGGTGGTAAATCCTACCAGGCGGTCATAGTGGCGGGACAGGTCGTGGTAATAGGCATAAATCTCGTATTCGTTTTCGGTCTCAAAATGGCTTCCTTCCAGGTTGGAAGAATCCGCTTTTTTCGATCCCTGGGGCACATAGACATACTGGTAATTGTAATAACCATGCTTTAGCATCATGGTCAGTTCATAGCCTCCCAGTTCAAAGTTCCACTTCATCTCATTGGTCTTGTTGGCATTCCAGCCAGTCAACGCACCAAAGACATTGACCGATCCACCCACCAATTGAGAGGGAACGGGTAAAAAGAAATGGACAAAGGCATAATCACATTCGGTATCGAAATCAGTCACCCGATCCTGGCTTTCGATGACAAAAAGTCCATTCATTTCCTTGTAGGAAAAATATTTCTTGTTGCTGCGGATCGCGTCAGGCATCAGTGTCACATGGTAGACAGGCCTGAAGAACTTGATCTCCTGCACATTTTCGCCATTGTGCCGGATGGAACGGATATCGAAATACCTGAACTCATTTCCCCCTGGAAACACGTTTTCCTTGTTGTAATCGTAGTCGAGCACATTGTCGCGGATAAAGAGCGGTTTAAGGTTCAGAATGGCATTGTCCCACCTGCGGTTTTGCATCAGCACCACCTGGATATCTTCCCTGGGATTGGAAAGATTAAGGCCTTCATGGTTGATCTTGAAATCGACTTCCTGGTTTTCACCGTTAAAGGGATCGAAGGTGGCTTTTTTTACCAATCCATCAATCCTGACCAGGGGTTCGACAATATAAAAGCGCTGGATTAAAACAAGGTCTTCCCGGTTGTTGCCCCCAAAGACCACCAGTGCATAATTACCCGAATATTTGGGACTGCATTCGTCATTGGGAATTCGGACCTGGTAGTTGACAAATTTCACCGTTGTGTTGAAACTCATGGCGTAATCGCTCACCGGGTTGTCCACAAAGCCTGTCAGGTATTCCATCTGCTGAATGTACGATTCATTCCAGTTGGCATCGCAATGAATGAGGGTATAGGAATATTGATTCACCTCTTCAGAAAGATCGTCGAATTTAAGTACCAGCTTGGCATCGCTTCCAAGCTCAATGACTGGGTTGGAGAGTTCATTTCCTTCCCTGAAGAGCTGAACTGATTTGATTCCTTCTTTATAAATGGCATTTTGGTAATAATATTTATCGGTCTTTTGTATCGCCAATGAACTTAAAGTCATGACGACATTCAGGAAGACGATGGTAATTATTGCTTTGGTGCTCATTGTCAATGATTTTTTAGTCGAGAATAACTGAACGATGGCTAACAGACGCTTACCATTTGGTAAATGAACGCATTCATCTCATTAATATTTCAGTTCTAATAGTTTATCAAACAAAGATTGGGAAAAGTTTTTAATTTTTTTACTTTTGGTTCTTATAATAATTATACAAGGGAATACTATGTCAAAGGTTATTAATCTAAAACGTGGGCTGGATATCCGTTTAAAAGGAGGTGCCGAAAAAATTCTCGGAACATCCATCGAAGTAGACAAGGTTGCCCTTAAACCGACTGATTTTCCAGGTTTGATCCCCAAAATATTGGTCAAAGTGGATCAGGAAGTCAAGGCAGGGGAACCGATCTTTTTCGACAAATACAATCCGGAGATCTTTTTTACCGCTCCAACCAGCGGCCAGGTGGTGGCCATTAACCGTGGCGAGCGCAGGAAGGTACTTGAAATCATTATCAAGGCTGACGGGAAGAATGAATCAATCACTTTCACCAAAGCGAATCCGCAATCACTTTCGGGCGATGAAATCAAAACTCAGCTCATCAACAGTGGATTATGGCCCTTCCTGGTACAACGACCCTATGGAACCTTGGCCAAACCGGGACAAAGGCCCAAGCATATATTTATCTCAGGCTTCGATTCTGCACCCCTGGCCCCCGACTATGAATTTACTCTGGTGGGTCAAACAGCAACACTGCAAACAGGGATCAACGCTTTGGCCAAGCTTACCGATGGGAAAGTTTTCCTTGGCATCAGGCCTGAGCAGTCGAACGGTGTGTTTGCAGGACTCAAAAATGTGGAGATCAATCAATTTTCAGGACCTCACCCCGCGGGGAATGTGGGGGTTCAGATTCATCACATCAGTCCGATCAATAAAAACGAAGTGGTATGGACCATCAATCCACAGGCCCTTGTATTCATCGGCCGATTGTTTGAAACTGGCCAGCTGGATCTGACAAAAACAATTGCACTGACAGGTTCTGAAATAATTGCACCCAAGTACTACAAAGTTATTAATGGAATGAACCTTACTGGTTTGTTAAAAGGGAAATTGCAACAAGTTGTCAAGCAAAGGATTATTTCGGGCAATGTTTTGGTGGGCACACAGGTGGAGGCCGATGGTTACCTTGGATTTTTTGACAACCAGGTGACAGTCATTCCCGAAGGTGATCATTATGAATTCCTGGGTTGGGCAATGCCCCGTTTAAATAAATTCAGTGTTTCAAGGTCTTATTTTTCCTGGCTCACCCCACGGAAGGAGTATACCCTGGATTCAAACCTGAATGGAGAAGAACGTGCCTATGTCATGACGGGTGAGTACGAGAAAGTGTTGCCCATGGATATTTTACCCGTTCACCTGGTGAAAGCCATTCTTGCAGACGACATTGACAAAATGGAAACCCTTGGTTTATATGAGGTAATAGAAGAAGATCTTGCTTTGTGTGAATATGTTTGTACTTCAAAAATAGAGGTACAGCGCATTTTACGAAACGGGATCAACTTAATGATCAAAGAATTGGGTTAATAAAAACGATTAATAAGTCATTCAAGATAAATGAACTCACTCAGAAAATTTATTGACAAGAAAAAGCCACTTTTCCAGAAAGGTGGTAAGTATGAAAAGCTGGGGTCTACCTTTGGGGCCATTGAGACTTTTCTGTTTACACCTAACCATACCTCCAAGTCAGGAGTACACATCCATGACAGCATCGACTTGAAAAGAACCATGATCATCGTTGTACTGGCTATGGTTCCTGCCCTGCTTTTTGGAAGCTGGAATGTTGGTTACCAGAACGGACTGGCCTTTGGCATTGAACGCAGCATCATGGACAACTTCCTGTTTGGATTTATAAAAATACTTCCAATCATTCTGGTATCCTATGGCGTTGGTCTGGGGATTGAATTTGTCTTTGCCCAGGTTAGGGGCCATGAGGTCAACGAAGGCTACCTGGTGACAGGGATGCTGATCCCGCTGATTCTTCCCATCAACATCCCCCTTTGGATGGTGGCTTTGGCCGTTGCTTTTGCAGTGGTATTTGGCAAGGAGATCTTTGGAGGAACTGGATACAATATCATGAACGTGGCGCTCATCGCCCGTGCCTTTCTTTTCTTTGCCTACCCCTCACAAATGTCGGGTGACAAGGTATGGATCTACGAACTGAACAGCAAGGCCCCCATTGATGGATTCTCAGGGGCAACCCCACTGGCCGATATGGCACAGGGGGCATTTACCAAGGTGGCTTCCATGTATGACATGTTTATGGGCTTTATCCCCGGATCCATTGGAGAAACATCGGTATTGGCTATCTTAATTGGTGCAGCCATCCTGATCTACACAGGCATCGGAAGCTGGAAGATCATGCTTTCAAGCGTTATTGGCGCCCTGGCAATCGGCTACCTGTGCAATATACTGCACGTGAACGATTACATGGCACTGCCTCCTTATACCCATTTGGTAATGGGTGGATTTGCCTTTGGGGTGGTATTCATGGCCACTGATCCGGTAACCGCTTCGCACACCGAAAAAGGGAAGTGGATCTATGGTTTTATGATCGGAGCATTGACTGTTCTGATCAGGGTGTTCAATCCTGCCTATCCGGAGGGAATGATGCTT
>DASXUZ010000123.1:0-6392 GCA_036504555.1 Prolixibacteraceae bacterium | reverse complement strand
TGGAACCATTTCTGAAGAATCATCGATTATGAACTTCCCTGCCCTTAACATTAGGGATGCCCATGAACGTCCAGAAGCTATGGAAGAAGCTTCAGTCATGATGGTGGGATTAAACCATGAAAGAATTCTACAGGGACTGATTTTATTAGAGAATCAAAAGCAAGGAGATCGACGGACATTACGTCCGGTATCAGACTATTCAATGCCCAATGTTTCAGATAAAGTCGTTAGAATTATACTTTCATATACTGACTATATTAACCGTGTAGTTTGGAGTAAAAAAGAGAATTAGATGAAAGTGCTTTTTCTTACTTTGGTTAATATCGACAACATTAACGAAAGAAATTTATATACCGATTTAATGCGGAAGTTTCGTGATGAGGGTCACGAGGTTTTTATAGTAACTCCATCAGAACGAAAATTAAAGCAAAAAACGACGGTGAATAAATTGGATGCAATTACCCTATTAAAAATTAAAATCCTTAATATTCAAAAAACAAATCTCATTGAAAAAGGAATTTCAACTCTTTTAATTGAACACCAATATTTATCTGGAATTAAAAAGTATTTCCCCGGAGTGAAGTTCGATCTGGTACTTTATTCCACCCCACCCATTACCTTTACAAAAGTTATCAGCTATATCAAGCATCGTGATGGTGCTTTGTCCTACCTCTTACTTAAAGATATTTTCCCTCAAAACGCTGTTGATTTAGGGATGTTAAAAAAGAGAGGATTCATCCACCGATATTTCAGGCATAAAGAAAAACAGCTTTATCACATTTCGGATTTTATAGGATGTATGTCTCCTGCGAATGTTGATTATATTATTAAGAACAATCCTGATATCAATCCTAAAGTTGTAGAAGTAAATCCAAATAGCATTGAGCCGGATTTAACTTCAATATCAAAAGAAGACATATTTTCTATACGTAATCGCTACAATATTCCTCTGGAATCAACAACATTTATTTATGGTGGAAATTTGGGAAAGCCACAGGGGATTGATTATTTATTGGATGTTTTAAGCTCCAATAAGGAAAGACATGATATTTTTTTTGTGGTTGTTGGTGACGGGACTGAATTTTCAAAAGTACAAAACTGGTTCATTACAAATTCTCCGCTGAATGCTTTGCTTTTATCCGGACTTCCAAAAAGTGAATACGATCAGATGATTCAATCTTGTGATGTTGGATTGATATTCTTAGACCGAAAATTCACCATTCCTAATTTCCCATCGCGACTGTTATCTTACCTGGAATACAAAATGCCAGTTATTGCAGCTACTGATCTGACTACTGATCTTGGAAAAATCATGGAAGAGAACAAATTTGGATATTGGACTGAAAGTGGAGATTTATTAACGATGAATAACCAAATCAGCCAATTGGCGCAAGATGATGAATTAATTAAGGAAATGGGGCAAAGAGGATATGATTATATGCAGACAAACTTTATGGTCTCAAACTCATATGAGCGAATTATAAATCATTTTATGGAATAAAATTAAATTTGATATATGATCCGCCCCGCTATAAAAACGGATTCCCTTTCCTTGGCAAAACTTCATACAGCTACCCTAACCACTAGTTTCCTGGCTGGCTTAGGGTACAGTTTTTTAAGTGATCTATATGGATTTTTGATAACGAATGAAAATGTTTGGGTGTACGAGGAAAATAAGGAAGTCATGGGATTTGTTTCCTATTCAGAGAACTCCGCAGGAATGATGAAGCGTTTTTTGATTCACTGCCCTGTTTGTATTGTAAAGTTGGCCTTGGGAACAATAGCAAAACCCACCAAAATCAAACGATTTGTAGAAACCTTTCGGGCGCCCTTCCAATCGAAGGATGCGAAAGATAAAATGATCTTACCATCAGGTGAACTTCTTTCCATTTCAGTGAATCCCAATTGCCAAGCTTCAGGAATTGGCAGTCAATTGATAGCAGCCCTTGAAGATTATTTAAAACAAAATAAAATAACAAATTATAAGGTTGTTGCCGGAGACGAATTAATTGGGGCCAACAAGTTCTATTTGAAAAATGGATTTGTTTTGGCCAAACAGATAAAGATTCACGGTGAAAAGTTATCCAATGTTTACATCAAGAATATCAAATAATCAACCCATAAGATGACAAATATATCACACATAACGGACTTTATCCGTTCCACCTTCCAGGAACCGAACGCATTTATTCCCCTTCACGATCCGCGATTTATAGGGAATGAAAAGAAATACATGGGCGAATGTATCGACACCAATTTTGTGTCTAGTGTTGGTGAGTTTGTAGGTCAATTTGAAAAAATGTGTGCTGAATATACTGGAGCAAAATATGCTGTTGCTGCGGTGAATGGAACTTCAGCCTTACACATCGCCCTTCATTTGGCAGGCGTACAAAGGGATGATGAAGTCATCACCCAGGCACTCACTTTTATTGCCACCGCCAATGCCATCTCATATACAGGTGCCAAGCCAGTATTTATCGATGTGGACAAAGAAACCATGGGACTTTCAGCTTCAGCAATGGAAGCTTGGATCATGGAGAACGTGGAGATGAGGGAAAAGGGAAAAGGGAGACCGGAAACTGGAGACCGGAGACCGGAACCCTACAATAAGTATACGAATCGTAGAATAGCCGCTTGCGTGCCGATGCATACATTTGGGCATCCGGTTAAATTAGAAGAACTTCAGGATGTTTGTGAAAGTTACAATATTCCACTCATTGAAGATGCTGCAGAAAGTATTGGCAGTATATACAAAGGGCAGCAAACCGGTACCTTTGGGAAACTGGGTATTTTGAGTTTCAACGGCAACAAACTCATCACCACTGGTGGTGGTGGAATGATTTTAACAGATGACGAACAATTGGCGAAAATGGCCAAGCACCTCACCACACAGGCCAAAATACCCCATCAATGGGAGTTTAAACATGATTACATTGGCTACAATTATCGTCTGACAAATATTGCTGCAGCCTTGGGTTGTGCACAAATTGAAAGTTTGGATTATCTGTTGGGTTTAAAACGTACATTGGCGGAACAATACAAGGAATTTTTTAAAGATTCTGAATATGAATTCTTCACTGAACCTGATGATTGCAAATCAAACTACTGGTTGAACGTATTGATCACCAAAGACAAGGATCACCGGGATGAATTGCTGCAATACACCAACCAGCATGGTGTGATGACCCGTCCCATCTGGGAACTCATGAGCCGCCTTACCATGTTTGCCGATTGCCAGACCGATGGACTGGAAAACTCAATGTGGCTAGCCGACAGGGTGGTGAATATTCCGAGCAGCGCGATCATACCGGGATATAGAAAATGAGAAAATGAGAAAGTAAGAAAATAAATAGAGGATAGAGAAAGTGGAGAAAGTGGAGAAGGTGAGATAAATAAGAAATTAACTCTTTTCACTATCAGCAACTCAACTTATAATTTTGAACTCTAAGCTAATTCGTGTAATTCGTCCCGAGAACTCGGGATTCGTGTAATTCGTTTTTATTCGTGTAATTCGTATTCAATTCGTATTTTATGCAAACCAATTTTAACCTTGACAACTTTATTTCGACCTACGTCACCAAACGCCCACAAAGCTTGCTGGCAGAAGACTTTAAAAAATATACAATTGAGCTCAACAGCCGTATCAATGGTAAAAAAGTGTTGGTGATTGGTGGGGCAGGAACCATCGGGTCCTCGTATATCAAAGCCATTTTAAAATTCAAAATTGCAAAGCTGGTGGTGGTTGATATCAATGAAAACGGCTTAACCGAGCTGGTACGCGATTTACGCAGTTCAACAGAGTATCGTATCCCAGCAGATTTCATTACCTATCCGGTAAACTTTGGAGACAGGGTATTTGAAAAGATATTTCAGCAACATGGGCCTTTTGAGATTGTAGCCAATTTTGCAGCCCACAAACATGTTCGTAGCGAGAAAGACATCTTCTCCATTGAGGCCATGATTGAGAATAATGTGCTCCGTGCCCGCAAGTTGTTAGAGTTCCTGTTGCAGTATCCACCCGAACATTTCTTTTGTGTATCCACCGACAAGGCAGCCAACCCAGTCAACATCATGGGAGCGAGCAAGAAACTGATGGAAGAAATGATCATGGCTTACTCCGATCAATTGCCCATTAAAACAGCTCGTTTTGCCAATGTAGCCTTCTCGAACGGCAGCTTGCCTTTGGGTTTCCTGGATCGGCTGAACAAGCAACAGCCCTGGTCTTGCCCACGTGGTATTCGCAGGTTCTTTGTCTCTCCACAGGAATCGGGTGAATTGTGCTTGATGGCTTCCATCATGGGTGAATCGGGAGATATCTTTTTCCCCAAGCTGGATGAAGACCGAGATATGATTCCGTTTGATGAAATTGCGTTAGATCTGCTGAAGGAACTTGGATTTAAAGCGGATATCTGCGAATCAGAGGAAGAAGCCAAATTAAAGGCACTATCCCTCTCCTCTTCTCCTCTTCTCCCCCTCCCTCCCTCTCCTTTCTACCCTATTTATTTTTTTGGCTCAGACACTTCTGGAGAGAAGGCCTTTGAAGAATTTTTCACGGAGAAGGAGGCGCTGGACAATGATTCATTCATCAACCTGGGAGTGGTCAAAAACTCAAAGAAACGCAGCATCCAGGAGATTGATGCCATTTTTGATCAATTGCACACCCTCTTTGAATCAAAGGAAATCAGCAAAGCTGCTATTGTCGATATCTTGAAAGTTTACTTACCCAATTTCGAGCATATTGAAACTGGAAAAGGGCTGGATTCGAAGATGTAATTGAAATTACGATTGACTTGATGAGCGCATCATTGCGAGGAACGAATAAATCTGGAAATAACTAATTGACAGAAGATTGCTTCGTTCCTCGCAATGACGCGCTCTTTTGCACTTTTGCTAAATGCAGATTAAACTAAATAACTTCAAAACCCAACAACATGTACTCAAATTTCTTCAAGCGCTTCTTCGATTTTATCCTTGCTTTGATCGCCTTGGTGATACTTTCCCCTTTTTTGATTCCTATTAGTATCATATTGCTGCTTACGGGAGAACACGAAGTATTGTACCTTCAAAAACGGGTTGGATTCAAGAATTCAAGGTTCAAAATATGGAAGTATGCTACTATGATGAAAAACTCATCAAAGATGGGAACTGGCAGCTTAACGGTTCGCAATGATCCTCGGGTTTTACCCATCGGGAAGTTCCTTCGCAGAACAAAAATCAATGAACTTCCACAGATCGTCAATGTACTGATTGGCAATATGTCATTTGTTGGTCCACGCCCCCAGATGGAAGTTGATTTTTTTAAGTTCCCGGACCATGTACAGGAGGTGATCTACAATTCTAATCCGGGCATCACAGGCATTGGCTCCATTATTTTTCGGGATGAAGAAAAATGGATAACCAATGCACCAGGCGATAAACATACATTCTACAAAGAACATATTGCACCCTACAAGGGAGAATTGGAAATCTGGTATCAGAAAAATCTTTCATTTTATACTGATTTTATGCTACTATTCCTCACTGCCTGGTCAATTGTAGCCCCCGAAAGCGAATTGGTCTATTCGGTGTTTAACGATTTACCTGTCAGGCCGGCGATATTAAAATAAGGAAATATAAATTGCACGAATAAAGACGAACTTCAAGAATTACTTCTTGGGGTAATATTGCTTGGAATTGCTTTTCCCCAAAGTATCAATACATTGATGCTATTGTCTGCATCAATATTAACCAAAGCAATCCAAATAAATCATGTTAATTCGTGAAAGACCTATATATTATCTATAATTGGTATACTCACCAATAAAAAAAACTCCTGAATCAATGTGATTCCGGAGTTTCTTTTGACTAGGCAGAAGTCATTTTAAAACCTACATGTTTATTTCCTTCTGCTTTTTGATTTTAAATGTTGTTTTATTCTATTGATTACAAGTATCTATTACTCTCTCACAGGAATTTTAAATGTTTGTATTTTCCCGTGATCATTTACAGAGAGGACATAAATGGCAGATTTAATTCCTGGAGTTAGCAATCTATTGATACTTCCTTCTTCCAATATCTTGGTTTGGATAACACGTCCCACCATGTCATAAAGGGTAGCCACTGTGCCACTGTTTACACTTCCTTTGATGCGTATTTCAGTGTTACGAACTGCATATGCAATTAGTTTAGTAGATTCATCAACCGTCTCAAGTAGGCTTATAGTAATATTCGCTGATTTGGCAAGTGTTGGGGACGCAAAGTAATCAACTCCCTGTAATCCATTGGTATAATGTTGAAGAATTTCAGCAGGCGATAATTCAACATTGTGAATAGCTACCTCATCCAAGCCACCTTCTAAATAATATTGATTTGTTAAACTTCCAATTTCCAATTTTGAAGTAGTAGATGAAAAG
>DASXUZ010000122.1:0-4420 GCA_036504555.1 Prolixibacteraceae bacterium | reverse complement strand
GGAATAATTATCCTTGATTTCCCGGTAGATCTTTGAAGATTTCTTAAATTCATGATGATCACTTAGATCATCCAAACTTGCGGCCAATATCGAGAGTTGTTTTGCTCCGAAGTTTGCCGCGACACCCTTGAGATTATGAGCATGAGTTGAAAGGCTTTGCCAATTGTGAGCTTTTAAGGCCTGATCCATGCGCTCCAATCTTTCTGGCATTGATTGGAGAAATTCCTGTAAATTTTCGAGATAATATTTCGTATCGTTATTAAACCGTGAAATGGAATCCTGCATATCTAACACGGGAACATCCATCGAGTTATTATCATGTGACTGGCTTAAATTCTCCGGTTGACCTATAACTGGTTCACCGGCGAATATTTCAAGCAACATTCCGATGCGTTTTATGTCAAATGGTTTTAACAGGAAGGTATCTGCCCCAGCCTTTTTATATTCATCAGATATTTTTTCTGGAACGGAACCAGTCAAAAT
The DNA here is from genome assembly GCA_036504555.1 of Prolixibacteraceae bacterium. Lineage (GTDB taxonomy): Bacteria > Bacteroidota > Bacteroidia > Bacteroidales > Prolixibacteraceae > Aquipluma. Next base: position 3,937 of record DASXUZ010000122.1, on the reverse strand, counting down.
CACAATAGAGACATGTCTTTGGTTATTTTCCCACTTGCGGATCTGTCTGGTCGTTTCAAGGCCATCCATTTCCGGCATTTGAACATCCATGAATATCAGGTCGAAGTCTTCAGATTTTATAGCTTCCAGCGCCGCTCGTCCATTCCAAGCACTTTTAACCTTATGCCCCTGACGGATAAGGATTAACTTCATCATAGCCTGGTTTTGATCATCATCCTCGGCTACCAGTATATTTAAAGCGCGCATAAATTATCCCAAAAAAGATTCAACACGGTTGTTCGCATTGCTGACTGTACCCTCATAAAGATTTAACGATAAATGCTTTTAGTAAATACCAATCTATTTTACCATTTTATCAATTTTGATTCTTGTTTTGAAGTATATATTTGCCGAATTGTGAGGAAATGAACAAGTTCGCTGTCGAAGAAATTTATTTATACCTGGCTGGGTTTGAGGTTAGGTGATAAATGGGTCTGAAGGGAGAGCCAGTTTTTAGTTAACAAATGGGAATATTTTGTTTGAAGTAAAGAATTACCATTCTGTACACATTATATAACCCAATTCAGCGAGTATAATTCGTAACCATGGATGACAAATTAACCTTTCGCCCATTCCTGATCTCGACTCTGCTATTGATAGTAGGGGGGTGGGGTGGCCTGGCATTGCTGGTGAATTTCAGTCTACCCACTCTTTGGCCGCGATGGGGTCTGTTTGCACTGATCGTTCTGGCAGGTACCGGAACGACCTTACCCATTTCGTATTGGCTAAACAAGATTTTTTCTCTGAACTCACCACCAAAAGCCGGGGTTATCGTGAGAGAGTCCATTTCGGTTGGGGTCTATTTTGCGTTATTGACCTGGCTGGGAATTGGACGAGTGCTCAATTTTCCTATCGCTGTCTGGCTGGCAATAGGGCTTGTGGTGGTCGAATATTTATTACGTATGCGCGAATCATCTACCAAAACTGAAAATGTCACTCCGCAACCTCCCATCAATTGACCGGCTTTTACAAGCTAGTGGAGAGCTGATCTCCAACTTTGGCCGTCCGTTGACGGTCAAAGCATTTCGCCAAGTATTGGATGAAATCAGGATGGGGGCAATTGATGGTATTGCGATTCCTTCGATCGATCAAATCCTCAACAAAGCTGAAGTCTATTTAATTGATTGGACCAAACCATCCATTCAGCCGGTGATCAATGCCACCGGTGTAATCCTGCATACCAATCTTGGTAGAGCACCTCTTTCGCAGGCGACCATATTGGCAATGGCAGAAATTTCGAATGGATATTCGAATTTGGAGTTCAACCTGGAGAGTGGAAAAAGGGGAGACCGGTTGGGACAGGTGGAAGCGCTTCTGCATAATCTGACCGGGGCGGAAGCGGGGCTGGTTGTGAATAACTGTGCGTCAGCTGTATTGCTGGTATTGAGCGCCCTTGTCAAGAGGAAATACGTCATCATCCCACGCTCTCAACTTATTGAAATTGGGGGTGGTTTTCGTATGCCGGATGTCATGAAGGAATCCGGAGTAAGGCTTTTGGAAATAGGTACAACCAACAAGGTCAGAATATCAGACTACGAGGATGCGGCAAAATCAATTCTCCCAGACTCATCAGCGGTAGTGATGCACGCGCACCGTTCTAACTTCAAGATTATCGGATTTACTGAGGAACCAGAATTAAAGAGCACGGTTGACGCTGCTCACAGACTGGGGATGATGTTCATCGATGATCTGGGTTCGGGAGCGTTGATTGATACTGCAAGATTTGGGATGCAACATGAGCCAACCGTTCAAGAATCATTGGCAGCAGGCTCGGATGTCATCATGTTTTCTGGAGACAAATTGATCGGAGGGCCGCAAGCTGGAATTATCATTGGAAAGAAAGAATTAATTGAGAAGATCAAAAAACATCCGCTAGCCAGGGCACTAAGAGCAGACAAAACCTGCATCGCGGGATTGAGCGCCACCCTGACGCATTATCTTAGGGACGAAGCTGAAAGAGATGTCCCAATATGGCGAATGATATCGATGCCAGCATTGGTCGTGAAAAAAAGAGCAGAAGCTTGGAAACAGGAACTGGGATGCGGGGAGGTCTTTTTAAGCGAATCCACGGTCGGTGGCGGTTCACTACCAGGTGAGTCTTTTCCATCCTGGGTATTCTCCATCCCTGTAAAATCTCCAGACAAGGTGTTAGCAAATTTGCGTAAAAACTTCATTCCGGTCATAGCCAGGACACAAGATGACCGGGTAATCTTAGATCCGCGTACGGTTATGCCCGAAGAAGAACCGAAATTGTTGGCTTGCCTAAGAACCATCTTTCCTGCTCCCCAAAAAAAAGTTCCACTGAAAGCCGGAAACACAAATCAAACCCTGGAGTGAATAAATGAAAAATGACCTTGATGCGTTGATGAAATCAAAGAACTTGGCCGCAATTGTTATTTTTGGAAATGCAGAAAATAACCCTCCGATGACATATTTGACAGGCGGCGGGCATATTTCGGCAGCAACTCTCATAAAAAAAGCAAATGACGAGCCGGTCTTGTTCTGCAACTTGATGGAAAGAGATGAAGCCGCAAAGTCAAAGTTACAAGTACGCTTATATGACGAATATCCGTGGCAAGATTTGTTGAAAGAAGCAAATGGTGACTCTTCCTTAATGACGGCAATGCGATTGAAGAAAATGCTCACCGATATGGAAGTTTCGGGGAGGGTTGGCGTATACGGTCGAACCGACCTGAGTGGCATGGTTGCGATGATGGCTCATTTCCACGTGATCATGCCTTCCATTGAACTGGTCGGCGAGGCAAGCGATAATTCAATTTTTATGTATGCAATGGAAACCAAAAACCTGGATGAGGTTGACCGAATTCGTAGAATGGGTAAAATCACCACCGAAGTGGTCGGCTTAACCAGGGATTACCTAACCAGTTGCGCTATAAATTCAGAAGAATTGTTACTAAAAGAAGATGGATCTCCGCTTAAGTTAGGTGAAGTGAAAGCTAAAATAAATCTGTGGCTGGCGGAACGAGGAGCAGTGCCGAATGAAGGTTTTATCTTTGCGATCGGGCGGGATGCAGGTGTGCCACATTCGCAGGGAAATCCCAATGACCCTATGCGTCTGGGTCAGACGATCGTGTTCGATATTTACCCACAGGAGCCAGGGGGAGGTTATTTTTATGATTTCACCCGCACCTGGAGCCTAGGATATGCATCACCTGAAGCGGAAAAGCTGTACACCCAGGTCCAATATGCGTATAAAAAAATCATTGAAAATCTTGATTTGAATGCAAAGTTCAAAGACTACCAAGGAATGCTTTGTGACCTTTTTGAGAAGGATGGTCACCCTACTCTACGTACCCACAAATCACCAATGGAAGGTTATATTCATTCCATCGGACATGGAGTTGGTATCAATATTCACGAGCGCCCTTGGAGCGGTCTGACTTCATCTGACGATAATATATTGCGATCTGGAGTGGTCTTTACGATTGAACCTGGTTTGTATTATCCGGAAAAAGGGATGGGGTTCAGGATCGAAGATACTTACTGGGTAAACCATGATGGAAAGATTGAACTTCTGGCTGAATTTCCGTATGATTTTATACTACCTATGAAAAATTGGAAGAGAGAATAATTTTTCAGCAGGCTTCTGAATATATTGGATAAATTAAACGCGCCAACATGGCGCGTTTAATTTATCGTGGTGATGAAAGGATTTTAGGAAAATTTAGATGATCATTCCTTAAGTTTCACGTAAAACAGATTGGATCCGTCGGTTTCCTGGGAACGCATTTCGAAGTAATCCTTTAGGTTTCCAACCAGACGGGAAAGTTGGCGCTGGCCGTAAGTCCTTGGATCAAAACCGGGGTCAAGCTGGTATAAAGCATTTCCCATATGGTCAAGACGCGCCCAGCCGTCTTCCTGAACAGCCATCTCGAAG
>DASXUZ010000121.1:0-13570 GCA_036504555.1 Prolixibacteraceae bacterium | reverse complement strand
CAACCACCTAACCATTCAACCATCTAACCATTCAACCATCAACATTTAACTCTTTAAAATATGAGCCAACTTATTAATGATTTCAACACCTACCGCGCCAAGATGAACGAGAAGATCCTGGCCTCCGATAACAAAGTCATGAAGCGCATTTACAGTGTCGATACCCTGACCTACCAGGAGGGTGCTTTGAGTACTAAAACCAAGGAAATGCTGGGCCTGGTGTCCTCGATGGTGCTTCGCTGCGACGATTGTGTGAAGTATCATTTGGGTAAATGCTATGAGTTGGGCGTTACCACTGATGAAATGTTCGAAATCTTTTCGGTGGCCAACCTGGTAGGCGGAACCATTGTTATTCCTCATACCCGTCGTGCCGTTGAATATTGGGAAGAATTACAAAACCAGTAACGAGTAAATTTCACAAAAGAGTATCATTCTTTGAAAGTAGCGATGAAAAATATTCCCCATCGAATCTGCCAACCAATGTCCTGGCCTGAAACTTTGATTCCTATACTTTTGCAGAACCATTCCTATCCAAAGGATTGCATTGGCTTTCTACCGAAAGTATAAAAAGCTTATCAATTTCAAATTATTCCATACTGGTTTTACAAAGTTATTGCAGTTATTGCAGTTATTGCAGTTATTGCAGATATTGCAATAACTGCAATAACTGCAATAACTTCGATAAGTGAGATTGCCATTTCACTGCTAATGAGACGTCAAGATTAATCTACTTGATCAGCATCTTGCCCATACAACTCAGGATTTAAAAATGGGATAAAAGCCAATTGAACCGCAGGCACATACAACGATTGGCGGGTAATGGCATCGTTGGTCAGCAGGCCCACTGCCCCATTTTGCTGCTTCGAGTTGCTTTGTGCAAAAACCATATCATCGGCATCACCCAACTCATAGCCCTGATGAATCAATTCAGACACGCGTGGAGGAAGTCCAAAGGTAGTCGTGCGAGCTTTCCCGGTTTGTTTTCCATTGCAGATCACAACCCACGCAAAAGCCATCAGTCCCGAAGGGGTCAGCTCTACCCCACCCTCAATTCCAACGTAAAAATCATACCCTGAATATTGAAGAAGTGCATTTTGCACCCTGTTTTCAGCGCCGCACAAGGTTTCCCCATCGCTCATGGGCTGATCGGCAACGCCGCTTTCAACAATGACACCACACAAATCAATTTCCCCCTTGAGAAACGTCGATAATCCCAGTCTTACAGCTTCCATTTTCACTGGGTTCCTGGAAGCCACCACAATTTTGATCATAGTTAGTATTCTATTTCACGCGCAAAATACAAAAAAGAAAACAATTTGATTTGATAACCGGGCAGGAGATTTGAGTCACCAACTCAGTAACCACCCATGAGTTCAGGTCCTCGGATCAGTAACAATAAGATACATTTCTGAATAAAAATAATTTCAGAGAATCGGCATAATTGTTATATTTGAGGAATGATTTCAAAAACTTACATATTGTCAAAATTAAAGGAGCTCAAACCCGAACTCCATGAAAAATATGCTGTCAGTGAGATCGGACTCTTTGGCTCCTTTTCAGATGATTCCTACACCGATGATAGTGACATTGATATTATTGTAGAATTAGAAAAACCCATTGGGTGGAAATTTTTCACCCTTGAAATCTATCTTGAAAAAATCTTTGGGCGAAAAATAGATCTGGTAACCAAAAGCGCACTCAAAGAACAAATTAAAGATCGCATACTAGAGCAGGTAAACTACGTGTAAGTGAAAAAAGAGAAGCGAACCTACATATTGTATCTCGATGACATCCAAATTGCCATGTCCCGTATTGCTGAATATATTCAGGGCTTCTCCTTTATTGACTTTAAAAGGGATTACAAAACTGTTGATGCAGTAATTCGTAACTTCGAGGTAATAGGTGAAGCTTCTAAGAATTTACCAATTGAAATAAAGACAAAATATCCTGAAATACCTTGGGATGAAATGTATTTGTTACGCAACAAAGTTTCGCATGAATACTTTGGTATTGACTATGAAATTATTTGGGATGTGGCAACCAACTACCTTCCAGAGAATAAATTACAAATAGATTCAATTCTGGATCAGGAAAAATAAAGTACCTCCCTCCAACTGACATTAGGACTATAAGTCTCCTGATCTGTATAAATCAGGAATAGTGAGCAGTTGACGCAAAGTCGCCAGCTCAGTTGCCATCGATACTATTTTTCTTAATTTTGATGCATTGTAAATTAAACCAACTCCATGATCATCCGACAAGCAAACCAAGCAGATTCTGCAAGTATTATTGAATTCCAACTGGCCATGGCCCTGGAAACCGAACAACTCCAACTCGATGAGCCTACCGTTGTAAAAGGCGTGGCAGCCGTGATGGCCGATCCCTCGAAAGGGGCCTATTATGTAGCCGAAGTCAATGGGCAGGTCGTTGGCTCACTGATGACCACTTTCGAATGGAGCGATTGGCGCAACGGCACAGTGCTGTGGATTCAATCTGTGTATGTGCGCCCCGAATTCCGCAAACGAAGCGTCTTCAGCGCCCTGTACAAACACATCAGGGAAATGGTTTCACACAACAATGATCTTCGGGGCATCCGCCTCTACGCTGACAAGACCAACACCTCGGCCCACGACGTGTATGAACACCTTGGCATGAACGCTGAACATTATCAGATGTTTGAATGGATGAAGGGGTGAAAAATATTGAATTGATGAAAACAAAGTTACAATATCCAATATTTAAAAAATCGATAGCTGGAGTAATTACAATATTAATTTTAGGCTCTTTCATTTTGATTCGTGGGACAAAAGATAAAACTGAATTTCATCAATTGACTGGAAAGGTAGTCTTTCTCGATAAAACTTTTGAAGAATTGCCCTTAAGACATTTAGGAAAATACAGATATTTATTAATTGATAATTACTCCAATGTTTTTGAAATCTTCGTTGGAAAAGACTTTGGAGATTTTAAACCACTTTTAGAAAGAATTGACGATTTGAAAGTTGGAGATGAGATTGTTGTGCATTTCGATGAAGATTCAAAAGAGAAAATAAATAGATTAAATAGACTTATTCAATACATTGATAAAGACGGAAAACCTTATTTTATACGTGGAAATAAAGATAAGAATGGCGGATATTTTTTTATTGGTCTTAGTATAATACTTGGGGCATTCATTATTTATTTAAAAGAAATAGGAAAAATAATTTAAAATAACCGTTGTGCAATAGCAAGTTACACATATTCAGGTTTCGGTGCTTCCTTGACAGATTCCGATGATCGGGAGAAAAACAGCACTTTGTAAGAAGTTAATCGGTGAAATCCCGCTCTGCCTGTACTAGCATCTTCAATTCAAATATTGGACAATAGGATTTAGCTCTATTACAATGACAGGTAAATGAAAAATTGAAAGAGCAAATGCAAAAAGCAGTAACTTTGAATAATGAAATTAAAAAGACTTGAATAAATATCGGATCTGAAATATGATAATAGATACAGCATATTATGAACGTTGTATAAGCACTTTAGAAAAGGCTTATACAATGCTTAAAAAGGAAGATCCTGATCACATCGAATACGAGATGTACAGGTCTGCTTGTATTAAAGAATTTGAAATCATTCTTGAACAAAGCGGTAAATTGCTTCGCAAAGTATTGAGCCCCTATTTTCATACCTCGAAAGAGGTTGATAAACTAAACTTTAAGGAAGTTTTCAGGCATGCTGTGCTGCGAAGTCTAATAAATGACGAAGCATGTGAACGCTGGATGGAATATCGCGATAGCAGAAACAACACTGCACACGATAATGGGGTTAATTTTGCCGAGGAGACCTTGATTTTATTGCCTCAGTTTATTGCCGATGCAATGGAACTTGCTGAAATCATCAACCAACAAAGCCATGCTGCTGAAGAGTAAATACAAACAAATGTTGCTCGATCTGTTTTCGGAGCTTACCCTGCCTGTTGAGGTGTGGGCCTATGGAAGCCGGGTTAAGGGAACAGCCCACGATGGCAGCGATCTGGATTTGGTTATCATTAACAAGAATGGCGAAAAGATCCCGATTGATATCCTGATGGAGCTGAAAGAAAAAATACGTGATAGCAATGTTCCTATACTGGTGGAATTATTCGATTGGGCAAGGTTGCCAGAATCGTTTCATAAAAATATAGAAGCCTGCCATGAAGTGTTTTTCCCCGTTCAGGAGAATTTAGCCAACGAATCCTAAGGGGAATAAAAATCTTATAGCTGTGCAGAACTTAATTGTTTGCCAAGTTCGTGCAGTCCTTTTTTGATTTTCTCGGCTTGCTTTTTTGAGGCAAATGCCAATCCATTTTTATATTGGCGTAAAAGCGATGAATTGATCCCAATTTTGCGCGAAAATGTTGTTAGATTAATTTCGTCAAAATGATTAAACACACTAGGGACATCGTACTTATATTCAAACTCAAATGGTTCTTGCAGTTCTTCAGGAACCTTTTCTTCAGTTTCCTTGTACAATTCAACCACTTCCTGCAGGGCTTCTTTCATTTCGTTAATAGCTTCCTCGACAGTACTGCCCTGACCATTTAAAACAGTACTTTTAGTTTCTGGGGTATAAGCGCTAAATAGCCCATCTGATCCTTTTTCGATGATTACCAAAATCTTTCTCATCTTTGTTTGTTTATACAGGATTATTTAAGTCCTGCCAGTTTTAAAATTGCATTTAAAGTACCTGTTTTCACTTCTTCCGAAGAATGTTTCCCTACGGGGATTTTTCCTTGCTTCGTAGGATGGGAGTAGATGTGGTGTTTCTTAGTCCGTTCTATTTGCCATCCATCTCTTTCAAGGATTTTGCATAACTCTGAGAACTTCATGATCTTTTAAAACGAATAATAGATAGTACAAATATAACGAATTTGTTATAAATTTCAAAATATTGATACTCTTTTTGTCAATGTACCAAGACTTTGTTTCAGTTATTAATATTCGTTACAGATTAAATAATGTCATTTGATCAGTAACACGACACTACTTGGAAAATGGAATAGCTGGCAGTTCAAAATCTCACGAAAATAGTAGCTTTGTAAAACCATTTTTAAAAATGGAAATCATGGAAGTCGCTGTCATAAAAATTGGTAATTCAAAGGGAATCCGACTTAGCAAGACGCTGTTGGAGAAATACAATATCCAGGGCACTGTTGAGCTCATCCTCGAAAAAGGACAAATAGTCATTAAACCAATATCAAGACCTCGAAAAGGTTGGGAAAAAGCTTTCAAAAAGATGACTGCCAATGGAGATGACCAATTGCTGATTAAAGATGTTTTTGAAGACGAAAACCTTGAAGAATGGAAATAAATCAATATCAAAAATCCTAAAACCATGTTATCCAAAAAGAATTATACCAACGGACAAAAAGTCTATGAATTAGCAGACGATCAACTGACTTATTTCTATAAGAATGGAAAGTTAAAAGCACAAGGCCCCTTTAGGAACAACCTCATGGAAGGCGAATGGATATTCTATCGTGAAACAGGCCAATTGTGGCAGGTAGGAAATTTTAAAGGCAATATGAAGCACGGCTCCTTTATTCGTTACGACAAGAATGACCAGATAGAATATCAGGAGAATTTTATAGACAATAAAATCACAAAGAATGTTCAATAATTGAATGACAGGCAATTAGCAATTTCATATATCATGATAAAAAAACCAATCTCTTCCGAAACCCGAAGTCAGTTGATTGCAGCGCAGCGGGGAGAAATCACCGAATACCACATTTACTCCAAGCTGGCCCAGCAAACCCGAGATCCTGAAAACAAAAAAGTATTGAACCACATTGCATCTGATGAGCTGAAGCATTACAGGTTGTGGGAGTCTTATACCAAAGAGGAAGTTAACCCCAGCAAATGGGAAGTCCATAAATATTACTGGATATCAAAGATCTTTGGGATGACATTCGGACTGAAGTTAATGGAGAAGGCTGAAGAGAATGCTCAGATCAATTACGGTCTCATTGCCTCTGAAGTTCCCGAAGCCTTGATGGTGGCTGAGGATGAAAACCAACATGAAAAAGAATTGCTGGGCTTGATCCAGGAAGAACACCTCAAATACATGGGCTCCATCGTTCTGGGGCTCAATGATGCCTTGGTAGAGATCCTTGGAACCCTTGCCGGATTGACCTTTGCGCTTCAAAACACCAAGTTGGTCGCCTTGGCTGGAATCATTACCGGCATTGCAGGCGCCTTGTCAATGTCGTCCTCTGAATATTTATCAAACAGGGCCGAGGGGAAAAATGATCTGGCCATTAAGTCTGCCATTTTTACAGGCATTGCCTATGTGATTGCAGTGATTTTCCTGGTGGCGCCTTACCTGATCTTCGCATCTCCGTTTGTTGCATTGGTGGCGGCACTATTCGATTCCATCCTGGTAGTGTTTCTGTTTACCTATTACATTTCGGTGGCCAATGACCAACCGTTCCGAAAACGCTTCATGGAAATGGTCATTCTCAGCACAGTGGTTGGCCTTATATCCTTTGGCTTGGGTTACATCGTAAGGGTATTATTCCATATCGACGTTTAGGGTCCTTCTTGTCTTTCAACTCATTGTGGTATACTAAACCTGGTTTTCTTAAAACTTTAAACTCAATTAATTGTAGTAATAAAGAATTCAAGATCATCAACAATGTCAATGCACTGGAACATGGAACTTTAAACCTGGAACTCTAATTTCTGAGAAAGTGAGCAATTATCTGTTAAGACTCATAGAACAGGGCGAGCATCAGCAGCAGGATTTTAAATACTGCATCAGCGACTCCAAAAAGATAGCCCGTTCCCTGGTGGCCTTTGCCAATACTGACGGAGGAAGGCTGCTCATTGGCGTTAAGGACAATGGCAATATCACCGGGGTGCGCTCCGAGGAGGAATACTACATGGTGGAGGCAGCAGCCCGTATTTACTCCAAGCCGATGATCCCCTTTTCGACCCAGCAACATTTCGTGGACGGTAAAACAGTCCTTGAAGTGAGGATTGAGCCAAGTGCCGACAAACCTCACTACGCTGTTGATGAGAATGGCAAATGGTGGGCCTATTTCAGGAAGGATGATGAAAACCGCCTGGCCAACAAGGTGATGCTTGAAGTGTGGAAGAATCTAAAAAGTACAGATGGAATCCTGATCAACTATTCGGAAGCTGAGAAAACACTCTTGGATTATCTGGAGAATCATGACAAGGTCTCGGTCAGTAAATATGCCCGTATAGCCCATATCCCCTACAAGAAAGCCGAACAGATCATCATCAACTTCAGGGTGCTCGATATTCTGAAAGATTGCCTGGGCGATAACCGCATCGACTACTGCATCAACAAAGAGTTTGACCGCCAGCAATGGGAGACCAGGGGAAAGCATTGAGGGCAAAAGATGCATCGATAAAATCTTCTCTTTTTATCGATGCGCCCTTGAAAATTGCACCACCCAACTACCAGCCAATTTTATAGAATCCGCTTCCATATGGTTTCAGAATAGTTGTTCCATTCTTCACAAGTTCATTGACCGCGTTGATTTGGCTGACCACAAACAGCTTGCCTGAAACCTGTTTCAAAGAAGCCAGGTCAGCCGTTTTTCCATCGGTTTCACGGATCTGGATCGTAATGGCATTTTCTCCTTCAACAGGCTGTGCATCTACCAGGATAACGTTTTCAGGCCAAGCTGTTATCAATGACTTTTTCCAGTCTGCATCCCCTTTTCCTCCACCGGGCAATACCCTGGTCAGGAAAGGAGTTCGCGCTCCCCAACCAAAGCGGGTGGCTTCTCCATTGGTCACATCGCTGCCCGAAGTCAGATAATAAGACCATAGGTGCTGGCCTTTCTGATCAGGATTGAAATTGGTTACCCAATAATTATTCATGGGCCACGAGAAAAGATGGGTGGTCTCAGGCAATGCTCCTGCCTTGTAACGGCCCGTATTGATGTTCCCAAATTGCATCAATGGAATTTCAGGACTCCCCATGATTATCTGAGCTTCGTTGTTTCGGACAGATGTAAAATGCTGGACTGTATTCCAGTCATTCGATGAACCTGGAATCTGATCCTTTCCCGCTTCTACAACCCCGCCTTGCACATCGAAGAAATGTTTCCCCTGCTCAAGTTGGAAGGGGAAAGCGATGTAAATTCCCTCGGGATCGACAATCGGCTTTTTCACGATCGAATAGCTCAGATCTACGCGTTTGGAGGTATTGAACAGCCTAACTTCAATATCCACGTCATATCCTTCATAAGAGGCCGCTGTTTTTCCTTTCAGGTGGACCGTATTCCAAACTTTTCCTTCAGAATAACTGTCAAACCAAGCCGAGTCGAATGGCAATCGTTTGAAATCGTCCAGACGTTTCTGTTCCATTTGGTAGCGGTTACCCAACCTTTCGTATATAAATTCTCCCATGGCATATTTGGCCGAGGGATCGATCAATTCCTTCTTCAGATCCTTGTCAAACCATGAGGTGACCACTCCCCTGGAAGGATCAATCTTCATTTTATACCACTGGTTTTCCATTTGTGTGGTAAGTGTTTTGCCGGATTGTTCCAATAGTCCTTCAACCGGTTCGATCAGTAGTTTCTGATAGCCAAAAGCCGGAATATCTTTTACCCAAACCGCCCAGTAAGTTCCATCCGAACGGTGACTCATCGCCTGCACCGGATATATTTTTCCTGTCTGGTCAGTTAACTTTGGATAAGTGCCTCGTGGAACCAGCTGATGGTCAATATAGACTGTGACCAGTCCATCCCGATTCCAATTCAGGGTATTGAAAACCACCAGTGAGGGCTTGGCTTCATTGCTCAGGTGACTTTGTAGCTGACCCATGGTTTCTTCTCCAACCATTTTTTCCCGTCGATACGATTCCCATGCGTACGATTCCTTGATCGCCCGCTGTTCCATCGTTTGCTCGTGGTAAGGTTCACGCACACTTTCTGAATAGCCCACCGTATGTTCGGTATAGAAAAGCAAGGCGGTATTGACCAAGCCTATTCGCTCATTTATTTTTTCGGGTAAAACGGATCCCAGTATTTGGGCCATTGCCATTCCACCAGAGCTAGCCGTTAGTTCTGCCTGTGCTTTGCGAACAGCGGCCACTTCACGTGCAGAGGCTCCAAAACCATCGGTCCACCAGTCGGGCCAGGCACCCCGGTAAACAGGAAACGAGGCGGCATATTTACCTTCCATCTCTTCGAAAAAGGCCGTGGCGGTAGAAGTCTTCAGCTTTGGCCATTCATACAATTCATTCCATCGGCGGATCAGATCCGATGCAATGGTTGAGGGTGGTGAATTATCGGTAAGGTATCCCGAATGCTGGATAGAAATGACATCGTAGGTATATCCCTTTTCGGCAAGCGAAGTCAGGTAATTGAGTAACTTGGTTTCGAAATTCGGAAGATTGCCTTTGTCAATTTCGAAGACCGTATTGCCGGTCATGTAATGTTCGGCGCGATAGGCCAACATGCGGTTTCCTGAAGGCGATTCCCACCAGAAGAGCGTGGGTTTATCAAAACAGATGAGAGCCCGGTGCCCGTGGGTGCCCATGTTAAGGTATTTAACACCCAGGTCGTGGTAAAAATCATTCATGCACCATGCAATCCCATTCACATCATCCTGCATGGCCATTTTAGGGGACATCCCCATTTCTTTGAACCGTTTCAGCGGTTGCAGCGAAGCAGCCAGGGCCTGCTCTTCAGGCAATTCGTCGAAATTGAAATACATGGCTGCAATCTCAATCCGTCCTTCCTGAACCCTTCTCTTAAACCGTTCAATCTGTTGGGCAGGGCGACATTTCAGGAATTCATCCACTGCCCAGGAGGCTTCGCAAGTCCACCTAAATTTAGCTGCATCGGGATAATTGTCTGTGGCATCGCAATAATCCAGTGCATAATCAATGTAACGAAGGTGTTCGGCCAGAATCTCTGTCTGCGAACGGGTATAGCCAATGTCGGTATGCGAATGTTGCACCAGGTTGACCTGCCATTTGCGCACCGGGTATTGATTTAGTTTCAGCTCCTGGGAAAAGCTGCCGGCTTCAAGCTTAAAGGTGATGCTCTTTTTTTTCGTCACCTCAGGAAGTCCTAAGCGAAGATAGTTGGCGCCAAACTGTAGTTCCTGTTGTTTGACCATTTTGCCGTCAAGGTAGATCTTAGCCATTTGCGGAAGTCCAAAATAGAGGATACTGCCAGATGCCAATTGCATGTTTTGCCCTCCCTCCTTGATAATGGCAGGAAAAGGCTGAACCATCAAACCTGAACGTACCGGCATCTGAAAGGTCATGTACCACGAAGTCTTTTTATCATTTCCTCCTGTCATCTTTAGGCTGAGCGGCTTCCCTTTGATCACTTTAGCCGATGGAATGCGTAGAAACATAAACCCAAACTGATCCCCAAACTGATCTTCCATGTCGGAATGAAAAAACAGTTCGCTTCCATCCCGCGATTGCACTTTCCAGTCCTTTTTCCCATCGGTGCGGAAGGTTATTTTTTCGGAACCATTGACTGTCAGAGTCATATCAGCCATGCCCGGACTGGAGCCAATACCAGCCAGCCAGACCAGGGTGACATACTTTTCACTAACCGATAAGGGCGTTTTTTCTGTCAGCCATTCCATCGAATAGGTACCATCTGTGGCCCTGATGATCAATGATTTTTCAACATTGGGAAGAGATGAATGATAAGAATAATCATCACCTGATCTTTTCTGATCAAATCCATTGACCAAATGATCATCCGAAGAGATTAAAAGCTGACTGAATGCAGAAAAAGAATTCAGCAAAAGAAGATGTACCAGCAGAAAATAGTATGTTCGTTTCACAACCAAAATTTTAGAATTATTGGACTACCTGATTCACTTTTAAGCGAATAGCATACGATGAAGGTAGGTATTTTTTTAGACTTTATGAAAATAATAATGGTAAAAAAGTATCCTTATTTTACTTTTTGGGTAATTCATCACATACCCAAGGATATCCTGAAATTAGAAAAAAAAATTATCCTATCTTGGTAGTTCCAAAAACAAAACAATTCACAATGAAACAAACACTTATCAGCCTCCTGATTTTGGCTTTTGCTTTCGTTCTTTGGAGTTGCAAACCCAATAAATCCTTTACGGAGAATGAACTTTCGCTCATTCCGCAGCCACAGCATATGACCCTGGGCTCCTCGTCCTTCAAATTTAATAAAGGCACCCAGCTGGTCACCGAAAGTGTGGACCAAAAGCTCATTGCTTCCCAGTTTGCTGAACTATTGGAAAAGCCGACAGGTTGGAAACTGGATATTGTGGTAGGTGGTGATGAAGGTTCTAACCAGGTTTATTTTACAACCGAACCCATGATGGCCCCTGAAGCCTATTCGCTGGAAGTTTCACAAAAACGCATCGAAATTAAAGCAGCCAAGCCTGCCGGGTTCTTTTATGCCATCCAAACCTTGCGCCAGTTGTTGCCCCCGGAAATTGAAAGCGCCCAAAAACAGGACAAGATAGACTGGCTGGTTCCGGTGATCAGCATAACAGATCAACCGGCTTTCAAATGGCGAGGGTTCATGCTCGATGTGGCTCGTCATTTTTTCCCCAAGGAAGATGTGCTAAGGATGATTGACAACCTGGCCCTGCACAAGATCAACACCCTGCATTTGCACCTGGTTGATGACCAGGGATGGAGAATTGAAATCAAAAAATATCCCAAACTGACTGAAATCGGTGCCTGGCGCGTTGACCGTGAAGACAAGCACTGGAACTCCCGGACAAAGCAGCAGGCGGGTGAAAAAGCGACCTACGGGGGATTTTACACCCAGGAAGATATCAAGGAAATGGTGGCTTATGCACAAAGTCGGTTTATTACCATTGTGCCCGAAATTGAAATGCCTGCCCATGTCACTTCGGCCCTGGCAGCTTATCCATCGCTCTCCTGCACCGGAGGTCCATTTACCGTATTGCCCGGAGGCATTTGGCCGATAACTGATATCTACTGTGCCGGAAAAGATTCCACCTTCCTGTTTCTGGAAGATGTTTTGACAGAAGTGATCGCTCTATTCCCTTCGAAATACATCCACATAGGCGGTGATGAAGCCACCAAGACGGAATGGGAAAAATGTCCAGACTGCAAGAATCGTATCAAAGCCGAAGGCCTCAAGAACGTTGGTGAATTGCAAAGCTATTTCATCAAGCGCATTGAAAAATTCATCCATTCGAAAGGCAGGGTCATGATTGGATGGGACGAGATCCTCGAAGGTGGATTGCCTGAAGAAGCAACCGTGATGAGCTGGCGTGGATTTAATGGCGGTGTTGAAGCGGCCAATCTGGGTCATGATGTGGTGATGACTCCTAACTCGCATTGTTATTTCGACTATTACCAAGGGCCAGCCAGCCAGGAACCACCGGGAATCGGGGGCTACCTGCCATTGAGCAAAGTGTATGGATTCAACCCCGTACCACCGGAATTGGGTGCAGAGGCTGCCAAACACATTCTGGGAGGCCAGGCCAACCTGTGGAGTGAATATGTTCCGACGATCCAACATGCCCAATACATGGCTTTTCCGCGCATGGCCGCATTGGCCGAAACCCTGTGGAGTCCAGTGGAACTTCGCAACTGGGAAGGATTCTCACGCAGGATTCAACTATTCATGAAACGATATGCCCAGGCTGGCATCAACTATGCAAAAAGCGCTTACAAAGTAACTGCCAGCACAGAGGTCCATCCCGATCAAAATAACCTGGCAGTGACGCTGAAAAGCGAGCTCAACGGGGTCGAAATCCGTTACACCCTTGATGAAAGCAAACCTACAACCTTTTCCAGGGTCTATTCTGAACCTGTCGTGATTGATCAAACTACGACCCTCAAAGCAGTTACCATTGTCAATGGTCAGCCTGCTGAAAAGGCCATGAGCCGGACATTTAATATCAACAAGGCAACCACCAGGCCTGTAACCTACCTGGTCCCGTACAGCGAATACTACAAAGGTTCGGGCGATTATACCCTGGTGAATGGTGTCCGGGCAAGTACCGATCATACCGACGGTGAATGGCAGGGCTGGGTGGGAACCAACATGGAAGTGGTGGTCGCCTTACAGCAGCCAACCGAAATACACAGCATAACGGTGGGATCACTCCAGAACCCCGGGGCTCTGATCTTTTCCCCCAAAAAGATGGAATATTTCGTTTCATCCGATGGGATAAAATTCGATCCGGTTGCCGAGGTGATCAATGAAGCAGATTCAATTCCAGGCGATACACAAGTGAAAAATTTCACCGCATCGTTTGGTCCTGTAAAAGCCAGTTTTGTAAAGGTGATTGCCCGAAAAGGACCGCTTGTCGGGAAACAACCAACATGGATATTTACCGATGAAATTGTGGTGGAATAATGAACCCATTTTGGAGGATTTGCATCTCCCTTCATTTACCGTCACAATAGTCATTACAAGTTTCACCCTGTGATTGCATTGCGAACATGAAATTTCTCTGCCTTTTCTTCTAATTGAATTCAATATAGATTCAATACGATGTATGCCTGCCAGTACAACCCATTGGTATCTGTAACCTAACTGTAATCTATCTGTAATGTATCTGTA
>DASXUZ010000120.1:0-1550 GCA_036504555.1 Prolixibacteraceae bacterium | reverse complement strand
AGAATCAGTCCTAAAAACGATCCAGATTCCCTTTTAACCCATTTGCATTTCTTATTTTAAACAAATCGGATTATCAACTGTTTAACAGACATCTTTACAATTGTACAGAGAACAGTTTAGATTAAAAAAAATCAGAAATCATGAAACGAAGAAATTTCCTTACCCTTGTCGGCACTTCACTGGTAGCCGCCCCTGTGTGGTCAAATATTTACAGTAGCCCAATACCCGAAAACAAAGCCATCGACAGTGTTTTTCCTGATTTACCTTTTGCCTATGATGCCCTCGAACCTGCTATCGATGCAAAAACCATGGAAATTCATTACACCAAGCACCACAAAGCTTACTACACCAATTTCATGGCAGCCATCAAGGATACCCCTGCCGCTAACATGGAAATGAAAAACATCTTTGCTCAAATAAGTAAACAACCCATGGCTGTGAGAAACAATGGAGGAGGTTTTTACAACCACCAGTTTTTCTGGGAAAATCTGGGTCCTGCCAAAACTGAACCTTCCGCTGCACTGAAAGCTGCCATTGACAAGAGTTTTACCTCCATGGACAAATTCAAGGAGGAATTCGCCAATACAGCCAAGAAACATTTTGGTAGTGGATGGACCTGGCTGGTAGCCGCCAAAGACGGTTCACTGTTTGTCTGTGATACGCTCAATCAGGACAATCCTTTGATGGATATTACCGAAAAGAAAGGAACTCCCTTACTGGCTTTAGACGTTTGGGAACATGCCTATTACCTGAAATATCAAAACCGAAGGGCTGAATATGTCGATAACTTCTGGACTGTTGTCAACTGGGACACCGTAAATAAAAGATTTGAAAGTCGGTAACAATTATTGGAATTAAAACAAATACTGCTCATAGAAAATGAGCAATGTGAAAATGAGAAGATGAGAAAATGAGAAAATAGGAGGATGTGAAAATGTGCTCTCGCAGTGCACAGCGCTCATTTTCTCATCTTCTCATCTTCTCATCTTCTCAACCGCAGCCTGCGTAGCCTTCAAAATGGCTTCATTTGAAAGCGGGGTACCTACCGCCTGCTTCATCCATTCGTTGGGGGTCAATTGACCAAGAGCAAAAATACGCAACACTTCAGGCGCAAATTCATGGGTCTTGAAATGTTCCTCCAACTGAAAATGTATCAGGTGACCGAAGGCATAATTGGGAAGGTACATCGGTGAGTTAATCATGTGGGAGTAAATACCAAGGATGGTCTGGTCTTTCATTCCAAATACGGGGGCATAATAAGCATTCCACGTATCCTTGCTGATTTGCAGCACCGCATCTCTCAACTCGATCGCCGTGCTGTTGGGGTGGGCGTACAGCCATTGCCACATTTTCATATCCACAATCGAAACACCCATGATTTCATACAGGGACCAGAAAATATCCAGTGTTTTAAGGGTTTCTTTCTCCGGGTTCGTATCTTTCATGTTCAGCAAAAACAAGTCCCTTTCCTGGAATACAAATGCCAGTGCTTCGGTAAAGGCAGTATTGGGCACCCCGTTGATCATGTAATTCGGAACATCATTGAGCGA
>DASXUZ010000119.1:0-6967 GCA_036504555.1 Prolixibacteraceae bacterium | reverse complement strand
GTTTTCATTGGCAAAGGTGAGACCCAGCATGCCCTGTTTTTTCAGGTTGGTTTCATGGATACGGGCAAACGATTTTACAATCACTGCCTTGACGCCCAGATGCCGGGGTTCCATGGCTGCATGTTCGCGCGATGATCCTTCCCCGTAGTTGTGATCGCCCACCACCACCGTGGGGATGCCAGAAGCCTTGTAATAGCGCTGGATGGTTGGAACCTCGCCATACTGGCCGGTCATCTGGTTTTTTACCTTATTGGATGCGTTGTTGAAGGCATTGACCGCCCCAATGAGCATGTTGTTGGATATATTGTCCAGGTGGCCGCGAAAGCGAAGCCAGGGGCCTGCCATCGAAATATGATCAGTGGTACATTTGCCTTTGGCCTTGATCAGCAGCTTGGCGCCCATGATATTTTCACCGTTCCAGGGGGCAAACGGGTAGAGCAATTGCAAGCGTGCAGAATCGGGGGCCACTTTGACCACGATGGTCGAACCGTTCTCAGCCGGTGCCTGGTAGCCTGCATCTTCCACATCAAAACCTCTGGAAGGAAGTTCCTGACCTGTGGGGATATCGAGCTTAACCTTTTCGCCTTTTTCATTGATCAGGTAATCGGTCAGCGGATTGAATGTCAGATCGCCTGCAATGGCCATGGCGGTGACAATTTCAGGGGACGCCACAAAAGCATGGGTATTGGGGTTTCCATCGGCCCGCTTAGAGAAGTTGCGGTTGAAGGAATGAATGATCGTATTCTTTTCACCCTTGTCGGCTCCCGGACGCGACCATTGGCCGATACAAGGGCCGCAGGCATTGGCAAATACACTGGCACCAATCTGGTGGAAGGTATCGATAAAGCCATCCCGTTCGATGGTATAGCGGACCAATTCAGATCCTGGGGTAATGGTGAATTCGGATTTTGTTTTCAGCTTCTTATCCACGGCTTGCTGGGCCAGTGAAGCAGCTCTTGAAATATCTTCATAGGAGGAGTTGGTGCAGGAACCAATCAGGCCCACTTCAATTTTGGTTGGCCAGCCATTCTCTTTGGCCACTAGTGCCATCTCTGAAATAGGTGTGGCGCGATCAGGGGTAAACGGACCGTTGATATAGGGTTCCAGTTCATCCAGGTTGATCTCGATGAGCTGATCGAAATACTTTTCCGGATGGATATACACCTCGGGATCGGCCGTTAAATGCATCTTGACCGTGTTGGCCAGATCAGCCACATCGGCACGACCTGTTGCCCTCAGGTAACGTTCCATCGATTCATCGTAGCCAAAGGTAGAGGTGGTTGCACCCACTTCAGCTCCCATGTTACAGATCGTTCCCTTGCCCGTACAGGAAATGGATTGTGCGCCTTCACCAAAATATTCAATGATGGCACCCGTTCCCCCTTTTACGGTCAGGATTCCAGCTACTTTGAGGATAATATCTTTTGGAGCGGTCCATCCATTGAGTTTACCGCTCAGTTTGACACCAATGAGCTTTGGAAATTTCAGTTCCCAGGCCATGCCAGCCATCACATCTACGGCATCGGCACCACCAACGCCAATGGCAATCATGCCAAGGCCACCTGCATTCACCGTGTGTGAATCGGTCCCGATCATCATTCCCCCGGGGAAGGCATAGTTTTCGAGTACCACCTGGTGGATGATCCCAGCGCCTGGTTTCCAGAACCCAATGCCATATTTGGTTGAAACGGATTCCAGAAAATCATATACTTCCTTGTTGATTTGAATGGCATCTTTCAAATCGGCCAATCCGTTTTTACTGGCCTGAATCAGGTGATCACAATGCACGGTGGTTGGTACCGCCGTTTTACTTTTCCCTGAATTCATGAATTGCAGCAAGGCCATTTGAGCTGTGGCATCCTGCATGGCTACCCGATCGGGCGCAAAGTCCACGTAATCGGCCCCACGCGTGAAATCACGCAAGGCTTGATCCTTATACAAATGAGCGTACAAAATCTTCTCAGAAAGAGTCAATGGTCTGTCTAAATGCTTCTTGACTGCCTCAATTTTAGCATTTAATTCCGTGTAAGTTTTTTTAATCAATTCCAGATCAAACATATGTTGGTTTTTTGTATGAATCAGTACTAAGTTATTTAATTTTCAAGGTTTAACAATGCCTAAGCCTATTTGTTTTTTCAAAAGGTTTCGAATATATCAAAAATTATTGATATGTGGCGCTAAATTGTGATCCCAATAATCAATGGCAATGGGTGTTTGATTAAAAATACCTTGTGCCGGAGTTCCCATTCATTTATTAACTCCTTAATCTTCTGATGAAATAAAAAAAGCTGTCTAAGTATAGACAGCTTTTAAATATCAACAAATAGCCGATGATTACATTTCTAATTGAATGATCGTATCGACTGGTTTTTTCTTCGAATTTGGGATCTCCAGCACCACGCCTTCTGCTGATTCATGGAATTTGACTTTGGAATGATCGTCGAAGAATTGAACGGATTTTAATTTCTTTGGTAGTTTACCGATCAACAAGGTTTCATCCTTGCAATCGAGTACATGAATCCAGACCTTCCCGTTTTTCTGGGTACTGGAACCCCATTTGGCTGGATTGACCGGACCTTTGCGTGTTCCATAGATGGTTTCACCATACTTTTCGAGCCATTTGCCCATCACCATCAGGGTATCAACGTTTTCAGGCTGTATCTTTCCGTTGGGCATGGGGCCCGTATTCAGGAGGAAGTTGGCACCATAGCCGGAGGCTTTGATCAGGGTATGCAACAATTGGGTGGTTGATTTATAGTTGTTGTCCACCAGGTTAAATCCCCATGAACCATTCATGGTTTCACACATCTCGAGCGGTAAATCCGACATGGCCCCTGTATGGTTGAATCCCATGGAGTTTTCTCCCGGAAGATCGCGCTCATACATCTGGAAGTCTTCGCCCGGGAATGGGAATTTATGGTGATTGCTTCCCACCATGGCTCCGGGCTGCAGTTTGTGGATCAAGGAGTAGGTTTCATCCAGGCGCCAATTGGCATCGGGCTTGTCCCACATGCCGTCGAACCAGATACCACCCACCTCACCATAATTGGTCAATAGTTCGGATAACTGGGCATTCATGTAATCAATGTACTTGTTCCAGTCACCCTTTTCCGGACGACCAGTAAAGTCCTGTCCGGTAGTGCCTCTGGGGAAGTAATCGGGATGATGCCAGTCGAGCTGTGAATAATAGAAAAAAAGTTTGATTCCCTGCTTGTCGCATTCATCTTTCAGCTGTTTGATGATGTCCTTGCCATAGGGAGTTCGTTTGACCACATTGTAGTCACTCACCTTTGAGTTGAACATGGCAAAGCCTTCATGGTGCTTGCTGGTAATGGTGATGTATTTCATCCCCGCCTTTTTGACCATCGCCACCCATTCTGCAGGGTTAAAGGCAATGGGATTGAAAAAGTTGGGTAGTTTTTCATACTGCACGATGGGGATTTTCTTCTGGTTCATGATCCATTCTGCAATTCCCTGGTCACCGCCGCCGGCCAATTGGCAATACATGCCCCAGTGAATGAATAGTCCGAATTTGGCATCCTGAAACCATTCCCGGTTTTGAAGGTTCTTTTCAGTTGGATGATAGTCTTTTTGTGCCATGAGGCTTCCCGATAAAAGCATGGAAAATAGGATTCCAGTCATTACATTTTTCAAGTTCATAGTTGTTGGTTTATGCGTTTATTCTTGCCATTGATCTGTTCAATAGGCCTGTTAAAGTACTCATTATTTGTGACAAAACAGCAAAAGAATCCGTATTCTTTGTGGAAATTTTTACTGTCCTGTATTGTGCTGACAAATATAAATTTTTCCTCAACAGAAAAGAACTTGAAGGCTTAATCTTTTTTGGATTTTAAATACCTGGAATTTCCGCCATTGATTAAAAACGCTTCACATACTTGTGACAGTAGGGAGTTCCGTTTTCTTTGGCGTAGTACTGCTGGTGATAGTCCTCCGCCTTCCAGAATTTAGTGGCCGGTACAATTTGAGTAGCCACCTTCAGACCGTTCAGTTTTAACAAGTCAACCAGCTTTTCAGCAGTTGCTTTCTGTTCCATATTCAGGTAAAAGACCGCTGAGCGGTATTGGTTGCCGATATCTGGTCCCTGTCGGTTCACTTCCGTGGGATCGTGTATCTCGAAAAACAGTTTGGCCACGTTCTCGTAAGTTGTTTTCCGGGGATCAAAGACAATTCTGACGGCCTCCGCATAACCGGTCTTGTGGCTGGAAACCTGTTCGTAGCTTGGTTTTTCACCGATACCTCCAATATAACCCACCTCAGTTGAAATGACTCCCGGTGCCTTCTGCATGTAATATTCGACTCCCCAGAAGCATCCGCCGGCAAAGATGGCTGTATCTGTCTGGTTTGATTTCGCGGCTGCGGGTACAAAGAGCAGCGATACGGAATTCACACAGTGCCTGGTATCTTTGGGGGTGAACCCTTCGCCCTGGAATACATGACCCAGGTGGGCCCCGCAATGGGCACAGATGATCTCAGTGCGCAAGCCATCAGGAACGCGTTTCACCGCTCCGGGGATTTCATCATCAAAGCTTGGCCAGCCACAGTCGGACTTGAATTTATCTTTAGATGTGTACAAAGGTGCATTGCAACGCTTGCAGATATAGGTACCGGCTTCTGAAAAATCATTGTATTTGCCCGTGAATGGTCGCTCAGTCTGCTTATTTACAATGACCGCTTCTTCTTCTGGGGTAAGCGGATTGTAGTTCATATTGCGGGATTTATTTTCCATTTTCGTTTTATTTGAAACCTGTGAGCATCCCTGGAACCCGAATGCCAGGAGTCCAAGAATTAAAAGAATTGTTTTCATATGTAATTTCCTTTCAATGGTATAAAGTATCTTCATGGCAGATCATCATTCAAATTTAATGCCATGGACATGGTTTATTTCGGAATGTTTCATATTAAACAGTGAAGCGAAGAGAAAGATCACAGGGAGAGAAGGGAGAGAAGGGAGAGAAGGGAGAAAGGAAAAAGGAAAAGGGAGAAAGGTGAGGGATCACATGATATTGTCGTGGGCAAAACAAAGTCAAGGGTCCCGATGGTTACTGGAAAGAATCTTACTTTTTTATTGGAATATTAGTAACTCGTCATAAATCACCAGAACCAAATCTTATTTATCTTCAACAAAGAAGATAGATAAGATTAAGGTTGCAGGGGCTTACCTAAGTTACTAAGGTTCAATAAAAAAGTAAGATTTTTCAATAAAATCATACCTGAATTTTGGTTTTGGAAACACTGTCCACAATCCAGATGCATCGGGTTCATGTGATCCAAAATGAAAATAAGAAATAAGAAATACACACTTCACTGCTGATTACCTCGGCAACCTTGAACTTTAAACCTTAAACTTTAAACTTTTACCTTCATTTACTCTCCCTGTAAATGAGCCTGTTGCATATTTTTACTGAATTTTGTATATTTACCTGACAGTTTATTTTTATAACCTTTATTCACTATCAATTATGGCCAGAACATCAAAACGAGTAAGGGATGCAGGAACAGGTCGATTTGTTCCTGAGCAAGAAGCCATGGAACGTCCCGATAATACGGTAACTGAAAAAATGAAGGTAGGACGTACCAAGAAAAGAAAATAGGAATTTGTCTTCCAGGATGCCAAATCCTCCATTTTCTCTTGTTCATTGTTCAGACCCCTCGTAAGTTACGAGGGGTTTTTATTGTTTGCCGCACTAAGTACTCTAGTTCACTTTAAATACTCTAGTTCACTTTAAGTACTTATAACTCCTTACCCCATGGTGGCCACCATCACCGCTTTGATGGTGTGCATCCTGTTTTCGGCCTGGTCAAAGACAATGGAAGCCGGGCTTTCAAATACTTCATCGGTGACTTCCAGACCGTCGAGCCCATGTTTCTGATACAATTCTTCACCAACCTTGGTATCGCGGTTGTGAAAAGCGGGCAGACAATGCAGGAATTTCACGTTCGGATTGCCGGTCAGGTCCATGGCCTTCTGATTGACCTGGTAGGGCAGGAGCATTTCAATGCGTTCGGCCCAGACTGATTCGGGTTCACCCATTGAAACCCAGATGTCGGTATATAAAAAGTCACAATCCTTCACCGCTGCTGCCAGATCATCTGTAATTAACAGCCTGGCTCCTGTCTTGGCTGCAATTTCCTGGCAGGTTTGCTGCAGTTGAGCCGTTGGCTGACAACTGACAGGGGCAGCTGCCCTGAAATCCATGCCCAGTGTGGCGGCTCCCACCATGAGTGAATTGCCCATGTTGTTTCGGGCATCGCCCAGATAGCAGAACTTGATGTTCGAAAGTGGTTTGCCTGAATGTTCTTTCATGGTCAGAAAGTCGGCCAGTATCTGGGTAGGGTGAAATTCGTCGGTCAGGCCGTTCCATACCGGGACGCCGGCATATTTACCCAGTTCTTCGACAATACTCTGGCCGTAGCCACGGTATTCGATGCCATCGTACATGCGGCCCAGCACCCTGGCCGTATCCTTGATCGATTCCTTGTGGCCAATCTGTGAGCCAACGGGACCCAGGTAGGTCGCATGGGCACCCTGGTCAAAAGCGGCCACCTCAAAGGCGCATCGAGTGCGCGTGGAAGTCTTTTCGAAGATCAACGCAACGTTTTTACCACTGAGCATTTGCTCTTCCAGTCCCGAAGCCTTTGCCTTTTTTAATTTGGTGGCCAGCTGGAGCAGATAGTGAATTTCTTCAGCCTTATAATCGAGCAGTTTCAGAAAGTTCCTGTTTTTTAAATTGATTTCCATATTCTTCATTTGTTGAATAATAAATATAAGCTTTTTTCTTGAGAAATTATAGATGGTTAAATGGTTGGATGGTTAAATGGTTGGATGGTTGGATGGTTGGATGGTTAAATGGTTGGATGGTTGGATGGTTAAATGGTTGGATGGTTGGATGGTTAAATGGTTGGATGGTTGGATGGTTAAATGGTTGGATGGTTGGATGGTTAAATG
>DASXUZ010000118.1:0-7987 GCA_036504555.1 Prolixibacteraceae bacterium | reverse complement strand
AGTTCGCGCCACTCATCTTTTCTCTCCTCCTTGGCATCTTGTTCCTTCAAGGTCAAGGCAAATTCAAGCAGCTCTTCTGTAGCATTCGGCTTTTTATTCAGAACCAAGTTCTCCACTTTCTCCAAAAATGCTTTAGGGATTTCATCATAAATCTGCAACATTCCCGGGTTCACAATACCCATATCGAGACCTGCCCGAATGGCATGATATAAGAATACCGAATGAATAGCTTCGCGCACCTGATCGTTTCCACGGAATGAAAACGATACATTGCTGACCCCGCCACTTGTTTTGGCATGTTTCAGATTTTTCTTGATCCAACTCACTGCATTTATGAAGTCAACTGCATAGTTTAAGTGTTCCTCCATCCCGGTACCGATGATCAGAATATTGGAATCGAAAATGATATCCTGAGGAGGAAAGTTAATCTCATTGACTAAGATGTTGTAGGCACGTTGACAAATTTCAATACGCCTCTCGAAGGTGTCGGCTTGTCCTTTCTCGTCAAAAGCCATCACCACTACCGCTGCTCCATATCGTTTCAGCAGTTGAGCCTCTTTCCGAAAAACTGCTTCCCCTTCTTTCATGCTGATGGAGTTCACAATTGCTTTGCCCTGAAGACATTTCAAGCCAGCTTCGATCACTTCCCATTTTGATGAGTCGATCATGATCGGAACGCGTGCAATATCGGGTTCTGCCATCAGCAGGTTCAGGAAAGTGACCATCTCCTTTTTGGCATCCAGCATGGCATCGTCCATGTTCACATCGATGATCTGGGCTCCTTCATCCACCTGGTTACGTGCAATGGCCAGCGCTTCCTCGTATTTTTCTTCTTTGATCAATCGGGCAAACTTGCGTGAACCGGCCACGTTGCATCGTTCTCCAATGTTGATAAAATTGGTTTGCGCAGTAAGAATAATGGGCTCCAGTCCGCTTAGAATGGTGTGCTTGTCTTTTTTGTGTGGATGGTGTGGTTTGGCCTTATTTGCCAATTGAGCCAATTTTCTGATATGTTCTGGCGTAGTTCCGCAGCAACCGCCAATGATGTTTACAAATTTGTTATCCAGGAAATCGCCTACCTGGTGGGCCATTTCATCAGGTGTTTCATCGTATTCTCCAAATTGATTGGGCAGGCCTGCATTGGGATAGGCACTAATATAGAAAGGCGCTTTTTTGGAAAGTTCCTCCAGATAAGGCCTGAGTTCTTTGGCGCCAAGTGAGCAGTTTAAACCGATGCTCAGCATGTCGATGTGTGAAACGGAAGTCAGAAAAGCTTCGACGGTCTGGCCTGAAAGTGTTCGTCCACTGGCATCGGTAATGGTGCCTGAAACCATCACGGGTAGTCGCATTCCACGTTCTTCCAACTCATCTTCAATGGCGAACAGTGCAGCCTTGGCATTCAGGGTATCAAAAATCGTTTCCACCAGCAGCAAATCAACACCACCATCGATCAGTCCTTTGATCTGTTCACGGTAGGAAGCTTTTACCTGATCGAAAGTTACGGACCGAAAGCCTGGGTCGTTCACCTCGGGTGAAAGTGAGAGGGTTTTGTTCATCGGGCCAATGGCCCCGGCCACAAAACGAGGCTTCAATGGATCTTTTTGGGTATACTCTTCAGCCACTTCAACAGCCAGCTGTGCCGATTGCAGATTGAGCCGGTAAACCCACTCCTCGATGTGGTAATCGGCCTGCGAGATACTGGTTGAATTGAACGTATTGGTTTCAATGATATCAGCACCGGCATCCAGGAACTCAGCATGGATTTCCCGGATGATCTCAGGCTTGGTGATCGATAGCAAATCGTTGTTGCCCTTCAGGTCATGTTGAAAATCCTTAAAAATACTTCCCCTGAAATCTTCTTCCGACAGACGGTGTTGCTGGATCATTGTACCCATTGCACCGTCGAGCACCAATACCCGCGTTTCGAGTTCTTTTCGTATATCTTTTTTTGCAGTCATCGTTTTTTTATTTCAATCCAAATTTACCACGAATTCTCTTTCGTATCGTGACAAATTACTCCTTCGGGCAGTATGTATGGAAATTATTTTGTTTGATCGATCCTCTTTTGAATGTCATCAACCCTATAGTAAACAATTTTTGTTGCTTTCGGTTGTGAATCATTTGAATCAATCATACTTTACAATCGATAGCCGTAGGATTATTTGATAATTTACTACAAAGGTAAGGTCAAAAGGATTAAATATCAAATTCTAAAGGGTTTTTGCTTCGAATTTATTAATATGCGCAGTGAAGGCTTCCTTTAAAAATTTAATTCTATTTTGATGGAACAATTACTTCCCCGAATGCTGTTGTTGAAAGTAGTTTCATGTAGGATTTGAACCAACTTACCTTTCACCAATAATTTTTACCTTTGCAAGATCAAAAATCAACCACCATGATTCAGGAAATACAGATATACAATACCCTTACCCGCAAGAAAGAAGTTTTTGAACCCATTGTTCCCGGCAAAGTGGGGATGTATGTCTGCGGTCCAACCGTTTATGGTCCGCCTCACCTGGGTCATGCCCGTTCGGCCATTACCTTCGATCTGATCTTCCGTTTCCTGAAGTCCGTTGGCTACAAGGTACGCTATGTACGCAACATTACAGATGTGGGCCATTTGGTGGCTGATGCCGATGAGGGGGAAGATAAAATCGCCATACAAGCCAAGCTCGACGAGTTGGAACCCATGGAAGTGGTGCAGAAATATACCAATCTATTCCACCAGGCAATGGCCATGCTCAATGTCGAACCGCCAAGTATTGAGCCGCGTGCCTCAGGCCATATCATTGAGCAGATCGAGGAGGTGAAGAGAATTCTCAACTCCGGATATGCCTATGAGAGCAATGGATCTGTCTATTTTGACGTCGAGAAATTTGCCCGTGAGAATGAATATGGAAAACTCTCAGGCCGCAAGATTGAAGACCTGATCTTCAACACCCGGACATTGGATGGCCAGAGTGAAAAACGCTCAGGCCTGGATTTTGCCATCTGGAAAAAAGCACAACCTGAACATATCATGCACTGGCCCTCACCCTGGAGCGAAGGCTTCCCCGGCTGGCACCTCGAATGTACAGCCATGAGCTGTAAATACCTGGGCGAAACATTCGATATCCACGGCGGGGGAATGGACTTGACCTTTCCGCACCACGAGGCCGAGATGGCACAGGCCAAGGCATCCCATGGAAAAGAGGCCGTGCACTATTGGATGCACAACAACATGATCACCCTGAATGGTCAGAAAATGGGTAAATCGCTCGGCAATGCCATTTCACTCGATGATTTTTTTAGTGGAAATCATCCCCTGCTAGAGAAAGCTTACAGCCCGATGACCATTCGCTTTTTCATGCTGCAAGCCCATTACCGCAGTACGCTCGATTTCTCGAATGAAGCCCTCCAAGCCTCCGAAAAGGGACTGGAACGTCTGATGAAAGCCTTTGCCAAAATCGACGCCCTGCCTGTTTCTGAATCTACGTCAGTGAATATGGAGGAACTGGCCCAGAACTGCTATTCTGCCATGGCCGATGATATGAACAGCCCCATCGCGATGAGCTATTTATTTGAAGGGGTGAAAATCATCAATTCAATTGCAGATGGAAACACCAGCATTACCCAGTCCGATCGTGATGCCTTGAAATTACTTTTCCATACCTTTATTGTTGATATTTTTGGGCTGAGGGCTGATTCCCTGGCAGATGCTGGAAACAGTGAAGTCCTGAATGAAGTGGTGGACCTTTTGATGAAACTCCGCCTGGAAGCCAAAGCCAACAAGGACTGGGCTACCTCTGATAAAATCAGGAAGGAACTGACGGCCATTGGTTTTGATATCAAGGATGGCAAGGAAGGTGTAAGCTGGGAACTGAAGAAGTAGGCATTTTAAGAGGTCCTGCTTTATTGTAATCAATAGGTATTCTATTGTGACTGCAAATCATCCATGGCGCCACAATATGCGCTTGGAGTATTATTTAGTTTCTCCCACTACCTTTCATGTACAAATAGTTCCGCAATAGGTTATTAGTATAAATAAGATTTACACAATTTTTTCATACTCACTTATAATCTCTACTTCCTTATCCCCGAAAGTTTTAGATCTTATTCGAATTCTACAAAGTCAATATCAAGTCAATACAGAGTCAATACCAAGTCAAGAGTTAATGGGTAGATAATGGGTAGATAATGGGTACATAACGGGTACATAATGGGTTCATGAACCTGTAATGTACCTGTTATGTACCTGTTATCTACCTGTAATGTACCTATTAACTCTTGACTTGGTATTGACTTGGTATTGACTCTGTATGGACTTCGTAGAATGTCAATAAATGGGAGCAACCGGTCCATGGGCAGTGGGCGGCCTATCGACTTTAAACAAAATAAATGGTTACGGGTATATTTAAACAAAAGAAGCCGGCATCTGAGGCCGGCTTCTTTTATTGTTTTGGGTAAATCTCTTATTTCTTTTTCTTCTTCATAAAATAGAAGGCAGCTCCTCCAATAACAACAATACCGCCAATAATGGCATAGGTCATGGTGTTGGATGATTCTGCGGGTGTTTCCTCTTCATAAAAGGTAGGATCCATTTTGTCGATTGAAATGGTATCTTTTGGTTCGTCCAGTGAAACATCGGTTGAATCTTCCCCTTGTGCAAAAACAGCCGATGGACCTCCAATAAACAATAGGCCCAGTAAGGCAAACATGATCAATTTTTTCATTGTGTTGATTTTAAACGTTATTTTAAAGTATTAATTAATTCATCGTATTTCTTCGCCACTTCGGGTGCCGTCTTGCGATAAGTACCAGCCAGGGCCTGAAGGGCCGGTTTGTAGCGCGAATTGACCTTCAGGCAATCCTTCAGAATCTTGCGCGCCAGTTCGACATTGGTGTCAGTATAAATGGCCGCCAGTTGAACGTAGGCATCCAGGTATTTCCGGTTGGATGTAATGACCTTCTTGAAATAACTGGCCGCTTTGATCCTGTCATGACCGATTAAGGCCTGGGCAGCGAGCATCATCAGGGCAGGTTCGAATTCAGGGTTGATCTCCAGGCTCTTTTCAAACAATTGCACCGCTTCTTCGTTCCTGTTTTGGCCTGCCAACGACTCTGCAAATTTATAACAGATCCATTCATTTTGAGGGTCTTTCTCCACAGCTTTTTGCAATAAATGCGCAGATTTAATGTTATCACCCATTTCAAGGGCCTTCAAACCTTCCAGATCATCCTTGCTAACCCGCTTAATGACTGCACAAATGGGAATTCCGTCGGCTGTTATCGTGTGAATGGTATTGGCAGGAGGCCATGTTTTATTTTTTAACTGGCAGGCTGGAATATAGCTGTTGGCAATGATGGCGTAATCCCAATTGTAATTACTGCGGTTCTGGTAAGGAATATAGACAAATTGAACGGCCTGGTCGTTTCGGAAATACCATTGAATGGGAAAATTCCCTCCTACCACTACGGGATCGGGATGAGGTTCATTTTTAAGGTATTGCTGAAGCCATTCGGCTCCCTGTCGCATGGAATGGTAATAGTAATCGGTTTCGTAATTTCCGTAGGCACCCTTCAGTCCGCCAACCAGCTGGTTGTAATACAGGTAATAATACGGATGGTTGACAGCCATAAATTTCAGCGGGTGGAAGGACAGGACAAGTAGCAAACCGACGGCGACGATACGGATGAGGCGGTGTTTAAACCTTGTGAAAAAAGCATGAATGCCAAGTGCCGCCACCAGGATGATGCCGGGATAAATGAACAAAAAGTGCCGCCATGATCCATAGAGATTGGATCCTTTCAGAAGCACAAACACAAGGGGGAACAATACAGAAAAGACCACGAGCCCTAACTGCATTTGCTGATGGTTTGAAAAATTCTTTCTGGTATTGAAAATGAAAAGGGCTAAGCCGGTAAATACGACCAGTGGCAGGGTAATGGCCATGTATTTGGGAAGGTAATACCAGGGGTGGAAGTCGGACCAGTCGAATCGACCCTCAAATATCTGGCGGACAGTGGTAGGGAAATTGGTCATTACCAGGTACGACTTCCAGGGATTCACCAAGGGGTTTTGCAGGGCATAAGGCCAGGTTACCAGGCTCAACAGATAGCCTGACAGGGAAATGATACCAAAGAGCAGGAGGTATTTTTTGACGATTTTCAAATCAAGGCTTTTTTGTTTAACCCAATCGGAAAGGGTTTTCAGGGCCATGAACAAACCGAGGTAGAAAACGACCAGGAACCCACCGGCGCGGATGCCGATGGCAAAAGCGATGCTTAAAATCAACAGCAGGATGGTTTGCCTGGAGGGTTTTCCTTCAGAATAAACAAGTTTAAGTGAATAGAACACACTGGCTATGTAGGCCATGGCAAAGGGAATGTCTTTCAGGTTGTTTTGTGTATGACCCAGGAAGGTGGGAGAAACGGCAAACAGCAGCAGCACAACAATGGCCGCCCCGTATCCCGAGAAATAGGCTGCAAACAAAGCAGTTACCAAAATGGTCAGCCATCCCGAAAGGCTGCTCATCAGGTGCCTGAAGCCGTAGATATCTTCAATCCCAAACCAGTGGATCAGGAAAGTGACCAGGTTGTCAAAGATCTGCCCGTAATATTGAAGGTGGGTTTTGGGGGTATCGATGGAGGATTGGTCCTGTCCCAGGGTGTTGAAATATTGATAAACCATTTCAGAATGTAGGTAATGCACCTCTTCATCACCCGAAATGCCTGCATCGCGGCTGATCAGTAAGAGTGCACCCAACATGACCAGGGCCAGGGTCCAGAATATTATTTTCAGATTCTTTTCCTGCATTATTTTTCAGGTTCGGCATCGTAAAACCTCTTTACCAGGTAGATGGGCCGGTTCTGCGATTCTTTGTAAATTCGGTATACATATTCGCCTACCACTCCCAGGAAGATCAGCTGAATGGAGCCAAGGAAGTAAATGCTTAGAACCGTTGATGACCAGCCGATGATTGCAAATCCAAATATTTTAGCGATCAGTACATAGATCCCGGCGAACATAAATACAATGGTTCCGATCATCCCCAGGAAAAGACAAACCTTGATGGGGAACTTTGAGAACGAAAAGATGGCATCTGCTCCCAGGAGTATGAGTTTTCCAAGGGTCATTTTGGGTTCACCTTTCTTGCGGTCTTCCCGGATGTATTCAACAAAACCCTGGTGGAAGCCAATAAAGGTGCGCAGGCCGGGCAGGTAGCGGATTGATTCCTTCATGCTGACCAAGGCGTTCACGGCCGCTCTGTTCATCATGGAGAAATTGCCTGAATTTTCCATATCGCCTATTCCGGCCACCTTGTTAAAAAATGCATGAAACAGGTTGGTTGTAATCCTCAGCCGTTTACCCTTTCGACCGATTCTTTTACCGCTTACAATATCATATCCTTCTACCTTGATTTTATGGTACATCTCGGCCAGTAATTCAGGGGGGTCCTGAAGGTCGCCGTCCATCATGGCCACGTAATTGCCCAAGGCTACCTCCAGCCCGGCAGTAAAAGCAGCCTGATGGCCGAAGTTCCTGGATAGATCAAGGATCTTAATGCCTGGAAAGTGTTTGCGCACTTCAATCAATTTCTGGAGTGTAGAATCGGTACTTCCGTCGTTTACAAACAGTATCTCATAGTGATCAGTGAACGATTCGACTGCCTTTACCGAGCGCGAAGCTATTTCGTCAATCAAGCCTTCTTCGTTATAAACAGGAATTATCAGTGAAAACATAGTTTAGGTTTTATCCAACTCTATTTTTGAAATGAGCCCAATCCATTCAATATACCGGGCAATGAAAGGTTAAAGATACAGATTTTCATCTGTAAATGATTCATTTTAATGGCTGATGAAATTATCCAGCGGGTATTTATCCCTGAATGTATTTCTCCAAAAGACCTGAACCAGAAATGTCAATACCAAAATTGGACCAAGAGGCAACTTTGATTGAATAAAAATGCCAGTTCGGGGAGTTTATTTTCCCCTCACTGGCACTTGT